>DXDT01000090.1 GCA_019115335.1 Candidatus Brachybacterium merdigallinarum
ACAGGCTCATCAGCGTGATCGCGAGGAAGGCCAGCACGAGGCCCACGATGGCGCCGGCGGTGCTGCGCCAGGTAGTGGACTGGGCACCCGTGTTCCGGGGCTCCGGGACCACCGGTATCGATCCGGTCTCGGTGCTCGGTTGCAGCGTCTGGCCGATGGGCATCTCGGGGCGCGAATCCATTCGGGGTCCCTCCTTCTCGCGGTGTTGTGCGCACGCCGCCCAGGTCTCTGTTCTCGCTGGTCAGATGCTGTTCTGGGAGCATCTTCCGTGCACGGGATCAGCGTAGGGCCGCAGAGGCTTTCCGCGGAAGAGCCGCAGGCGCAGGGTCAGGCGGATCACACCCTCGAGTGGAGCGCTCCGCGACGCTCCCGGTGCCGCTTCACGGCGAGGCCCTCGGGGGTGCTTCGCTAGGCTCGGGCGGGACAGCCTGTCGTCACTGGAACGCTCGCTGCCCGCCGGCCGTGAACGGCCGCTGCGGGGAGCTTGGAGAGGACCCGCCATGCCCCTGCTCACCCCGCGCATGACCGCCGCCCTGGACGAGTACGAGCAGTGGCAGGGACCGCTGTACGAGGACCTGCACCGCCACCCCGAGCTGTCGATGCAGGAGGAACGCACCCGCGGGATCATCGCCGAGCAGCTGGGCGAGTACGGCTACGAGGTCCAGAGCATCGGCGGGGGCGTGGTCGGAGTGCTCGAGAACGGGGAAGGTCCGGTCGTGCTGCTGCGCGCCGACGTCGACGGCCTGCCCGTCCAGGAGGCGACAGGCCTGGACTACGCCTCCACGCACACCCAGGAGGATGCCGACGGCGAGCTGCGGCCCACGATGCACGCCTGCGGGCACGACGTGCACGTCACCGCCGGGCTGGGAGCCGCGCGGCTGCTGGCCGCGCATCGCGAGGACTGGTCGGGGACGTTCATCGCCCTGTTCCAGCCGGGCGAGGAGATCGCCGCCGGGGCCGCCGCGATGGTCGCCGACGGTCTGGTGGAGAAGGTCCCGGCGCCGGATGTGTGCCTGGGCCAGCACGTGCTGACCACCCCGGTCGCCGGGAGGGTCGCAGTGGCGAGCGGCCCGATGATGTCCCTCTCGGTGTCGATGCGGGTGACCGTGCACGGCAGCGGCTCCCACGGCTCGATGTCGCACCTGGGCGTGGACCCGGTGGTGCTGGCCGCAGCGATCGTCACCCGTCTGCAGACCCTGGTGGCGCGCGAGATCGCTCCGGGCGACTTCGGGGTGGTCACCGTCGGTGCGCTGCACGCCGGGAGCAGTGCGAACATCATCACCGACCGGGCCGAGATGGCGCTGAACTTCCGCGCCTACCGCGAGGACGTCCTCGATCACCTGGTCGAGGGCGTGCAGCGGATGGTCCGCGCCGAGTGCGAGGCCGCCCGGTCGCCTCGCGAGCCCGAGTTCGAGCTGCACAACCACTTCCCCGTCACCGACAACGACCCGGAGATCGCCGAACGAGTGCGTGAGGCGTTCCGCGCCCAGTTCGGCCCGGACCGTGTGGAGGAGATGGAGCCGATCACCGCCTCCGAGGACTTCTCGGTGATCCCCGACGCCTTCGGGGCGCCGTACTGCTACTGGGGGCTGGGCGGATTCGTCGAGGGCCGCGAGCCCGTGCCCAACCACTCCCCGCAGTTCGCCCCGGACCAGCAGCCCACCCTGCGCGTGGGCACCGAGGCCGCGGCCAGCGCGGTGCTCGCGCTGCTGGATCCACGGGGGTGAGACTGCACCAGCTGACCACGGGACCGACCCTGCACCGGGTGCGGGCACGAGGCCGATGTCCCGGAGCAGTCCCCCGCTGCCGCCGGCGGCCCCCGCCGTCCGGCGCGCAGCATCCGCTCCGCATCAGCCCCGTGCCTCGCCTCGTCCCCTCCATGAGGCCCGCACCCAGCACCTGAAACCTATGGCCATACCGCAGCCAGCGCGATGGGCTGAACTCCCCGGGGACACTCCCCGGGTACTTCTCCCCGGAGAGAACTCCCCACGGCGTGCGCACGTGCTCACGCCCTCGTCGTCGAGGGCTGGACAGTCATCGACTGCTGGACCGTCGTCGAGGGCTGGACCATCGTCGAGTACTGGACCAGGGCCGGGTGCTGTGCCTATATAGGCATGGCACCCGGTATACGTCCCGTACCCGCCCCGGGCACGTCACGACATGGCTCCCGCCCCGGGCACGTCACGACGTGGCCCGACCCTTCCCGCGCTATCCTCCGTGCCCCACACTGGACCCGCGCACATTCAGCCGTGGTCGCAGCAGCAGCTCCATCGGGGCCGAGTCCGGTCCGCGGCGTATCCGGGAGATCAGCGTCGTCATCGCCTGGTGGCCCACCTGGAACTTCGGGGGCCGCACCGCGCTCATCGGCGGCTCGCCCATGAGCGCGATCTCGTCGTCGTAGGCGACGATCGCAAGGTCTTCGGGGATGCGAATGCCCTGCTCCTGACAGCGTTGCCCGAGGGCGAGCGCATCCGGGTCCGGCTGGACGATCAGTGCCGTGAGCGATCCTTCGCGCACGCGCCGCACCACCTCCTGGAACGAGGAGTGCTCATCCGCGTTCGAGAACGCCCCCGAGGGCCCGATCAGCTGTTCCTCGGGATCGATGCCCTTGGCCAGCAGGGTGTCGTGCCACCCGTGCCGAACCTGCGTACCGGTGACGTTGTCGACGCCGAAGAAGCCGATCCGGCGATGCCCCTGCTGATGGAGATGCTCCACGGCGGCCTGCCCGCCGCGGCGATGGTCGGTGGCCACCCACTGCAGCTGCTCGACGAACCAGCCGGATGGCGGCTGGCGCTCCACCAGCACCACCGGGATCGGCAGGGAGTCCAGCCACGCCACCACTGCCTGGGACTCGTCATGGCGCAGCTCGGGGGCGATCAGCAGGCCATGGATCCCCGACTTGGCGAACAGCAGGCCCGCCTGCTCCCGGTCGAGTCCCGGCCGCTCGTACATCGACTCGCGGAGGATGAAACGCGCCCCGACGGCATCGGCCGCGGACTTGGCACCGCGGATCACCTCGGGGAAGTAGTACTGCAGTCGCGGCACGACCATCCCGATCACGAGCTGCTCCTCGTCGACCGAGGACTGCTTGGCCGGTGAGGGTGCAGCGCCGGAGAGCACCGCGCCGCCGTGCTCCCGGGCCAGCATGCCGCGCTTCTCGAGGACGGCGAGGTCGCGACGGATCGTCGGCACGGACACCCCGAGCTCCGCTGCGAGATCGGCGACCCGGGCCGCTCCGCGCGCACGGAGCACGGAGAGGATGCGCTCGCGACGCTTGGTCGGCGAGCGCCCGTGGAGATCCTCCACAGTGCTGTGCATGGGCCCATAGTGCCAGATGCGATCACTTCAGTGCACGCTTGCGATTGATACCTGAGCGATTGTGATCGTTTAGGTTGCTCCACGTCACACCGGGTGCTTACCTTCGTCAGCACCAGCTCCGCCTGCGGTCATCGAGGACCGGCCGGCACGGAGTCGCAACCAGCAGGAGGCGATGTGAACGCTGAGGTGAGAGCTCCCTCGACGTCCGAGGCCGAACCCACCGGCGACCGAGGACCCGACGGGACCATAGAGGGTCTCCTCGACACCGACGACGGCACGCCCCCGGGCAGAAGCCCCGGATCACGCCGCCGCCCGTCCGGCTCCGGGCCGCGACGGCGCGGAGCCGCACTCCTGGTGCTCATGGCGCTGCCCGGGGTGGTGCTGCTGCTCGCCTTCCAGTACCTCCCCCTGGCCGGGAACATCATCGCCTTCAAGGACTACCTGCCCTTCATCGGGATCGCGGAGAGCCCGTGGGTGGGGTTCGAGAACTTCCGGGTGATCACCGACGGGGATCCGCGCTTCCTCAACGCGCTGACGAACACCCTCATCATCACCCTGGTCCAGGTGGTCGTGGTGTTCCCGATCCCGATCGTGCTGGCGCTCGCGCTGAACAGCATGCTGTCCGAGCGCCTCAAACGGATCGTGCAGTCGGTGCTGTACCTGCCCCACTTCCTGTCCTGGGTCATCGTCGTGGCCGTCTTCCAGCAGTTCCTCGGAGGGGCGGGGATGATCAACAACTTCCTGCGCAGCCACGACCTGGAGACGATGTCGATCATCGGAAATCCGGATGCGTTCATCCCGCTGATCACCTCGCAGGTGATCTGGAAGGACTCCGGCTGGGCCACGATCCTGTTCACCGCCGTGCTCTCCCAGGTCAGCGTCCAGCTGTACGAGGCCGCGGCCATGGACGGTGCGGGGCGCTGGCGCCAGATGCTGCACGTGACGCTGCCGGCGATGCGGCCCATCATCATCCTGCTGCTCATCCTCAAGCTCGGCGACTCCCTCACCGTCGGCTTCGAGCAGATCTTCCTCCAGCAGCAGGCCGTGGGACTGGATGCCTCCGAGGTCCTGGACACCTACGTCTACAACAACGGGATCATCGACCAGAACTGGAGCGTGGCCGCGGCTGTCGGCCTCGTCAAGGGTGTGGTCGGGGTCGTGCTCGTCTGGGGAGCGAACAAGCTCGCCCACGCCTTCGGAGAGGACGGCTTGTACCGCTCATGACCACCACCCAGCTCCGCTCCCCCGCCCGTCGCCCGCGTCACCGACGCAAGCACATCCTGGTCGGCGGTCAGCCGCTGCCCTCACCCGGCGCCTCGGTGATCAAGGCCGTCTTCTTCGGCATCGCCTGCGCACTGGTGATCATGCCGTTCGTCGCGATCATCTCGACGTCGATGGCGCCGCCGGAGCAGATCTCACGAGCCGGCGGGCTGGTGCTCTTCCCCGAACAGCTGGACCTCTCCGCCTACGAGGCGATCCTCTCCGGCGGGATCGTCACCCGCGCACTGGGGATCAGCATCTTCATCACCGTCTGCGGCACGCTGCTCAGCCTGACCGTCACCTCGCTGTTCGCGTACACGCTCACGCGGAAGGGACTGCCCTACCGGCGCCTCCTGACGATCCTCGTGATCGTCAGCCTGTTCTTCAGCCCCGGCCTGCTGCCGATGTATCTGGCCGTGCAGTCCTACGGGCTCATCGACTCGCTCGCCGCAGTGATCGTCCCGACCGCCCTGAGCGGCTTCAACGTCATCGTGCTGCGATCGTTCTTCGGATCCATACCGCCCGATCTCCTCGAGGCCGCCGAGATCGACGGCGCCTCCGAGCTGCAGATCCTCACGAAGGTGGTGCTGCCGCTGTCGAAGGCGGCGCTCGCCGTCATCGGCCTGTTCTACGCGGTCGGTTACTGGAACTCGTTCTTCTCCGCGCTGCTGTACCTCAACGATTCCTCGATGTGGCCGTTGCAGCTGGTCCTGCGCACCTACGTGGTCGACGACACCTCGATCACCGGCTACGACCTCGCCGCTGATGCCATCCCCGCCCAGGCCTCCCTGCAGATGGCGATCCTCGTCATCTCGGTGGTCCCGATCCTCCTCGTGTACCCCTGGCTCCAGAAGCACTTCGCCAAGGGAGCACTCACCGGCGCCATCAAAGGCTGATGTGCCATCTCTCCCGAAAGGTTCCCTGCCATGCACCCCGTCACCCGTCGTTCCCTGCTCGGCAGCTCTCTGGGTCTCGGCGCCGCGGCCGTCCTCAGCAGCTGCGGTGACTCCTCCCCCTCCTCGCCCGAGGAGCAGGCCGCCGCGACCTCGTCCGTGCTCCCCACACACGTCCCGTACACCGAGGTCGAGCCGGACCTCCCCGCGGAGGACGGAGTGTCACCCGCAGCCTTCACCGCCTACCCGGCCGACCCCGCACAGTTCAGCACCGAGACCCCGGGTGACGGCGAGCCCATCAACTTCTCGGGCCCCACGAGCTTCGGACTCCCCCCGGCGATGGGCGACAACCCGTTCTGGCAGGAGATGAACGAACGGATCGGCAGCGAGATGCAGATCTCGCTCACCCCGGCGGCGGACTACGACTCGAAGTTCGCCACCATGGTCGCCGGCGACTCCCTGCCCGAGGCCTTCTACGTCGGCAACATGCCGGCGCGCAATCAGTTCCTCACCGCGAAGGCCGCCGATCTGACCGAGCACCTCGCGGGCGATGCGATCTCCGAGTACCCGGGACTGGCGAACATTCCCTCGGAGTCCTGGAAGGAGTGCATCATCGACGGGACGATCCGAGCGATCCCCCTGCAGCGCGGCCTCGTGGGCCTCAACAGCGTCCTGATACGCAACGACCTCCTGGCCGCCGAGGGCATCGACAAGGGCGACATCACCGACTTCGAGTCCCTCCGGGAGATCTCCCAGCAGCTCACCGGCGGCAACAGCTGGGCCTGGGCCGATGCCCCGATCGCTCACATCCGCCGGATGTGCGACATCCCGATCACCTGGACGATCTCGGACGGGGTCCTCGGCACGACCCTCCTCGACGACCGGCAGGAGCAGGCGCTCGAGGCCGCCCGCACCCTGGTCGAGGACGGCTCCGTCACGCCGGACGCCGCGGGGACCCCTGCCTCCACCAAGAAGCAGTGGTTCGGCGGCGGCCAGGTCACCTTCATGACCGATTCGTTCATCGCCTGGTTCAGTCTCTACATCGCCAACTCCGGTGTCGAGGGACTGGACATCCAGGCGATGGGGATCCCCGGGATGGAAGGTGACCAGGGCACCCAGAACCTCCCGAAGCCGAACGCCGGCTTCACCGCGTTCTCGGCGGAGGTCGGGGACCGTCTGCCCACCCTGCTGCGGGTGGCGGACTGGCTCGCGGCTCCGTTCGGCACCCAGGAGTACCTGCTGAACAAGTACGGATTGGTGGACCGCCACTACACTCTCGACGGCTCCGACCCCGTTCCCACCGATCTCGCCACCGAGGTGAACATCGGCTCGCTCTACTACAGCGACGCGGCCCGGGTCATCTACTCGCCGGGGCGTCCCGAGGCGGTCCAGGACTCCTGGGAGCATCAGAACGCCGTGAACACGAAGTCGGTCTCCGATCCCACCTACGGCCTCCATTCCGAGACCGGCTCCCGCAACCTGGGGTCGCTGATGGGCGACCTCCGCGCGGTGGAGGAGGACATCATCTTCGGCCGCAAGGAGATCAGCGCCTGGAAGCCCGCGGCGCAGAAGTTCCTCGACGACGGCGGCACGAAGATCCTCGAGGAGTACCAGGCGTCCTACGACGCCACGGAGGGCCAGGAGTGATGACCGCGACCCGCACCACCGAGGAAGGGACGCACTCCGCCGACGGTCCGCGGGCTGATGACGTCGAGGCCTGGCTGGTCTCCTGGCTGCGGTCGACGGAGCAGGACCACCACAGCCGCCGGGACGAGGACGGGCTCGAACAGGCCTGGTACGGCACCGGCTACACGGGTTGGGGCATGCAGACCTGCCTGCAGTACCTCGCCGCCGCCGGTGCCGTCGCCACCCACAGCAGCGATCCGTCGATGCGGCGCTGGGCCAGGAGCGGGGCCCTCGCCGCGCTGCGGTACATCATCGCCACGCACGTCACCGGGTTCCGCGACGCCGAGGACGGGCGCCGGTGGGGCCGCACCTGGATCAGCGTGCTGGGGCTCGAACGGGCCGGCTGGGTGATCGACGAGCTCGAAGCCGACCTGGAGCCGCGCTACCGCGACGGCCTCCACCGCCTCCTGATCGACGAAGCGGACTGGCAGTGCGATCACCACGTGCGCGGCGGCATCGGCGGGATCCGGGGCAGCCGGTGGGAGGCGGACGGCATGAACCGTCCGGAATCGAACATCTGGTGCGGTGCCCACCTGTGGCGGACCGCCGAGCGGTTCCCGCAGCACCCCCGCGCCGCGACCTGGCGGGCGACCGCCACACGCTTCCTGGTCAACGGCGTGTCCGTGCCCGGCGATGCGCACTGCGAGACCGTCGTCGACGGGGTCACGGTCCGTGACGTCCATGCCGGGGCGAACTTCTTCGACTCGTTCGCCCTGGACCATCACGGGTACCTGAACATCGGGTACATGGTGATCTGCGCCAGCAATGCCGCACTCGCCCTGCTGGATCTGCGCAGCCAGGGGCGCGAGGTCCCCGAAGCGCTGCTGTGGCATCAGCGTGATCTCTGGGACCGGCTGCGCCGCTTCGTGGCGTCGGACGGTCGGCTGCTGCGGATCGGCGGGGACACCCGGGTCCGGTACGCCTACTGTCAGGAGTACCTGCTGCCGGTGCTGCTGATGGCCCGGGAGGAGTTCCGGGACCCCGACGCCGATCAGCTGATCGAGGGCCTGCTGCGCATCGTCGAGCGCGAACACGCCGAAGCCGGGGACGGTTCGCTCTACGGCAGACGGCTCAACGGTCTGGGCCGGACCCGTCCCTACTATCGGGCACGCCTGGAGACCGATCGGGCCTGCGCCCTGGGTATCTGGTGGCATCATCACCAGACCCGGACAGCGCACCGCGAGACCGGCCCGGGACCGCATGCCGGCTCCTCGGGGCTCTCCCCCGTGCCCGGAGGCATCGGCTCCGAGGCGGGCACGACGTCGGAATGGGGAGACCCGGAGCACGGCGCGGCCCTCGTCCGCGGGCCACGCCGGACCGCGTCGGTCTCGTGGCGGGCCGCCAGCCGCACCCAGATCCTCGCCCTCCCGTCGGACCGGTCGGACCTGGCCGAATGGGCGATGAACCTCAGCCCGGTCCTCCGCTTCGAGGGGGAGGGCCCCAGCGGCTCCCCGACCGAATCCCCGAACCAGCAGCGCCAGGTCGTCGGGTACACGCTCGACCGGTTCCCGGACGGCTTCATCAGTGCCGGCCGTATCGAGGAGGGACGCGCGCTCGCCATCGCCGAGGGATGGCACCGGGAGGACCCCGTGGCAGATTCATGGATCGCCGTGGCCGCCCTCCCCGATGACGCCACCGTGATCGGACTGCACCTCTCCCGCGCCCGGGACCTGCGCCCACCACTGCTCGCCGCTCACGGGCTGAACCTCCTGCTCCCCCACGACGTGCACACCCTCCAGGAGAGGCAGACCGACCGGCTCTCCCCCGGGCACCTGCGCATCGACGGCCGCCTCGACGTGCTCGCGGACCAGGAGCTCAGCGTGACCCCGGTGCCCGCGACCGAGGGGACCGGGCTGCGGAGCATCGGGGTCCAGCAGATCCGCGCCGGGGCCCGTCACGGCACGTACTGGGCGGGGGCGGGAGAGACGATCCTCGACTGCGCCTGGCTGGTCCGGGTGCGCGGGGCCGATGACCCCGCTCCCGTGCTCGAGCACTCCCACGACGCCGACGGCCACCACCAGGTCACGGTCACCGTGCCGTCCGGGCGCTGGCGCCTGGAGTTCGACCCCGACCAGGACACCCCCGCGACCTGGGGAGAATCCCCCGGACGTGTCCGCTTGACCGCTGTCGACGCATCAGCCATCGCAGAGAGGCGAGAACGATGAGGACCGTCCCGAACCCGACGTCACTGCTCCGGGCAGTGGCAGCCGCTGCCGTGGCGCTGATCATGATCCTGCCGGCGACGGCATCGGCTGACCCCAGCCCGCCCTACCGACCAGCCTTCGGACTGGACGTCGGCTTCAACGGTCGCGTCGAGCAGATCGAGAGCATCGACCACTTCTACGGTCCCGGCAGGATCCGCGGGCCCCGCCTGTGCCAGTACTACACCGGGTGGGACACCGCCATGCCCGATGAGGACGGGAACCCACGGCACCCCTCCGGATGGGCTGCGAACACCGCCTGGCTCGAGAACGCCCAGGCGAGCGGATGCGACGAGGTCCTGATCTCCTTCAAGGCGCTGTCCTCCGCCGACCTCCCCGAGGAGTTCGATCCGGTCCCGCCCACCCCGGAGGAGTACCGCGAGGCCTTCGCCGTCTATGCCGATACCGATTGGGAGTCCCTCACGGGATACGACGGTGAGTTCTCCTTCGCGGCGTGGAACGAACCGAACCTGAACGCGACCGCGGGCAACGGGTACCCGTCCCCCACGCCCGGTGCCCCTTCGGTGATCGGGCCGCGCCTCGCGGCTCAGTACTACCTCGCCGCGCGATCGGAATGCGAAGCGCGCGGATGCAGCGTCGCGGCAGTCAACTTCGGGTCCAATGGCGGCACGTGGGTGGACTACAAGACCAACTGCGCCACGGCCGAGGTGCCGCGTGACGAGCTCTGCGCCGAACCCGGCGAGCACAACCCGGACGGCGAGGGCCCCTCGTACCTCGACCAGTACCGCAACGAGATCCACAACGCGGCCTCGGACTTCGGCCTCCCGGAGGGCTTCCGCCCCGAGGTCGTGGCGTATCACGGCTGGGCGGACACCAATGCGTACCTGTACGGCAGCCGCTACTGCAGCGGCTACGACGACTGCCTGCTCGACCGTGTGCTCTACGCGTTCAGCGGCTCCTGGGGCGAAGCGGAGATCTGGAACACCGAGGACGGCGTGGGGCAGCCGGGCTTCTTCTCCCACGAGGAGATGACCGACGAGCGCCAGACCGACGGCATGGCCTACATGCTCTCCCTCGCCGAGGCCTCGCCCCGGTACACCCGGCTGTACTACACCCACATGGTCGGCTCACCCTCCCGACTCCTGCTCCCCGACGGCGAGGACGTGATCGAGCGCCCGGCGATGAAGCTCCTCCAGCGCGCTGCGGTCGGGAGCTGACAGGTCACGGCCCCCGCCCAGGGACTCACCGCCCCAGCCCGCGCCGGCTGTCTCACCATCCCAGCCCACCCGCCC
>DXDT01000091.1 GCA_019115335.1 Candidatus Brachybacterium merdigallinarum
CGCTCGAGGCGTTCGAGAACGATCCGGAGACCGCCGGCATCGTGATGATCGGTGAGATCGGCGGCGACGCCGAGGAGCGTGCGGCCGAGTACATCAAGGCCCACGTCACCAAGCCGGTCGTCGGCTACGTCGCGGGCTTCACCGCCCCCGAGGGCAAGACGATGGGCCACGCCGGCGCGATCGTCTCCGGCTCGGCGGGCACCGCCCAGGCCAAGAAGGAGGCCCTCGAGGCCGCAGGCGTCAAGGTGGGCAAGACCCCCACCGAGACCGCCGAGCTGATGCGGGAGATCATCAAGGCGCTCTGAGCGCCTCACGCAGCGTCCCGCTGGCGCAGCGCCCCGGTCCCACTGCGGGACCGGGGCGCTGTGCTCTGGGGTGGCGGGGTCCGGGATGGCGGGCGGCTTCGCCCCCCGAGATCCGGCACCGAAGGAGGAGGCGCTCACGCGGCGACCCGGGAAGCATGGGGTCATGACCCCCGAAGCTCCCGCACCGTCTGCCCCCGTGCGGCGGATGCAGCCCTCCGCGGCCACCGATCGGCCCGTCGTGATCGTAGCCCTGGGTGCCGTGTTCGCCGCCGCGATCCTGGTCACGACCCTGCGCCATCCACGCGGGATCGTCACCTCCGCGGATCCCGGTTACGCCCCGGTGCCGCTCCCGCTGCTGCTGGTCCCTGCGCTCCTGAGCATCCTCCTCACCCTGCTGCTGACCCGCCCCGGCGGCCGGCGAGGCACGGCGAGCCCGAGCGCGGTGAAGACCCTGCGGCCGGTCGGTGCCCGGCGGGAGACGGCCGGGCTGCTGGGGCTCACCCTCGCCTTCCCGCTGCTGGTCCCCCTGCTGCCGCTTCCCGAGGACTATGTGCTGCTCAAGGCGGCCCTGTTCTTGGTGATCCCGGTGCTCTCGCTGTGGCTGCTGGCGCGGCGCCGGGGTGCCTCGGTGCGGATCGCGCGCCCGGGCCTGCGCTGGTGGGTACCGCTCGCCCCGGCGCTGCTGCTCGGGACCCTCAGCACCGTCGGACCGTTCTCGAACGGCCAGCCCGACCAGTGGCCGCCGCTGGCGACGCTCCTGATCGCCGCGATCGTCACGGCGATCACTGCGGGTCTGGGGGAGGAGCTGCTGTACCGCCGATTCCTGCAGACCCGGCTGGAGGCTCTGCTGGGGCCGGTCACGGGCCTGCTGCTCGCCTCCCTCCTGTTCGGGCTGATGCACGTCGCCTCGCACGGAGCCGGGTCCCTCGGGGAGAGCGCCGCCCAGGTCATCGCCCTGCAGGGCACCACCGGCATCGCCCTGGGAGTGATCTGGATGCGCACCCGGCGCCTGGGGGCGATCGTGCTCGCGCACGTGCTGCTGAACGGCTTCGGCGTCCTCCTGCATGTGCTGAGCCTGCTGGGGTGAGCCGGCGCCCCACTGCTGCGGTCACGGATCCGAACTGATGCGGTCACGGAACCGAGAGCTTTCGTGTCACCCTGTCAGCTCGCGGGCGAACGGGGTGTGGAACCCTCGCGCGAGCACTAGAATGGACAGCATCAATTCTTTGACGACGAAGGGGAGTCTCGTGAGCGGCGAACTCATCGACACCACCGAGATGTATCTGAAGACGGTGTTCGAGCTGCACGAGGCCGGCGTGGCACCGCTCCGCGCCCGCATCGCGGAGCGCCTGGGGCATTCGGGACCGACGGTCTCCCAGACGGTCGCGCGGATGGAGCGCGACGGTCTGCTGCATCTGGACGACCAGCGACGCATCCGTCTGACCGAGCAGGGCAGCGCAGTCGCGACCGACGTCATGCGCAAGCATCGGCTGGCCGAGCGCCACCTGCTCGACGTGATCGGACTGGACTACTCGCTGGTCCATGAGGAGGCGTGCCGCTGGGAGCACGTCATGAGCCGTGAGGTCGAGGAGCGCATCGCCGCCCAGATCGCCCCTCCCTATCTCGACCCCTACGGCAACCCGATCCCCGGTCTCGAGGACCTCGGCATCGCCGGCACGAGCGAGAGCGCGGTCACCCGGGACGGTAAAGGTCTGCCCAACCGGGGTGTCGAGCTGCCCGAGGTCATCTCCGCGGACACCGCGGGCCGAGTGCAGCTGGTCCGGATCGGCGAGAGCGCCCAGAGCGATCCCGCGTTCCTGGAGGAACTCGCACGTCACGACATGCTTCCGGGCAGCGAGATGGGTGTGGATCGGGTGGCCGACAGCTTCCTGCTGCGGGGCGCCGACGGCGTCGATGTCGCGATCCCGCTCGCCGTCGCCGCTCAGCTCTATGTGACCCCGATCGCGGCCGAGTAAAGGCTCCGTCAAGCTCTGCCCCAGATGCTCCCAGGTGGACTGACGGAGGGGGTGCCCTCCGCCTAGGGTCGTACCCGTGCCGAGGCCCCTTTCCCCGGCACGTCCTCTCCGGAAGCCCCTGCTGTGCCCCGGTTGAGGTCTGCGGAACGTTCGAGAGCACAGGCCGTCGGCCCCGGGGCATGGGAGCGAAACGTGTCGAAGACTGCGATCAACACTCACCGCCGCGACATGCGCACGGTGACCCCCGTCGTCCGCTACGGCCGCACCGCCGCCGGTGCCGCCCTGGCCGCGGGAGTCCTCTTCGGAGGCACCTCCGCCGCGACGGCCGGGCCGAACAGTGACGAGGCCGCCCCCCAGGCCGAGGGCGTCGCCGCCCCGGCACCGGCCGCCGCTGTCGCCCCCGCAGTGACCCTCCCCGCCGCCGAGAACACCGGTGAGGGCGAGCAGGCCGGCGTCACCGGCCTCGCGCCCGCCGCCGGCTCGATCACCATCGAGGTCGAGGAGCCCGAGCCCGTCGTGGTCGAGGAGCCCGAGGCCGAGGACGAGGACGCCGAGGAGACCGAGGGGACCTCCGAGGAGCGCACCGAGGACGAGACCGCGTCCCGTGACTCCGAGCGCTCCTCCCGTGTGGACGACGAGGACGAGGACGAGGACGAGGACAGCTCCTCCGAGGGCGAGTCCGAGGAGTCCGCCCCCGCCTCCAGCGCCGGCAAGGGCAGCTCCATTCTGGCCACCGCCCGCTCCGGCATCGGCACCCCCTACGTCTACGGCGGATCCTCCCCCTCCGGCTGGGACTGCTCCGGCTTCGTGCAGTGGGTCTACAAGCAGCACGGCATCGACCTGCCCCGCACCGCCGGCGCACAGGCCGCCCGCGGCACTGTGATCTCGAAGTCCGAGGCCCGCCCCGGCGACCTCGTCTACAAGCCCGGACACATCGGCATCTACGCCGGCGGCAACCAGTTCGTCGACGCCGGTAACAGCCGCGTGGACACCTCCGAGCGCAACATCTACTCCGGCAGCTGGACCTACATCCGGATCTGAGCATCCCCGCGCCGCGACACGGCCTCGCACCCGATCGGGTGCGGGGCCGTTCCCATGTCCGCTCCCACGACATGTGCCGGGCCCCCTTGATGTCTCCCCAGGACCTCCCCACCCTGCCCCCTCCCACCGGCCGTACCGGCCAGATCCGGCCGGTAGCCTCGGCACGTGGACTCACTGCGTGATCTGATCTCCGCCGCGATGCTCGTCGCCGCGGCCGTGCTCGGCGCCCTCTGGCTGCCCGCCACCTGGTTGAGCGAAAACGTGGTCGACCAGGACGGGTTCCTGGAGATCGCCGCACCGCTCTCCCAGGACGCCGAGGTGCAGCGCTCCCTCGGCGACAGTGCCGTCACCGCCGTCCTGGACGACGACCGGATCCCGGACTGGATCGCGGACCAGGTCGAGCCGCTGCTCCAGGAGCAGGCCGTCAAGCTCACCGACATGGACTCCTACGCGACCATGTGGGATGCGGTCATGTCCGATCTCCACACCGGCCTGTTCACCCCGGGCACCCAGGAGCTCGAGGTCGACCTCGGCCCGGCGATCGACCAGCTCCTCACCGGGGTCGAGGAGACTCTGCCGGGCGGGATCGAGGTCCCCCGCCCCGAGGGGGTCAGCGTCTCCCTCGCCACGATCCCGGACGTGCCCCTGCTGAACCTCGCCGCCGACGCGGCCCTCTGGGCACCCTGGCTGGGACCGGCCGCCCTGGTCCTCGTCGCGGCCGCACTGCTGCTCGGAGCCCACCGCCGCGGTCTGCTGATCCTCGCCGGAGCGCTCGCCCTGCTCGCCGGAGGTGCCACGCTGCTGGTCTCCTCGCAGATCGAGACACTGGTCCCGAACGCACTGGACCAGGCCGAGTTCGTCGGACCCATCGTGCAGGCATTCCAGGCCCAGTTCGCCGCCCAGCTGCTTCCGCAGGGCGTGATCCTGCTGGGCGGAGGTGCTCTGGTGATGGCGCTGGGCCTGGTGCTGCTGGGCCTGCGCCGCCCGCGGAGGCAGCGCCGGCCGTAGGGACTGCGCCGGTCGCAGGCACTGAGCGGGGCAGAGGTGCGGTGCTGGGCGCAGGGACCGCGCCGGGCCTCAGATCAGGCCGAGGCTCTGGAAGGCGGTGACGACCCCGAGCTCGGCCGGGCCGGGGACCACGGTGTCCGCCGCGGCGAGCAGCTGCTCCGGAGCGCCCTGGACCGCCACGCCGGTGCCGGCGATCCGCATCATCCCCAGATCGTTCAGCCCATCGCCGATCGCCACGGTCGCGGACTGCTCGAGGCCGAGGTGCTCGCAGGCGAGCAGGAGGCCGTCGGCCTTGTCGATCCCGGCCAGGTGCAGCTCACCGGAGGCGGTCCGGTGCTGCATGATCGCACCGGGCAGCGCGCCGATCTCCGGCCCGATGCGAGCGGCGAGGTCCTCGAGCGGCACCGGCGAGCTCCACAGCGAGATCTTCGCGAAGCTCTCCCGGGTCAGGTCCGCAGGCACCTGGACGGCCTCGGCGATGTCCCGGGGACCGCCGCCGATCCCGGCGGAGAGCTCCTGGGCGGAGGGCTGCGGGCGGGAACGGACCAGCTCGGCCGTCGCTGCGGTCGCGTACAGCGCCTCGTGCGCCTCCAGCACGAACGGCACCTCCTGCTCCAGCAGCACCTCGACCGCGCGGCGACCCAGCGGGGCGGGGAACTCCTCGTCGCGCAGCACCTCGGTGCCCAGCTGGATGCGGGCGCCGGCAGCGGTGATCATCCCGTCGAACAGGGCTGCGACGTCGGGGTGGACGATCGAGGCGGCCCGACCCGTCGCCAGCAGCACCGTGTGGCCCGCTGCGCGCGCCGCGAGGACCGCCTCCGCATGGGCGCGCGGGGCGACACCCCGCGCGGCGAGGGTGCCGTCGAAGTCGATCAGCACCAGGCGGCGCGTCGAGTCGCCGGCCACCGGGGCCGGGGGCACCGCCGCGGAAGGTGCAGAAGCAGTGGTCACAGGATCAGAAGGCACAGAAGCAGTGGTCACAGCATCAGCCTACGTGGTGGAGCATGAACGGTCCCGAGAGCAGGGTCGACGGGCCGCTCGGCGGCCGCATCATGCGAGGTGGTCAGCCGCACCGACGGCTCCCGGGAGCGCAGTGCCAGCAGGCGGCGCTGGGTGGAGCGCAGCAGGGGGACGTCCTGGGCGAGCACGGCCTGGCGCGCGGCGATCCCCGCATCGCGCAGCAGTCCCGCCACGCTCGCGAACGGACCCGCGGCGCGCCCGTGCGACTCCCCGGTGCTGTCCGATCGCACGGTGGTGGGGGAGAGGGTGCGCGCCGAGTGCGCGGCATCTCCCGCATGCAGCAGCCAGCCTCCGGTCGGATCCGGGAGCGCCACCCCGGCATGGCCCGCTGTGTGACCGGGCAGCGGCACCAGATGCATCCCCGGGGCGACGTCCGAGAGATCCACGGCCCCCGGCAGGCCCAGGAGGGTCCCCCGCCCCGGTCGATGCAGGACCAGGCGCGGATCATGCGCCCAGTGCTCCGAGCGATACCGCAATCGCTCGCGGTGGCCGCGCGGTCCCGTGATCGCCGCGTGCTCGGCGGCCAGCAGATGGACCCGAGCCTGCGGGAAGTCGGCGATCCCTCCCGCATGGTCGAGATCGCCATGGGTGAGGACCACATCGCTCACCGCCGACGGATCCAGGCCACGCTCCGTGATCTGCGCATGCGCCGTCTCCGCCGGATCCAGCGCCGCGCCGAGCAGCCACCGCATCGGGCCGAGCCGCCGGGGGTCGGTGACGTCGGCCCGCCCGAACCCGGCATCGACCAGCACCAGGCGTGCACCGACCTCGAGCAGCAGCACCCGGCAGACCAAGCGTCCGCCCGGCGGGCGCAGGGTCCCGCAGTTCAGCTCGTGGAGGCGCATGCCCACACTCTGCCAGCCCCGACCCGGGAGGGCCGGGAGACAGGGACGGATCTGCGGTGACCGCAGCTGCTCCCGGATGGGCTCAGGCGCCGGTGTACTCCTTCAGGTGCTGGCCGGTGAGGGTGGTGGCGTCGGCGACCAGCTGCGCAGGAGTGCCTTCGAAGACGACGCGGCCGCCGTCGGCCCCCGCTCCGGGGCCCAGATCGATGATCCAGTCGGCATGGGCCATCACCGCCTGGTGATGCTCGATGACGATTACCGTCTTGCCGGCATCGACCAGGCGATCCAGCAGCCCCAGCAGCTGGTCGACGTCCGCCAGGTGCAGTCCCGTGGTGGGCTCGTCCAGCACGTAGACACCGCCCTTGTCGCTCATGTGGGTGGCGAGCTTCAGACGCTGCCGCTCCCCGCCGGAGAGGGTGGTCAGCGGCTGGCCGATCGTGAGATAGCCCAGGCCCACCTTGCTCATCGCACCGAGCAGCTTCCGCGCCGCCGGGACCTTCGCCTCCGCGGAGGAGAAGAACTCCAGCGCCTGCTCGACGGACATCTCCAGCACGTCGGCGATGTTCGCCTCCCCGAGCGTGTACTCGAGGACCGCCGGCTGGAAGCGCCGCCCCTCGCACTCCTCGCACGGCGTGGAGACCGTCTCCAGGAAGCCCAGCTCCGTGAAGATCACGCCGGCGCCCTTGCAGACCGGGCAGGCGCCCTCGGAGTTGTTCGAGAACAGGGCGGGCCTGACCCCGTTCGCTTTCGCGAAGGCCTTCCGGATGGGCTCCAGCAGGCCCGTGTACGTCGCCGGGTTCGAGCGCCGGGAGCCGCGGATCGCGCTCTGATCGACCACGATCGCCTCGGCATCACGGGGCAGGCAGCCGTGGATCAGGGAGCTCTTGCCGGAACCGGCCACGCCCGTGACCACCGTCAGCACTCCGAGCGGCACATCGACGTCGACGCCGCGCAGATTGTTCTGGTCCGCGCCGCGGATCTCGAGGGCACCGGCGGGTTCGCGCACCGACTCCTTCAGCTGTACCCGTCGATCCAGGTGCTGACCGGTCAGGGTGTCGGAGCGGCGCAGACCCGCCACGTCGCCCTCGTACTGCAGCTGCCCGCCGTCGCTCCCGGCGCGCGGCCCGAGGTCGACCACGTGATCGGCGATCGCGATCGTCTCCGGCTTGTGCTCGACCACCAGCACGGTGTTGCCCTTGTCCCGCAGCGCCAGCAGCAGCTGGTTCATGGTGGCGATGTCATGGGGGTGCAGGCCGATCGTCGGCTCGTCGAACACATAGGTGACGTCGGTCAGGGCGGAGCCCAGGTGCCGGATCATCCGGGTGCGCTGCGACTCGCCGCCGGAGAGGGTGCCCGAGGCGCGATCCAGCTGCAGGTAGCCCAGGCCGATCTTCACGAACGATTCGAGCAGCTCGGCGAGGTTGCTCAGCAGTGGCGCGACTCGCTCGCCGTCGTGGGAGGCGCGCAGCTCCTCGACCCAGGCGGCGAAGTCCGTGATCTGCATCGAGGAGACATCCGCGATGGAGACGCCCCCGATCCGCGAGGTGCGGGCGTGCTCGGCCAGCCGGGTGCCCTCGCAGTCGGGGCAGGTGATGAACCTGACCGCACGATCCACGAAGGCGCGGATGTGGGGCTGCATCGAGTCGCGATCCTTATTCAGCATCGACTTCTGGATCTTCGGGATCAGACCCTCATAGGTCATGTTCATCCCGTCGATGGTGATCTTGGTGGGCTCCTTGTAGAGGAAGTCGTGCAGCTGCCGCTTCGTGAAGGTGCGGATCGGCTTGTCGGAGGGATAGAAGCCCGACATCGAGAAGATCTTCACGTACCAGCCGCCGGGCGCGTAGTTCGGGATCGTGAACGGGCCCTCGTCCAGCGACTTGTCCTCGTCGTACAGCTCGGCCAGGTCCACATCGGAGATGCGCCCCATCCCCTCGCAGCGCGGGCACATGCCGCCCACCCGTGAGAAGGTGGTCTTCTCCGCGATGGTCTTCGCGCCCTTCTGCACGGTCATCGCCCCTGCCGCGGTCACGCTGGGGACGTTGAAGGAGTACGCCCCGGGCCCGCCCACGTGCGGCGTGGCGAGCTGGGAGAACAGCGAGCGGAGGTAGGCGCCGGCGTCGGTGACGGTGCCGACCGTGGAGCGCACGTTCGCTCCCATCCGCTCCTGGTCCACGATGATCGCGGTGGTCAGGCCCTGCAGCTCGTCCACGTCCGGCCGAGCCAGCGAGGGCATGAACCCCTGCAGGAACGAGCTGTAGGTCTCGTTGATCATCCGCTGCGACTCCGCCGCGATGGTGCCGAACACGAGGGAGCTCTTCCCGGAGCCGGAGACCCCCGTGAACACGCTCAGGCGGCGTTTGGGGAGATCCAGCGAGATCGAGCGGAGGTTGTTCTCGCGGGCGCCGCGCACCCGGATCACGTCATGGGCATCGGCAGGGCGGGACGGGCCAGAGGACATCGGGACTCCAAGCGGCAGAGAGACGGCGCAGTCGGGGAGAGATGGGAAGACGGGAAGAGACGGCGAGACGGAGAGCGGAACAGCAGCGCGCGAGAGCCGAGAGTACTCTGCGGGGCAGACTCCGGATACCCCGCCCGATCCTCCCGCGCAACCAGGGGCCCACAACAGGCACGGCGGATTACCCTGGAGCGGTGACCACTACCGCAGCAAGCACCGCACCGCGAGCAGGCCTCGAACCGGTCGAGCACTTCGACGTCGCCCTCATCGGGTCCGGCTCCGCGAACTCCTTCCCCGGCCCCGAGCTCGCGGATCGCACCATCGTGCAGATCGATCGCGGGGTCGGCCCGCAGCACGTCTTCGGCGGCACCTGTCTGAACCTCGGGTGCATCCCCACCAAGATGTTCGTGCATACCGCGCAGCTCGCCCACACCCCCTCCGTCGCGGCGCGCTTCGGCCTCACCGAGCATCTGCGCCACGTGGACTGGCCCGCGATCCGCGACCGCATCTTCGGCCGCATCGACCCGATCACCGCCAGGGGCGAGGCATACCGCCGCGACCACGAGGACAACGCGAACCTCACCCTCCTGCGCGGCACCGCCGAGTTCACCGGACCGAAGCAGCTCCGGGTCATCCTGGCCGACGGCGCCGTGCGCCGCATCAGCGCCGACACGATCGTGCTCGGCGCCGGCTCCCGCCCGGAGCTGCCCCCGGTCGAGGGGATCGCGGAGGCCGCACCGCACACCTCGGACACCATCATGCGGATCGACGCGCTGCCCGCCTCCCTCGCGATCCTGGGCTCCGGGGTCATCGCCGTGGAGATGGCGAACATCTTCGCCTCCCTCGGGGTCGAGGTCACGCTCATCGCCCGCTCCTCGCGGGTGCTGCGCGCCGCTGACCAGGACGTCTCCCAGCGACTCACGGAGCTGTTCGCGGAGCGCTTCCATCTGGAGACGCGGTTGAGAACCCGGTCCGTGCGTCGCACCGCCACGGGCGTCGAGCTGCGCGGCGAGCGGGACGGGCAGGAGCTGGTGATCGAGGCCGAGGAGCTGCTGGTCGCCACCGGGCGCCGCCCCAACTCCGATCTGCTGCAGGTGCAGCAGGCCGGGATCGACACCCACCCCGACGGCCGCGTCGTGGTCGACGAGCACCAGCGGGTGCTGCGCGGGGGAGAGGTGGCCGAGGGCATCTGGGCCCTGGGGGATCTCTCCAGCGCTGATCAGCTCAAGCACGTCGCCAACCACGAGCAGCGCATCGTGCGCCACAACATCCTCCATCCCGAGCAGCTGCGCAGCTCGCGCACCATGCCGGTGCCCTTCGGGGTGTTCACCCTCCCTCAGGTGGCCTGGGTGGGGCTGGACGAAGCGGCAGCACGTGAGCAGGCGGCCGCGCAGGGCCGGAGCATCCGGGTGGCGGTGCAGGAGTACGCCTCGATCGCCTATGGCTGGGCCCTCGAGGACACCACGGGCTTCGCCAAGATCATCGTCGACGCGGAGACCACCGAGATCCTCGGCGCCCATCTGATCGGCCCGGAGGCGACCACCCTCATCCAGATCCTGATCCAGGCGATGAGCACCGGTCAGACGGCCCGTGACATCGCGACCACGCAGTACTGGATCCACCCGGCGATGCCGGAGCTGATCGAGAACGCGCTGCTGCAGGTCACCGACTGACGCTCGCGCGCGCCCGCCGGCGGTGCCGGAGCGCGGCCGGGGTCAGCCCTGCGGTCGGGGTCAGCCCTTCGCCGCCTCCTGGTCCGCGCCCGGCAGGCAGGACTGCAGCGGGTCCTGCTCGATCTCCGGCTCTTCCGTGGCCTCGGCCGTCGGCGTGCCCCCGTCCGCAGAGTCGGAGGTCTCCTCGTCGCCGGTCGCCTCGTCGGTCCCCTCCGTGTCGGTCTCCGGTTGCTCGGCGCCGTCAGCACCCTCCTCCTGCGAGGGGGCGTCACCGGTGGGGGCGGGCTCGGTCGAGCCCGGTTCAGTCTCCCCGAGCACCGACTCCGGCTCCTCCTGCTGCATCGAGTCCTCGATCGAGGCGTCCACCCACTCCTTGAGGTAGTCCCAGTCGGCGTCGTAGGAGGGGGTGACGTCCTGCGTGATCGGGTAGGAGGTGAAGCCGCCGTCCTTGATCCGCAGCGCGAGATCCACGAACGCCTCCAGGTCCGAGACCGGGATGTTGGTGACGATGTTCTCCTCGGTGGCGTTGACCAGACCCGGGATCGACAGGGCGACCGTCCCCGGATCGGCTTCCTCCACCACGGCCCGCACCATCCGCTGCTGGCGGCACATGCGGTTGAAGTCGTTCGAGCCCTCGCGGGAGCGGGCGTACCACAGGGCATGGAAGCCGTCGAGGTGCTGCTGGCCGGGCTCGATGTAGCCCTCCACCTCGGAGGCGCCGCCGCCGATGGGGATCTGACGCTCGACGACGAGGTCGACGCCGCCGATGGCATCGACCATGTCCTCGAAGCCCTGCAGGTTCACCATGGCGTAGTAGTCCATCTCCAGCCCCAGGGTCTCCTCGACCGCCCAGGTGGTCGCGGTCAGACCCGGCTCGGGATCGTTCGGGAACAGATCGGGGCGGTCCTCCGCCCAGGTCCACACGGCATTGATGAGGTCCTGGTTGTTCCCGAAGTAGCGGAACCCGTCCGGGAACACCTCGGCAGCCGAGGTGCCCTCGGGGAACTGCACGTGCTCGAGGTTGCGGGGGATGGAGAACAGCGCGGTGCTGCCCGTCTCGGTGTCGATCGAGGCGACCATGATGGTGTCGGGGCGGGTGCCGGTGCGGTCCTCCCCGGCGTCCTGTCCCAGCAGCATGATGTTCAGCCTGCCCACCCCGGCCCAGGGGTCCTGGCCCGGCTGGAGATTGCTGCCGCTCTCCCCGCTGAAGACGGATTCCGAGCCCAGCAGGCCCTGCGCCGCCCACAGCGACCGCACGCCCTGACCGAAGGGCAGCGCGACGGCCACCACCATCAGGGCCGCCAGCCCCAGGGCGAGATATCGCTTGGCTCCCTGCAGCCTCTCCTTGGTGGTCTGCGCAAGATTCGCCAGCACGATCTGGAGCGCCCAGACCACTCCCACCAGAGCGACCACTACCATCAGGCCGATCAGCACATCACGGCTGGTCAAGAACCTGATGCCGGTGCGCAGCGGGTCACCGAGGACGAAGAATCCGGCCGCCGCGAGCACTGCCGCGACGAGGATGCCCACCAGGACCCAGCCCAGAGCGCGCAGCCGCGTGGTGAGCAGACCGGTGCCCGGCACCGCCGTGGTCAGCACGGTCCAGCCGGCGACCTTCGGCAGTGATCCCTCGGGCAGAGGCTCCGGTCGCCGCTGCAGCGGACGCTTGGCGGGCTCGGCGGTGGCCCGGACCGCATGCGCGGCAGTGGGTGCCGGGGACACCGGAGAGGCGGGAGAGGCAGTCGTAACCGCGAGGGCCGCCGCCGGTGCCGGCTCTGCGCGGTCCGCGGCCGGGGCGGAGCCGGGCTCCTCGCGGGGGGCCTCGTGCGTCGGCCCGGTGGGCTCGTCGGGTGCCGCCGGCGCCAGGGACCAGGCGTCGTGGACCGTGTCGTCGTCCTCGACCGGCTCGGCGGGAGGCTCCGACGAGGGCGCGGAGGCCGGGGGCACGGCGGCAGCGGCATCGTCCTGGACCCGGCGGGCGCGGCGCCCGCGGGCCTGGACCGGGGCCAGGGTCTCGGTGGCCGGTTCGTCGGGCGCTCCGTCGGCCCAGTTCCGGGAGCGGCCGGCCACCGGGATCGGCCCGGAGGGTGCCGTCGGCCCGTCGGAGGCGCCGGGGGTGGGCGGAGGGGAGCCGGCAGCTCCCACGGTCCCTGCATCGCCCGCGGCGCCGGAGTTGGCCGCCGCGGCAGATCCTGCTGAGGATGCGGAGCTCGCCGAGGCCGCGGAACCCGCTGAGTTCGGGGAGTCGCTCGAGACCGGAGAGGCGGCGCTGCGATGTGCGATCCAGGTGCGGCGCTTCCCGTCCTCGGAGTCGCCGAAGGCAGCACTGCGTCGCCGCTGCGCGCTCTGCGGGGGCAGCGGATCGGACTGGGCAGGCTGGCCCTGGCCCGCAGCTCGGTGCGACCCGCCCTGGCGACGGCGTCGCCAGGGGGCCGAGGACGGATCCGTCATGGGGCACATCCTAGGAGCATGCACCCCTCCCCATGGGAATGCATCGGGTGAGAGCTTCGTGGAGGTGCCGTGATCCCACTTTCGCGACAGTTGCCTATCCTGAGCGGATGCGCCTCATCCATACGCCCTCCACGGACCTCACCTACGACGACTGCTTCTTCCTGCCTGCACGTTCAGCAGTGACCTCGCGCTTCGACGTCGACCTCGCCAGCGATGACGGCACCGGCACCACGGTCCCGCTGATCGCCGCGAACATGACGGCTGTCACAGGTCGGCGGATGGCCGAGGTGATGGCGCGTCGGGGCGGACTGGCGGTGCTGCCGCAGGACCTCTCCGCCGAGCGGATCGCCTCGATCATCCGCTCGGTCAAGCAGCGCGACGTGCTCGTGGACCACCCCCTCACCCTCCCGGCCGAGGGCACTCTGGGCCAGGCCGCGGATCTGCTGGACAAGCGACCGCACGGCGTGGTCGTGGTGGTCGACGACGATCGCCGCCCGCTCGGGGTCGTCTCCGAGCAGGAGATCCTGGGCCGGGACAGCTTCGCCGCCGTCGGCGAGATGCTCAGCGAGGACGTCCTGATCCTCACCGCCCCGGATCTCGCCGCCGAGCCCGCGCAGCTGCACTCCCGCATCGCCGCCACTCACCACGACGTCGCCCTCGTGGTCGAGGAGGACGGCTCCCTGCGAGGGGTCCTCACCGCCCACGGGGTGCTGCGCTCGACGATCTACCGCCCGAACCTCGACGCAGAGGGACGACTGCGGATCGCCGTCGCCGTCGGCATCAACGCGGACGTCGCCCAACGGGTGCAGGAGCTCGTCGCCGCCGGCGCGGACGTCATCGTGCTCGACACCGCGCACGGGCACCAGGACAAGATGCTCTCCGCCCTCCAGATCGCGCGCACCGCCCTGGGCCCGAGCGCGCAGACCCCCGTGCGGCTGGTCGCGGGCAACGTGGTCACCGCCGAAGGCACCCGCGAGCTGATCGAGGCGGGCGCGGACATCGCCAAGGTCGGGGTGGGCCCCGGTGCGATGTGCACCACCCGCATGATGACCGGAGTGGGCCGCCCCCAGTTCTCCGCGGTGCTCGAGTGCGCCGCCGAGGCCCGCCGCATGGGCCGGCACATCTGGGCCGACGGCGGTGTCCGTCATCCCCGCGACGTCGCGCTCGCCCTGGCCGCCGGGGCGTCGAACGTCATGATCGGATCCTGGTTCGCCGGCACCTACGAGTCCCCCGGCCAGATGCGCACCGACGAGCGCGGCCGGCGCTACAAGGAGAACTTCGGCATGGCCTCCAAGCGGGCCGTCTCCCACCGCACCGCCCAGGAGGACGCCTTCGCCCGCGCCCGCAAGGGACTGTTCGAGGAGGGCATCTCGACCTCCCGGATGTTCCTCCAGGAGGGGCGGGGCGGGGTCGAGGACCTGCTCGACGAGATCACCGCCGGTGTTCGCTCCTCCTGCACCTACGCGGGCGCGAGCACGGCCGAGGAGTTCCGCGAGCGCGCCGTGATCGGTCTGCAGAGCGCCGCCGGCTTCGCCGAGGGCCGCCCCGTCGCCGCCTCCTGGAGCTGAGCCGGACCGGGCCCCCTCCCCAGCCCGGCCGCGGGACACGTGTGACCAGGGGCGCGCCTGATCGGGGCCCGGCCGCGGGACACGCCGGCCGAGTTCGCGGAAATCCTCCGGCTGTGAGGGGGATCCGTGTTCTCGGCGAGCGCTGTCGGCGTGTCGCGGTTCGGACCGGAGGGGATGGGCCGCGGGCGGCGTGTCGCCACCTGATACCGGCGCGATAGGCTTCCGGCCATGACGACACTCGTGATCGGCGGCGCCGGATACATCGGATCGCATGTGGTGCGACTCCTCGTGGAACAGGGGGAGAAGGTGGTCGTGATCGACCATCTCGCCACCGGGTACCGCGAGCGGACGGCAGGAGCCGAGCTCGTCGAGCTCGACGTGACCACCGCCGAGGCCGTCCCCGCCCTGGTCCGGGTGATCCGGGAGACCGGCGCCGAGGCGATGATCCACTTCGCCGCTCATAAGCAGGTCGGCGAGTCCGTGGCGAAGCCCGAGATGTACTGGCACGACAATGTGGGTGGCCTGGCCAATGCGCTCTCCGCCTGCGCCCAGGCCGGACTGCGCGACGTGGTGTTCTCCTCCTCCGCCGCGGTCTACGGGATGCCGGACGTGGATCTGGTCACCGAGGATCTGACCCCGCAGCCGATCAACCCCTACGGCGCCACCAAGTACGTGGGGGAGTGGATGCTCGCCGACGCGGAGCGCGCTCACGACATGCGCACCGTCGCCCTGCGCTACTTCAACGTCGCCGGAGCGGGCTGGCCCGAGCTCGCCGACACCCAGGTGATGAACCTGGTGCCGATCGTGCTGGATGCGCTGGATCGCGGTCACGCGCCCACCGTGTTCGGCACCGACTACGACACCCCGGACGGCACCTGCATCCGCGACTACGTGCACGTCCTCGACCTCGCCGACGCCCACATCGCGGCGCTCACCTACCTGCGCGGGGAGGACCGGCCCCACCGCGTGTTCAACGTCGGCACCGGCACGGGGTCCAGCGTGCTCGAGGTGATCGAGGCGATCGCCCGCGTCAAGGGCATCGAGATCACCCCGACGCTGGGGGAGCGCCGCCCCGGCGATCCCGCGCGCCTGATCTGCTCCGCCGATCGGATCCGGGAGGCGATGGGCTGGAGCGCCACCCACGGCCTGGAGGACATCGTCCGCTCCGCCGCCGAGGCCCGCGCCGACGCCTGAGAACCATCGGACAGCACCGCCCCCGCGAGATCAACTCGCGGGGGCGGCGCTCGACGGGGCTCGCTCAGGTGGGTCTGCGCCCCCCCCTGCGCAGCAGTGGCGATCGGTCAGGTGAGGTAGCGGTAGATCGGGTCGCTCGGGTCGATCCGCTCGATCTCCATGTTCGAGGCCGCCATCCGCGCCATCAGGGGGTCGAGATCCTCGCGGTACCCGAGCTCGATCCCGACCAGGGCCGGGCCCTGCTCACGGTTGTTGCGCTTGATGTAGTCGAACAGGACGATGTCGTCGTCCGGGCCGAGCACCTGATCCAGGAAGCGGCGCAGCGCTCCGGGCTCCTGGGCGAAGGTGACGAGGAAGTAGTGCTTGAAGCCCTCGTGCACGAGGGACCGCTCGACCACCTCGCTGTAGCGGGAGACGTCGTTGTTGCCCCCGGAGATGACCACCAGCACGTCGCTCTCCCCGTCGGCGTCCGCGGGGACCAGGTCCTCGATCGCGCCGGTGGCCACGGCCGCGGAGGCCACCGCTCCGGCAGGCTCGGCGATGATGCCGTCGGTCTGGTAGAGGCCGAGCATCTCGGTGCACACCGCGCCCTCCTCGACCGAGATCAGCTCGGGGTCGATCGCCTGCGCCATCCGCAGCGGATCCGCCCCCACCCGGCGCACTGCGGCGCCGTCGACGAAGCGGTCCAGGTCATGCAGCGTCACCGGGCGGCCGGCCCGCACCGCAGCGGCCATGGATACCGCGCCGGCGGGCTCCACCCCGACGATCCGGGCCGAGGGCAGGCGCTCGCGGAGCCAGGCCCCGCAGCCGCCCAGCAGACCGCCGCCGCCCACCGGCAGCACCACGGTGGCCGGCTCGACGCCGTGCTCGGTGCGCAGCTGCTCGACGGCCTCGAGGGCGACGGTCCCCTGACCGGCCATGACCACCGGGTGGTCGAACGGCGGGACCATGGTGGCCCCGGTGCGGGAGGCGTCCTCGGCGGCGGCCTCCGCGGCATCGTCGAAGGTGTCACCGATCAGCACCAGGTCCACGAGGTCGCCGCCGATGGCGGTGATCCGGTCCCGCTTCTGGCGCGGGGTCGTGCTGGGCACGTAGATGCGGCCGCGGACGTCCAGGGAGCGGCAGGCGTGGGCGACTCCCTGGGCATGGTTGCCGGCGCTCGCGGTGACCACCCCGGCCGCGCGCTCCTCGGGGGAGAGCCGGGCCAGGAACAGCGAAGCGCCGCGGAGCTTGTAGGAGCGCACGGACTGCAGGTCCTCGCGCTTGAGCCACACCCGGGCGCCGACGAGCGCGCTGAGCCGCTCGCTGAGGTGCACCGGGGTGCGCCGGACTACGTCCCCCAGGGTCTCGGCCGCCAGTTCGACATCCGCAGCGGTCAGCGGCAGCGGGGTCCGGGGAGGGGTGGTGGTCACATCTGCTCCAGCAGTCGGTCGATATCGGAGTAGGTCACATCGGGGGAGGTCCCCAGCAGCAGCGGCATCCCCGAGACCACGGGGATCCCCAGCGCGGCGGGCAGCTCGACGGTGCTGACCACCAGGTCAGCGGTGAAGTCGGGGGAGAGCAGGTCCATCACGGTGGACTGCACGACCTGCGCGTCGTGACCCCGGGAGGTGACATGCTCGCGCACCTGCTCCGCGATCAGTGCTGAGGTCGCGATTCCCGCTCCGCAGACGACGGCGATCGTCAGCACATCGCCTCCTGGAAGGGTCGAGATCGGCTGGGTCCGGTTCGGCTCCCGCTCAGGACGCGAGGACCTCGTCCAGGATCGTCTCGGCGTGGACCTCGTCGGTCTTCTCGGCCAGGGCGAGCTCGGAGACGAGGATCTGGCGCGCCTTGGCCAGCATCCGCTTCTCACCGGCGGAGAGGCCGCGGTCCTGATCGCGACGCCACAGGTCACGGACCACCTCGGCCACCTTCTTCACATCCCCGGAGGCGAGCTTCTCGACGTTCGCCTTGTAGCGACGGGACCAGTTGGTGGGCTCCTCGGTGAACGGCTGCCGCAGCACCTCGAACACCTCGTCGAGCCCCTCCTTGTCCACCACGTCGCGCACACCGACCAGATCGACGTTGTCGGCCGGGACCTCGATCGTCAGATCACCCTGGGCGACGCGGAGCTTGAGGTACGTGCGGGGCTCGCCCTTGACGGTGCGAGTCTTGACTTCTTCGATGAGCGCCGCACCGTGATGCGGATAGACGACGGTCTCGCCGACGGCAAAATTCATGTGGATGGACCCCTTTCCGCAGACCAGTCTAGCATCGCAGTGGTGTGCTAAAATGCGTGCCCGCTTCGCTCAGAGGGGTCTCGGAGCAGGCAGCGGAGCGGGGGTCCGGAGGCGCCCGGCCAGGCCTCGAAGGGCTGGTCCGGGAGAATGCGCCGGACGGGGGAGAGCGCCGTCGCCACCCCGGGGGAGGGGGAGCACTCCCTGGCGAGGAGGAGGACGCGCCCCCTGGAGAGAGGCCGCCAGAGGTGATCACTCCCGGCTGATCAGTGCCTGATCGTGGGGTAATCTAGGGGCGCTGTCCCGCCTCATCTTCGCCGTGCTGAGCGGCATCGAACAGGAGTCCTCCGTGCGTCCCACCCGCCGTCTCGCGCTCACCGTCGCCGCACTCGGCCTCGCGCTCTCCGCCTCGGGGTGCGCGTACTTCAACCCGACGCAGACCCACGAGTTCTACCAGGCGGCCGACGGCACCAACGCCAACCTCTCCGTGGACGGCCACTACACCGTCGGCGTGCGCAATGCGATCGTGATCGTCCCCGAGTCGGGCGAGGCGCAGCTGATCGGTGCCGTCGCGAACTACACCGACGACGAGGTCACCGTCTCCCTGGAGGGCACCACCGCGGACGGCACAGCGGTCTTCGCGACCCGCGTCGCCGTCCCCGCGAAGCAGACCGTCACCCTGAGCGCCGGCGAGGGCGCGCAGCAGGTCGCCGTCGGCGAGCTGCCCACCGAGCCCGGTGAGTTCCTGACCCTTTCGGTCTCCGACGGCTCCCAGTCCACCGAGATCTCCCTGCCGGTGACCACCGACTCCCTCGAGTACTACGACCTGGACGGCGCATCCGCGGAGGATGCGCAGGCCTGACCCCGCACGACCTGTCCACCGCGGGCAGGCGCGTCCACATCACGCAGAAGCCCCCGGGAGCGATCCCGGGGGCTTCTGCGTGCGGTCGGCGGCCGATCGGTGCGTCGCGCGGGTGGGCGATGCGTCGTGGGGCGGGCGGCGGGGCGGCTCAGCCGCCGATGGACTCTAACTTGTAGCCCAGGCCGCGCACGGTCACCAGGTGCACCGGGTTCTTGGGGTCGTCCTCGATCTTCGCGCGCAGCCGCTTGACGTGCACGTCGAGGGTCTTGGTGTCGCCCACGTAGTTGGCGCCCCACACCCGGTCGATGAGCTGGCCGCGGGTCAGCACCCGGTCCACGTTCCGCAGCAGCATCTCCAGCAGCTCGAACTCCTTCAGCGGCAGCGCGACCTCCTCGCCGTGCACCTGCACCACGTGGCGCTCCACGTCCATCATGATGTGGCCCGCCGTCAGGGTGGTGTCCTCCTCGGAGTCCGTGGACTCCGCTCCCCGGCGCAGCACGGCCTTGATGCGGGCCAGCAGCTCGCGGGAGGAGTAGGGCTTGGTGACGTAGTCGTCGGCCCCCAGCTCGAGGCCGAGGACCTTGTCGAACTCGTCATCCTTCGCGGTGAGCATGATGACCGGGACCGAGGAGGTGCGGCGGATCTCGCGGCACACCTCGGTGCCGCTCATCCCCGGCAGCATCAGGTCCAGCAGGACCAGGTCCGCGCCGTGCGCGGAGAAGATCCGGAGCCCGTCGGTGCCGTTGTCCGCGACCGCGACCTCGTAGCCCTCCTTGCGCAAGGAGTAGGACAGCGGGTCCGAGAACGACTCCTCGTCCTCCACGATCAAGATGCGCGTCATCTCATCCTTCCTTCCCTGGGGCTCCTGATGAATGATTCTGCCCCACGCGGTCCTTCCCCGTTCCGGGAGCCCCCGTCTCGCCGCCCACGGTGATCGTGCCGGTCTGCCCCATCTCCGGGATGCGCAGGGTGAACGTGGAGCCCTGACCGGGCATGGACCAGGCGGTGACCTCTCCGCCGTGATCGGAGGCGATGTGCTTGACGATCGCGAGGCCGAGGCCGGAGCCGCCGGTATCGCGGGACCGTGCCCGGTCCACGCGGAAGAACCGCTCGAAGACCCGCTCCAGATGCTCCTTGGAGATCCCGATGCCCTGGTCCTTCACGGACAGCTCCACCATGCCGCCCTCGCGCCGCACGGACACCCCCACCCGGGTGTGGGGCTCGGAGTAGGAGACCGCGTTCGAGATCAGGTTCGACAGTGCGGTGATCAGCATCGAGGAGGACCCGAAGACCCGCAGACCGCTGGTCCCGCCGGTGATCACCTCGATGTGCGAGCCCAGGGCGAAGTTGCGGTTCAGGGCGACGGCCTCGGCGATCACCTCGTCGACCTCCACCGGCTCGCCGTCGGAGAGCGCGGAGCTGCCCTGCACCCGGGAGAGCTCGATGATCTCCTGGACCAGCAGGGAGAGGCGGCGGGACTCAGTCTGCATGCGCTCGGCGAAGCGGCGCACCGCATCCGGATCCTCGGCGGCGTCCTCCATCGTCTCGGCGAGCAGGCCGATCGCCCCGACCGGGGTCTTGAGCTCGTGGGAGACATTGGCAACGAAGTCGCGTCGGGTCTCCTCCACCCGCACCGCCCGGGTGAGGTCGTCGGCCAGCAGCAGCACGCCGTGGGAGCCCAGTGCGCCGATGCGCACGTCGATCACGGCATCGGAGCTCTCCTGATCGGTGCGGCGCAGCGTCAGGCGCTCGTCGCGGTACCCGCCGTTGCGGCCGACGTCCGCCGTCAGCTCCATCAGCTCGTTGCTGGCCAGCCGCGGATAGTCATCGCCCGCGGCGCGCACGATCCCGTAGGAGTAGGCCAGGGGAGAGGCGCGCAGCACGTCACCGGAGGCATCCAGCACCACGTAGGCGGAGGAGATGATCGCCAGGACCTCGGCGACCGAGTCGGGCACGATCGGCTGCGCAGCGGCCGGGGCCGGCTCCCGGCGGCGGAGCGACTGTGCCCATGCCAAGGAGGCGGCGCAACCGATCACCAGACCGATCACACCGGCCAGGATGAGCAGGACGGGAGTGGGCACCGAACTAGAGTAGGACGGACCGGGGACGAAGAGTGCATCTCGACCCCGGAACGTGGGGGCCGGGGCGAGGAGTTCACGCCGAGTCCTCCCGGTGTTCACTGTGAGTCGACGAGAGTTCACCCGCCACTGCCACACTCGGCCGGTGGAGAACCGTTCATCCCAAGGAGAGTGCTGATATGCGCGAGGCGTACCAGAGCGACCTGCGTCACCTGGTCGACGACCTGGTGGACATGGCGTCCATGGTCGAGACCGCCCTGAAGGACGCGACGGCGGCCCTGCTCGAGAGCGACCTCGCTCTGGCAGAGCGGGTCATCGCCGCGGATCAACACATCGACCAGCGCCAGCTCGATCTCGACGAGAAGATCGTCGAGCTCCTGGCCCGGCAGTCCCCGGTCGCGACCGATCTGCGACTGCTGGTGGCGTCCCTGCGCATGAGCTCCTCCCTGGAGCGCATGGGCGATCTCTGCGAGCACGTGGCCCTGGTGGCGCGCCGCTCGCATCCCGATTCCGCGGTCCCGGAGCAGCACCGTGCCCAGATCGCGAAGATGGCCGAGCTCGGCGGGACCGCGATCCGCGAGGCGGCCACCGTGATCGCCGAGCGCGATCTGGCCCTGGCCGCCCAGGTGGAGAAGAACGACGATCAGATCGACGAGCTGCTGCTGGAGATCTCCCGTGAGATCTCGCGCGGCGAGGGCTACTCGAACTCGGAGGTCATCGACCTCACCCTGCTGATCCGCTTCTACGAGCGGCTCGGCGACCACGCCGTCTCCCTCGTGCGGCGCGTCGGCTTCCTGGTCACCGGGGACTCCCTGGACACTCTGTCCTCGAAGACCGACGTCGAGGAGTTCTGAGCGGCCGGGACGCTCCCGGCACGTCGAAGGCCGCCCACCCCGTGAGGGATGGGCGGCCTTCGACGTGCCCCGGTCTGCTGGCGTGGGCTGCGCTCAGCCGCGGTTGGCGCGGGGGCGGCGGGTGGTGAGCCGCTCGGCACCGGACTTGGCGCCCCGCTGAGCGACCATCCGCAGGCCCTGCAGCAGGACGCCCGAGATCACCGCCCACAGCATCGGCTTCCAGACCGGCATCTCCTCCTGCGGGGTGCGGATCTGCGCGATCTCGGCCTTGGACAGGCCGTCCTTCTTCGCCTGCTTGCGACGCTTGGCGACGTCCTTCTGGGCGGCCTTGTCGGCCTTGGTGGTCGGTGCGTCCTCCCCGAAGACGGCCCCCCAGCCGACCTCCGCGGCGCGCCGGCCGATCTGAGCAGCGAGGATGCCGGCGACGGGAACGGCGATGGTGACGATCGGATTGGCCACGTGATACCTCCAGGGACGGGAGTCGGCAGGATGGTCGGTGTCGAGCAGGGGACCGGACTCAGTAGGTGCCGGCGTTCTGAGCGTAATAGGTTCCCGTCTCGTCCGTGCGCAGAGCCTCCCGCAGCTCGTCCATCTTCTCCTCGTCGGTGCCGATCACCGCGGCCCCTCCGCTGGTGGTGAAGGGGGCGCCGTAGGGCACGGACATGAAGTAGAGGTCGTCGGCGCGGATGCTGCGCAGGGAGAGGCCGAGCTCGACCATGCGCCCGGTGCCTAGGCCGTCGTCGGTGGTCATGTACGGCGCGATCGCATCGACGGTGCTGCGCAGGGTGTTCGGATCGGTCAGGGTGTCGCGGCTGATGAGCTTGACGACGATCGCTCGCAGCACCGCCTGCTGATTGCGGTTGCGCTGGATGTCGCCCTCGGCGAACTGCTTGCGCTCGCGCACATAGGCCAGCGCCTGCTCGCCGTCCATCTGCTGCGGCCCCTCGGTGAACGTGTGACCGCCGGCGGAGAAGCCGATCGGGACGTCCACCTCGATGCCCCCGAGGGTGTCGACCAGACCCTCGATGCCGTCGAAGTCGATCAGGGCCACATGGTCGATCGGCACCCCGGTGTAGTTCTCCACCGTGGTCACGGCCAGGGGGAGGCCCCCGTAGGCGAGGGCGGCGTTGATGCGTCCCTCGCCGTGGCCGGGGATCTCCACCCAGAGGTCGCGGGGGAAGGACATGACGTACACCTCGGTGGCGTCGTCGTTGACGTGCACCAGCATCATCACGTCGGAGCGCTGGCCGGTCACCTGGGAGTCGTCCTCCTCCTCCGAGCGCTTGTCCGAGCCCAGCAGGAGGTAGTTGTGCCCGGTGCCCTCCTCGGCCACGGGGCGCTCGCCGTCGGAGGCACCACGGGTGATCTCGACCGTCGTGATCTGGTTCGCCGAGGTGCGCAGCGAGTTCAGGTACCCGCCGACCACCACCCCCACCGCGATCACCAGGGCGAGGGCCACCAGCAGAGCGATCAGGGCGACGCGGCCGCGCCGCTTCGAGGTCGGATCGGGCGCGGAGTCGTCCTCCCAGTCGGCGGGGAGGTCGATCTCGTCGGTCCGGTTCATGCGCACTCGCTCTCGGGAACGCGGCCACGGGGGCTCAGCGGGTCGGCTCTGCTGCGTCGTCAGGGTCGTCAGCGGGGGATGGAGTTCTTCAGGGCTCGACAGTCGTCGTGAGTTCAGTCGTCGTCAGTATCGCGCGGCGGCCGAGTGTATGCGAGGTCCCAGATGAGACGCCCCGCTTCCTGTCCCTTGTTCTCGAAGCTCGTCAGCACGCGGCCCTCGAAGCGCGGCGCCCAGCCGGTCTGCGGCATGTCCTCCGGCAGCGGGTCCGCGGTGGTGCTGCCCGGCGCGGGTCCGTCCGGGTGGAGCAGGCGCAGCTCGGGGCGTGCATCGAGCACCTGGCGCATGTGGTGGGCGTACTGCGCCCAGTCGGTGGCCAGGCGCAGCCGTGCCCCGTCGGCGAGCAGGGGAAGCAGCGCGTCGAGGAACGGGGGATTGATCAGGCGGCGCTTGTGATGGCGGGCCTTGCGCCAGGGATCGGGGAAGAAGACCCACAGTTCGGTGATCGACGCCGGCGGCAGCAGCTGCGGCAGGCTCGGCTGGGCGTCCAGTGGTAGCAGGCGCACGTTGGGGGGCAGGTCAGCGCGTTCGAGGCGCATCAGGGTGTGGGCCAGGCCTGGCGCATAGACCTCGACCGCGAGATGGTCGCGCGCGGGATCCGCGGCGGCGGCCGCGGCGATGTTCTCTCCCTGGCCGCTGCCGATCTCCACCACCAGCGGGGCGCTGCGCCCGAAGAGCTCCGGCAGGTCCAGCCTGGCCTCCGGATCGGGGAGGGTGTCCCGCTGTCCGCGCGGCAGGTCCAGCACGTAGGTGTCGGCCAGTCGGTCCCAGGCGGCCTGGCGGCTCGGGGTCAGGCGATCCCCGCGTCGCACGAAGGAGACGACGTGGCGGGGGGTGCGGGTGGGTTCAGAGGTCACGACGCACCGCTCCGCCCTCGACCACGAGCGGGACCGGGGGCAGATGGGAGACGGCCGGCCCCACCAGGACCTCCCCGGTGGTGGCGTCGAAGCGGGAGCCGTGGCACGGGCAGTCCAGCTCCGTCTCGACCTGCCGCAGAGCGCAGCCGTTGTGCGTGCAGTAGCCGGAGTAGCCGGTGAGCTCCTCGCCTGTGCCCCGGACGATCAGCACGAAGGGCTGCTGGCCGCCGAAGTTGACCAGGGTGCTGGCGTTCTCCGGCAGCTCCTCCAGCGGGATCGAGCCGTCGTCGGCACGCAGCGGCGCCGCGGTGCCGTAGCCTTCGTCCTCCGGTGCGCAGGCGGCGAGAGCACCGGCTCCGGCGGCGGCGGAGGCGGGGAGCATCAGGGCATGGCGGCGGGACAGGCAGGGACGTGGCATCCCCCCAGGATAGTCCGGTGGTCTGGACGGAGACCGATCAGCGGGTCCCGGCCCGGCCCGAGGCGGGCGGTCTCACACCTCGTCCGGTGCCAGCCGGGAGGGATCCCAGGTCAGCAGGCCTCGGGCGCGCCAGCCGCGCGCGGTGACGGCGTCCAGGGCCTCGCGACGACGCGCCGGGGAGAGCCGGTCGAGGTAGAGGGAGCCGTCCAGGTGGTCCACCTCGTGCTGCAGGGCGCGGGCGAGGATCCCACCCTCGTCCTCGATCGTCACTGGTGCGCCCCGGAGGTCGGTGCCGGTGACCCGGGCGCCGCGGTGGCGCGCGGTGGGGAATCCTTCCCCGGGGACCGACAGGCAGCCCTCCAGGGTCTCCTCGTCCAGGGTGAGACCGCCGAACCGCTGCAGACGCGGGTTGATCACCTCGCCGCGGCGGCGGACTCCCTCGGCGTCGGGGCAGTTGTACACGAACAGGCGCCACCGTGAGCCGACCTGAGGCGCGGCCAGGCCCACGCCCTCGGCGGCGTCCATGGTCTCGTACATGTCCGCCACCAGGGCGCGGATGTCATCGGTGACCTCGCGTACCTTGCGGGTGGGCTGGGCGAGGGCGCGATGGCCGTAGATCGTGATCTGACGGACGGTCATGCTCGGTCGTCTCCTGAGGAAGAAGGGGGTTGATGGTCGGTCGGGTCCTGATCCCGCGGGGACCGGACGGTGCTGATGGGGCGGTCCCGGGGCGGGTTCACGGCGAGGGGATTGCGAGCGTCGACGATCCAGGGGCTGCGCGCCCGGCGCAGCGGCTGCCCGGTGCTGTTGGCCTCGGCGACCGCCCGGCCCAGCTCCGCCGACCAGCTGGCATGGGCGGCGAGGGCGTCGAGCGAATGGGAGGCGTCGGTCTCCAGCAGGATGTGGTCCCAGGCGGGCAGTCCGGCGGCGATCTGGCGGGCCCGCAGCGACTCGGCGTCCAGTGCCGCGCCGGAGACGATCACGATGTTCGCCAGCCAGATCACCAGCAGCACGCCGATCAGGCTGTTGAGGACGGTCAGGATCTCGGTGAACGCGGCGGTGTGCTGCATCAGCCGCCCCAGCGCCACGGCCGAGCCGAACAGCACCAGCACCGACAGGGTCGAGCCCAGGGTCATCAGCCGGTAGCGCGGCAGCTTGACGTTGGGGAAGAGGTAGTACGCCAGCGACACCCCGATGATCAGCATCACCAGCAGGATCGGCCACTTGACGAGGTTCCAGGCGTCGAAGGCGACGCGCGGGATCCCGATCAGGTCGCCGAAGCGCTGCGAGGCCTCGCCCCCGACGATCATCATGCCGATCGCCAGCAGCACCACCGCGACGATCACCACCGTCTCCCCGAACACGATGGTCCGGAACCACAGGAAGGGGCGCCCCTCCCGCGTGTCGAACACCCGGTGCAGGCAGCGGTGGAAGGCGGCGACCCCGTTGGAGGCCGAGAGCAGGGAGCCCAGTGTGCCCAGGGCCAGCCCGAGCACGCCGCCTCCCGTCGTCGAGACGGCGGCGACCGCGTTGAGGTACGGGGTGGGGTTCACCGAGGGGAAGATCTCCCGGAACATCCCCGACAGCGCCAACAGCGACTCCTCCCCGATGCCGATCATCGACAGCAGCGAGACCACCGCCACCGCGCCGGGGATCACCGACAGCACCGTGTAGAACGTCATCGTGCCGGCGACGTCCCACACCTGGATGTCCACCAGGCGCATCCGCACCTGGTTCAGCACATGCAGCATGCTCAGGCGCGGTCGCGGGATCTCGATCTGCGCGCCCCGGCCCGGGCGCCCCCCGCTCATCGGGGCCCTCCGCCGTGACATGGTGCCAGCCGGTGCCGTGGTGCCAGGCGGTGCCGAGGCTCCGGGCTGCGACGGGACTCCGGACTGTGCCGAGGTACCCGGTCATGGGCGACGGCGGGCACGGCGCGCATGATGCTCCTCGGGGTCTCGGACGGGGATGACGAGGAAGGAGCCTACGCGAGCGGCGACCGGGAGGGTCAGGAGGTCGAGCTCGCGCCGTCTCCGGTGAGCTCCTCGTCCTGCTCGGGATGGATGGGGTACTCCCAGGGGTCGTCGGGATCCGAGGGGACCGAGGACGTCACGATCGAGCCGTCGGCCCGCTCGTGGCCCAGGCCGGCGGGTCGCAGCAGCACCGAGTCGTCGAGGACCGGTCCCTGATCGGCGAGCGGCACGGTGGTGCCGGCGGAGGTGACGGTGACCCGCTCGCCGCGCACGGCCACATCGATCTCGGAGCCGTCCTCGAGCGTGAAGGTGATCTCCTCGCGCAGCAGGCGCACCCGGAACCGGCAGCCGCGCACCGTGAGCGGGAACGTCAGCTCGGGCCAGTCGGCGGGCAGGCGCGGGTCGAAGCTGATCTCGCCGTCCTCGTGCCGCATGCCGCCGAAGCCGTGCACCAGGGCGTTCCACACCCCACCCGCCGAGGCGATGTGCACGCCGTCGCCGGTGTTGCGGTGGAGGTTGCCGAGGTCCACGAAGAGCCCGGCCCGGAAGTAGTCCAGGGCCGCCTTCTGGTGCCCCACCTCCGCGGCCATGATCGACTGCACGACGGCCGAGAGCGAGGAATCGCCGGTCGTGATCGGGTCGTAGTACTCGAAGTCGGCGCGCTTCTCCTCGGCCGTGAACTCGCTGCCGCGCAGGAACAGGGCGAGCACCACATCGGCCTGCTTGAGGACCTGGAAGCGGTAGATCACCAGCGGGTGGAAGTTCAGCAGCAGCGGGAAGGCATCATCGGGGGTGGCGGAGATGTCCCACACCTCGCGCTCGAGGAAGCGGTCCTCCTGGAGATGGATGCCGTGGGTCTCGTCCTTGGCGATGAACATGCCGTCGGCACAGGCCTCCCACTGCTCGATCTCCATCTCGTCGAGGTCGATCTCGGCGCGCAGCAGCTCGTACCCGATGGGATCCTCGGCCTGCAGCTCCCGGACCGCGCGGGCAGCGCGGCGCAGGTTGTGGCGCGCCATGACGTTGGTGAACAGGTTGTTGTTCACCACGGTGGTGTACTCGTCCGGTCCGGTCACGCCGTGGATGTGGAAGCTCGCGCTGCCATCGGCCATCACCCGCCAGAAACCGAGGTCCGCCCACAGCCGGGCGGTCTCGGCGAGCACCTCTGCGCCGTCCTTGCGCGCGAACTCGACGTCCCCGGTCACGTCGCTGTACTGGGCGAAGGCGTAGGCGACGTCCGCATCGATGTGGTACTGCGCGGTGCCGGCCGCGTAATAGGCGGAGGCCTCGTCGCCGTTGATGGTGCGCCAGGGGAACAGGGCCCCGCGCTGGTTCATCTCGCGGGCCCGCTCGCGCGCCTTGGGCAGCAGGTTGGTGCGGAAGCGCAGGGCGTTGCGCGCCCACTGCGGGGAGGTGAAGGTCAGGAACGGGACCACGTACACCTCGGTGTCCCAGAAGTAGTGCCCCTCGTAGCCGGAGCCGGTCAGCCCCTTGGCGGGGATCCCCCACTGGTCCGAGCGGGCACTGGCCTGGGCGAGCTGGAAGAGGGACCAGCGCACGGCCTGCTGCGCGGCGGGCTGCCCGGGCAGCTGCACGTCCGAGCGCTCCCAGAAGGCAGCCAGGTAGCGGCGCTGCTCCTCGTAGTGGAGGGCGAAGCCCTCTTCGCGGATACGGTCCAGGGTGCGGCGGCAGCGGTCGAACAGCTCCCGGTTGGGCACCGAGCGCGAGGAGTGGTAGGAGACGGCCTTGCGGATGGTGAGCTTCTGCCCGGACGTCAGCAGGCAACGGGTGATGTGTCGGCCCTGATCGGGGGAGGTGCTGATCATCTGGTCCACCTCCGCCTCGGACTCCACCTGGTGATCGGCGCCGATGGCGAGGGTCATCCCGGAGTTCGCGACCCGATACCCCAGCAGCATGCGCCGTTCGCTGTGCCAGTCCTGCTGCGGCTCGAGCACGCGGTGCGTGAAGGCGGTGGTCTGGCGCGGATCATCCTTGTCGGTGATGGCGCTGCCCCTGCGGCCGCCGGTGCCGTAGTCGTCCGAGGCGTCCTGACGGTTGATGATCTGCGAGGAGACGGCGATCGGGGCGGAGCCGTCGAGCATCTCCACCTCCATCTCCATCAGCGCCAGATGCCGCTGGGTGAAGGAGACCATGCGGCTGGTGCGCACCCGCACCCGCTTCCCGGCCGGGGTGCGCCAGATCAGCTCCCGGCGAAGCACCCCCTCGCGGAAGTCGATCCAGCGCTCGTACTCCAGGAGGTCCGCGATGGACAGCAGCAGCGGCTCGTCGTCCACGTACAGCTTCATCACCGTGGCATCGGGCACGGTCACGATCGTCTGCCCGGTCTCGGCGAAGCCGAAGGCGGACTCGGCGTGATGGATCTTCCAGGTCTCGTGGAAGCCGTTGAGGTAGGTGCCGTGCTGGTCGGCGTCCCGCCCCTCCGAGGGGGTGCCCCGCATGCCCAGATACCCGTTGGCGGTCGCGAACAGGGTCTCCATCAGCCCCAGGTCACCGTTCGGGCGGGCCTCGACCAGCCGCCACTCGTCCACCGGCAGGCGGGTGCGGTCCACCGGGTCCTCGGGGACATCGCGCAGTCGGCTCACAGCAGCTCCTCCAGATCCTGAACGACGATGGTAGCTCCGGCGTCGCGGAGCGCGGTGGCCCCCGCCCCGCGGTCCACGCCGATGACGGCACCGAACTCCCCGGCGGCCCCGGCGCGGACCCCGGAGACGGCGTCCTCGTAGACCACGGAGTCGGTGACCTCGACCCCCAGCTGCTGCGCGGCGCGGACGAAGGTATCCGGGGCGGGCTTGCCGGGCAGGCCCTCGGCGGCGGCGACATTGCCGTCCACGATGATCTCGAAGCGGTCCCGCAGGCCTGCCCCCGTGAGCACCTCCTCGGCATTGCGGGAGGAGGAGACGATCGCCAGGCGCGCACCGGAGGGCAGCGAGTCCAGGTACGCGACGGTGCCCGGATACGGCTCCACGCCCTCGTCCCGGATCAGCGAGAGGACCTGCTCGTTCTTGCGGTTGCCGAGCCCGCGCACGGTCTCGGCGCCGGGCGGCTGATCCACGGGGTCCCCGTCCTCGCCCTCGGGCAGCTCGTTGCCGCGGGAGAGCAGGAAGGCGCGCACCCCGTCGTAGCGGGGGCGGCCGTCGACATGGTCGAAGTAGTCCTGGTCGGTGTACGGCTCGGCGATGTCCCGGCTGGTCAGGAAGTCGCTGAACATCTGGTCCCAGGCACGCATGTGCACCTCGGCGGTCGGGGTGATCACCCCGTCGAGGTCGAACAGGTGGGCGGAGAATTCGGCGGGCTGGAAGCTCTCAGTGGTCGACACGATCGCCATGCTACGCATGCTGGACGGGACACCGCTGCCCGAGCTCCTGCCCGAACCCCCGCCGTGCACGGCCGGGGCACCGAGTGCTGACGACCCCGCCCCGCACTGTCATCGAAACGTGCTCGACGCCCGTGGCCGCGGGTTGAATCCGTCGGATAGTCTGCGGGCGTCCGCCTCCGCGCTCCTCGCGCCGAGGCGGAGAGGTGCGAACCCTTCGAGGAGACCATGACCCCCACCCAGTCGCTGCCCGGGATGAGCGCGGTGCGACGAGGACTCGATGTCGACGACGGCGGCGCGCAGATGCGTGTCCAGCTGTCCCTGACCACGGACATCTCCCTGGCCCCTGCCGAGCTGTGGCCCCTGCTGAGCACGTCCGCAGGGCTCGCGCCCTGGTACGGGACCGTCACCGGCGACCTGCGCGAGGGCGGCAGCTTCCAGGCGCCCGGCGGGGTCACGGGGCGGATCCTCGAGGTCGAGGCCCCGCACAAGCTGGTCCTGACCTGGGACCGCGGCGGGGCGGCCGAGCCGCTGCTGATCAGCGTGGACCCGGAGGATGACGGCACCTCCCAGCTGCGCCTGCGGCACACCGTCACCATGGAGCGCGCGGAGTTCGAGCGGATCGGACCGGGACCGGTGGCGGTGGGCTGGGAGATCACCCTGTGGTCATTGGCCGCGGCGACCGGGAGCTGGAGCGGCACCTGCCCGGATCCGATCGCCCCGCCCACTGCGCAGTGGCTCTGCGGCCCCGAGGGACAGGACCATGTGCGGGCCTGGTCGGTGCGCTGGGCGGCGCAGGCGCTCGCGGCCGGGGTCGACGAGGCGACCGCCCGACGGGGTGAGCACGCCACTGCCGACGCCTACGGCGCCTGACGTTCAGACGGCCCGGCCCGCGTCGCGAGCGGTCACCGCGGCCACCCGCGGCCGGTGACCGGGCTGCAGGGCCTGATCCAGCAGTGCGCAGGCGAGGTCCTCCCGGGCCAGCTGGGCATCCCCGCCCACCGACAGGGGGACGCAGCGGGCCCGCTTGGTGCCCAGCAGGTCGGTGAGCGATCCCGCCCGCAGCACGGTCCAGTCCATCCCGCTGCCCTCGCAGAGCTGCTCGAGGCGCTCGAGATCCCGCAGCCCGCCGCGGGGCCCGATCCGGCGAGCGACCCGGGCGAGCGAGCGGGCGCGACCGGCTGCGCCGTTCTCCGCTGCGAGGCCGCCCAGCTCGAGGCTCGAGGGGACCACCAGACGGGTCGTCCGCGCTTCCCGCATCGCCCGCACCAGCGCGATCACCGTGTCGGTCATCCGCATGGTGGGGGCGCCGGCCGGCTGCGGGCTCAGTCCGAGCACCATCGCATCGGCTCCGTCCACGGCGGATCGCAGCGCCCGCTGGTCCTGCGGGTCAGCGGCGTGCACCTGCAGGCGCGGGGAGAGCCGGGGGATCAGCTCCGCATGGGCGGCGGTCGCCCGCACCGTGAGCCCGCGCACGAGCGCCTCGCGCATCACCGCCTCCCCGAGCGGATCGTCGGCGCCGATCACGGTCAGCGTGGTGAGCGGGGGAACGTCGTGGGGAAGGGCCGCGGAAGTCATGGTGCTCCACGGTAGCGGCCGCGGTCCGTCGACGCCTCCCCAAGTATTTGCTCAGGGGAACTACCCGATGGCACAGTGAGGCGGTGACCACGCCCCCGCGCCTCCCCTCCAGCGGCGATGGTCCCTCCGCGGCGCAGGTCATGCGGGGACTGGTGCCCTCGGTCTACGCCCCCACCCTGCTCGAGTTCACCGGGCTCTCTGCGCTCATGCCCGTGGTGCCGCTGCTCGCTCTGCAGCTCGGCTTCGACGTCACCCAGGCGGCCGCGCTGACCGTGATCTTCGGGATCTCCTCCCTGGTCGGGCCGATCCCCGCCGGGCGGGTGATCTCCGCCGTGGGGGCCCGGGCCGCCCTCGTGACCACCGGCGCCGGCCTGGTGGTGGCGAACCTGCTCGCCTTCGCGGTGATCTCCTCCGGGCTCGACGGCGAACCATCGGCGATGCATCGCGGAATGCTGATCGGCCTGCTGATCGTGATGGCGGTCAACAGCCAGGTGTGGGCACTGGGGCGGCAGGCCTATCTGGGCACGGCGCTGCCTGCCGGAATGCGGGCGCGGGGGATGACTCTCTTCGGCGGCACGATCCGGATCGGTCAGGTGATCGGCCCGCTGCTGGGCGCGCTGGTGATGGCGATCGGCGAGGACTCCTGGGTGTTCCTGCTGTTCGCCGTCGTCGCGACCGCCGCCACGGTGATGGTCGCGGTGAACCTGCCCGCGGGCGAGGCCCGCGGCGGGCGGCGGTACCGGGAGCGGGGGCGCCGAGCACCGCGCAGCCCGGTCCGCAGGCGCCTGGACGGCATGGTGCTGGCGCGGATGGTGCGGGTGGTGCTCGGCATCGCCCCGGTGATGATGGCGCGGGTGAACCGGCCGGTGATCGTCCCCCTGCTGGGGGCGTCCCTGGGCCTGGACTCGGTGTGGATCTCGGTGGTGTTCGGCGTCTCCGCGGTGATCGAGATCCTGATGGTGCTCCCGGCGGGAACCCTGATGGACCGTTACGGTCGCGCGGCGGTGGCGGTGCCGTGCGCGGGTCTGATGGGGATCGGGTACGTGCTGCTCGCAGTCCTCGCCGGGCTCCTCGGCGAGCGGGGGACCGTCTCCTCGGTGCTCGTGCTGCTGCTGCCGAGCCTCCTGATCGCGCTCGGCAACGGGCTCGGCAGCGGGATCGTCATGACGCTGGGGATCGACGTCTCCCCGGTGCACGGCCGCACCGGCTATCTCGCCTGGTGGAACACCCTGCTCGGGGGCGGCAGACTTCTCGCGCCGCTGATGGTCACCGGGATCACGGTGATCGCCCCGGTCGCCGTGGCAGGCACGGCCACCGGGGCGCTGTGCCTGGCTGGGGCGCTGTGGCTGGCTCGCACCCTGCCGCGCCTCACCCCGTCGGGAGGAACCCGCTCGAGATGAGCCCGCTCGCAGCGGGGCGCGGCGGGCACCGGCGCGAGGTTCGCGGCGGAGGCCGTCGCGGGGCCCGGGGCGTCAGGCGGCCTTCGCCCCGGACTCCTCCGCGTGCTCCACAGCGCGCTCCACGGTGTCCATCAGAAGGTCATGGGCGGCGTCCCGGGACAGCTCGAGGGTGATCGCGAACTCCGCGGCCAGGGGTGCCGTGGCCTCACGCAGCATGGTCCGCTCGGCGAGGCTGGAGGGAACCGCTCCGGAGTCGCCGACGATCTTGCGGATGATCTCGATCCGGTCGGTCACGCGACCGGTCTGGCTCAGTCCCTGCAGAGTCTTCATGCGGTGGGCCCAGGTCACCTTCTTCGTCGCGACCTCCAGCGGCGCCTCCAGCTTCTCGAGCAGCTCCTGCACCTCGGCGCGATCCAGCAGCGGGCGCAGGCCGACCACGTCCCGGCCGCCGGCCGGCACCGAGATCTGCATCTGGTCGCCGATCACCTCGAGGTCGACGTACTTCTGCTCGGCACCGCGGACGGTGCGGGTGCGCAGCGCGGTGATGCGCACGGGGCCGTGCACGGGATGGGCGAGCACATGGCCGATCTCGACGGCAGGAGCATCGGCGAGAGCGTCGGTGGGAGCAGTGGCAAGGGACAAGGAGACCTCCTGGGTAGACCTGTGCCCC
>DXDT01000092.1 GCA_019115335.1 Candidatus Brachybacterium merdigallinarum
ACGGCATGGCCGCGGAGTACGACGCCAACGGCGAGTACAAGTACCCCGAGGGCTTCGACCCGGAGACCAACGAGTGGCTCGAGGGCTACGACGCCCAGCGCGAGGAGTGGGAGGCCCAGTACGCGGCCGCCTACGAGCGCTGGACCGCCCACAAGGCCCAGGTCGCCGAGGCCATCAAGGCCGACGAGGAGTCCGCGAACGCCCCGGCCGTGGAGAGCTCCACCAGCTCCGCCCCGGCCGCGCCCGCTGCGCAGTCCTCCTACCAGTCCTCCTCGTCGGACGAGGGCACTCTCGCCTCCGACGAGGCGCTGGCCGCGCTGCGCGCCAAGCTCACCGGCAACTGATCGCCGGCAGCTGACCCGCGCCCCGCAGCGACGGGTCAGAGCAGGAACCCCGCCCGGATCACCGGGCGGGGTTCCTGCTTTCCTGCGTAGTGGCTGTCACGTGCAGGTCATGCCTGGTCGTACAGCGCCTGGGAGACCTCCTCGAGCCCCTCGACCAGGTTCAGACCGGCGGAGGAGGCGGTGATGTCGTTCGAGACGTAGTACACGCGGCCGTCGGCGATCGCGGGCACGTCCGCCAGCGCCGGGTTCCCGATCAGCTCGGCGAAGGAATCCTGGCCGCTGTCCTCGGAGACCTGCACGATGATCACCTCGGGCGCCTGCTCGATGATGAACTCGGGATCGGCGGGGATCTGGCCGTCGACCTCGATCTCATCGACCACCGGGGTGCCGCCCGCCTCACGGATCAGCCCGGTCAGCATGAGGGTGGGCGAGGCGATCATCTGCTCGTTCGAGTGGTTCCAGATGCCCAGGGTGCGCGGCGACTCGGCGTCCTCCCCACGGGCGACCGCCTCTGCGCGGCGGCTCTCCAGCTCGCCGGCGAACTCCTCACCCGCGGCGGTCTCTCCGACCAGCTCGGCGACCACGCCGATCTGCGCGATCACGTCCTCGGTGCCGGACCAGGCCCCGCCGTCGAACGCCGCGACGGTGACGTCGAAGCCCTCCAGCAGCTCGATCGCCTCCCGCTCGGAGTCGTGGCGGGCGCTGATCAGCACCAGGTCGGGCTCAGTGGCCATGATCTGCTCGGGATCCGTGGTCGCGCCCGCGGGCAGCGGGTTCTCGACCAGCTCCATCTCGGCGGCCACGCTGTCGTTCTCGGACAGCGAGCTGGGGGCGGCCACGACCCGGTCCCCACCGGTCAGGGGCAGCACGATGGACGCCAGGTCGCTCGAGAGGACCGCGATGCGCTGCGGCTCCTCGGCCACCTCGACCTCGTTCTCGCCGACGGTGACGGTGCGCGGCCAGGTCTCGGCCGCAGCCTCCTGGCCACCGGCGTCGGAGGAGGTGGCGGCGCCGGTGGTGTCCTGGGCGTCGTCGGCGCCGCCGGCTCCGCAGCCGGACAGGGCGATGGCCGCGGTCAGGACGAGGCCCGCAGCGGCGGTGAGGGGACGACGGGAACGCAGGGGTGATGTCACGGGATGTACTCCTTGGGTGGTGCTGGTGCAGGGTCTCTGCGGGTCCCTGCAGCGACTCTGCAGGGCTCGGACGGATGCGGGCCGGGTGGGGGTCAGGACATGGCGACTCCTTCCCGGGCGGGCCAGGGGGTGACCAGCTGGGCACCGGTGGCGGGGGAGCGGTCCACGGTGACCGCCGTGGCGTAGACGTCGCTGAGCAGTGCGGGCTCCAGGACCTCCTCGACCTGGCCGGAGGCGCGGATCCTGCCCTCGTGCAGCAGCACCGCGCGGTCGCACCAGCGGGCGACGTCGCCGAGGTCGTGGAGGACCACGACCACGGTCGCACCGGCGCGCGCCTGTGCACGCAGCAGCGAGTAGATGCCGACCTGGTGGCGCAGGTCGAGTGCGCTGGTGGGTTCGTCCAGGAGCAGGGTGGGGCTGCCCTGTGCGAGGGCTCGTCCGATGTGGACCAGCTGCCTCTGCCCGCCGGACAGCTCGGTCACGGATTGGTCGGCGAAGGACGTCGCCCCGACCGCTGCCAGGGCGTCCTGGATGGCGGCGCGGTCCGCCGTCGTCTCCCGCGTGAAGCGTCGGCGGTGGGGATGGCGTCCCAGCGCGATGACCTCGCGGGCGGTGAAGGCGATCCCCAGCGTGGTCGCCTGGGGGACCAGGGAGAGGTGCCGGGCGCGCTCCCGGATGGACATGCGCAGCAGGTCCTGCTCCCCGTGGCGGACGGATCCCTGCGCCTCGAGGAGGCCACCGATCCCCTTCAGCAGGGTGGACTTGCCGGCCCCGTTGGGTCCGATCAGGGCGGTGATGCTCCCGGCGGGCGCGGTGAAGCTCGCCCCGTCGACCACCACGTGCTCCTCGTAGGCGATGCGCAGGTCCGCGACCGTTAGCTCAGCGGGTGCCACCGGGGTCATATGCCGAGCCCCCGATGCTGCCGGGAGCGGGTGCTCAGCAGCAGGTACAGGAACAGCGGTGAGCCGAGGAAGGCGATCACCACACCGGTCTGCAGCACGACGGGGGAGAACAGCAGCCGGGCGATGGTGTCGGCGGCGATCACGAATGTCGAGCCCAGCAGCGCGGCGGTGGGGAGCAGGGCGCGGTGCTCCGGTCCCAGCACGATCCTCACCACGTGGGGGACGACCAGACCGATGAAGGAGATGCTGCCGCTGACGGCGACGGCGGTGGCGGTCATCAGGGCGGCCAGGACGAGCAGCTGGATCCGCAGGCGGCGCACGTTGATGCCGGTGGACTGGGCCGTCTCCCGTCCCAGCAGCAGCAGGTTCAGATCCCCGGCCAGGGTCCAGGACAGCACGATGGTCAGCAGGATCGGCACGACGGCGACGGCGACGTGGTCCCAGGTGCGGGCGACCAGGTCCCCGTTGAGCCAGAACTGGACGCTGCGCAGATCGGAGTCGTCCGGGGCGTTGGCGATGGTCGCGGAGATCACCGCCCCCAGGAAGGCCGTGATCGCCATGCCCACCAGGACCAGGGTGGCGGGATCGGCTCCCCGGCTGCCGACCGCGCGGGAGGTCGCGATCAGGTAGATCACCAGCACGGTGAGCAGGGCGCCGACGAACGCCCCGGCCGGCAGGGTCCAGGTCCCTAGGAAGCTCACCCCGGTGACGATCACGAGCACTGCGGCGGTGGCGGCTCCGGTGGAGACCCCGATGATCCCGGGATCCGCGAGCGGGTTCTGGAAGACCGTCTGCATGAGCGCCCCGGCGGTCGCGAGGGCGGCACCCACGAGAGCGGCGACCAGCACGCGGGGGAGGCGGATCTGGTGGACGATCTGGGAGGAGAGGACCTCGTCGACCGGGACCGTGACGGGGCCCAGGCACAGCGAGACCGTCATGACGCTCAGCAGCAGCACGACGGCGGCGGGGAGCACGATCGCGGGCCGGGACAGCACTCGTCGCCGGCGAGGTGGGGGATCTGCTGCCGCTGATGCGGGCAGCTCTCGTGTCGCTGCCGTGCTGGTGTTCACGGTGTCCCTCATCGTTCTCGAGCGTGCGGTACGGCATCTGGCCAGGTCATCCGCCCCTGGGCGCCGCCGACCACCCTAGACGGATTAACGACGACACGTGCTTGCGCAATCCGGGCAGGACAGGCTCACCTAAGCTGCCGGGATGACTGCGGGGCGTCGCCACCTGGGTGGCGTGACACATTCGTGACCAGGATGTGATGTTCGTCCCGTCCGCGGCGATGGTCCGCCGCGGAGAAGGATCGTGGCGAAGGCGCGGATTCGGTGCGGGACGTGCACACTGGTGCCATGAACACCTCGCTCGAAGCGCAACCGATCCATTCCTGGCTGACCGACATGGACGGAGTCCTCGTCCACGAGCAGTCCGCCCTGCCCGGAGCGGCGGACTTCATCGCCGAGCTCCAGCGCCTGGGACGGCGGTTCCTGGTGCTGACCAACAACTCGATCTTCACGCCGCGGGATCTGCGCGCCCGGCTCGCCCGCAGCGGCATCGACCTGCCCGAGGAGGCGATCTGGACCAGCGCGCTGGCGACCGCTCGCTTCCTGGCCGAGCAGCAGCCCGGTGCGGCGGCCTATGTGATCGGGGAAGCCGGGCTGACCAGCGCGATGCACGAGGAGGGCTTCATCCTCGCCGACACCGATGTCGAGTTCGTGGTCCTGGGGGAGACCCGCACGTACTCGTTCGAATCGCTGACGCGGGCGATCCGCCTGATCAAGGCCGGGGCGAAGTTCATCGCGACGAACCCGGACGTCACCGGGCCCAGCGCCGAGGGTCCGCTGCCCGCCACCGGCTCCGTGGCGGCGATGATCACCGCGGCGACCGGCATCAATCCGTACTACATCGGCAAGCCGAACCCGCTGATGATGCGCACGGCGCTGAACCGCATCGGGGCGCACTCGGAGACCTCGGTGATGATCGGGGACCGGATGGACACCGATGTGAAGTCCGGGCTCGAGGCGGGGATGCGCTCGGTGCTCGTGCTCTCGGGGTCGACCCGCCCCGAGGAGATCGCGCAGTACCCCTATCGGCCCACGGCGGTGCTGGACGGCATCGCGGACGTGGTGCCGCTGGTGGAGGAGCTGACCCCGGTCGAGTCGGTCGAGCTCGACGAGGACTGATCCGGCGCTGCGCTGGCCGCCCGCGACGACGGGCGGAGCTGGACGGGGAGGCCCCGACCCTGGTGCTCATGAGAGGATCGGACCCATGTTGCGCTGGCTCTCGGCCGGGGAATCCCACGGCCCCTCCCTCATCTCCTTCCTCGACGGCGTCCCCTCCGGGATCGAGCTGACCAGTGACGACCTGAAGGCCGCACTGGCCCGCCGTCGCCTCGGGCACGGCCGCGGCAGCCGGCAGAAGTTCGAGCAGGACGTGCTGACCCTCCACGGGGGTCTGCGTCACGGTCGCACCATGGGGTCGCCGCTGGCCATCGAGATCGCGAACTCCGAATGGCCCAAGTGGGAGAAGGTGATGAGCGCCGATCCGGTCCCGCGCGAGGACCTGCTGATCGACGCCGGCACCGGGGACGAGCGCGAGATCGCCCGCAACCGGGCACTGACCCGCCCTCGTCCCGGCCACGCCGACCTCTCCGGGATGCTCAAGTACGGCTTCGACGAGGCACGCCCGGTGCTCGAGCGCGCGAGTGCCCGCGAGACCGCCTCCCGCGTCGTCGCCGG
>DXDT01000093.1 GCA_019115335.1 Candidatus Brachybacterium merdigallinarum
GTGGTGCTGATGCCCACCGGCGGCGGGAAATCGCTGTGCTATCAGATCCCGGCTCTGCTGCGGGAAGGGACCGGGATCGTGGTCTCCCCGCTGATCGCGCTGATGGCGGACCAGGTCGCGGCGCTCGAGGCGGTCGGCATCCGGGCCGCCTACCTGAACTCGACCCTCGATCTCCACGAGGCGCAGGCCGTCGAGCAGCAGCTGCTGGCCGGGGAGCTGGACCTGCTGTACATGGCACCGGAGCGACTGGTGCTCCCCCGCACCCTGGATCTGCTGCGCCGGGCCCGCCTGGCACTGTTCGCGATCGACGAGGCGCACTGCGTCTCCCAGTGGGGGCACGACTTCCGGCCCGACTACCTGGGACTGTCGGTCCTGGCCGAGGCCTTCCCCGCGGTGCCGCGGATCGCCCTGACGGCGACGGCGACCGAGGCGACGCACCGGGAGATCACCTCCCGGCTGCGGATGGAGGGGGCGGAGCACTTCGTCGCCAGCTTCGACCGGCCGAACATCCAGTACCGGATCGAGCCGAAGGCCTCCCCGCGCGAGCAGCTGCTGCGACTGATCACCCGGGAGCACAAGGGCGAGTCCGGGATCGTGTACTGCCTGTCCCGCAAGAGCGTCGAGCAGACCGCCGAGGCCCTGGTCGCGCGAGGGATCCCGGCGCTGCCCTACCACGCGGGGCTCGACGCCGCCGTGCGGCAGGAGCACCAGGAGCGGTTCCTGCGGGAGGACGGGCTGATCATCGTGGCGACGATCGCGTTCGGGATGGGGATCGACAAGCCGGACGTCCGCTTCGTCGCCCACCTGGATCTGCCCAAGTCGATCGAGGGCTATTACCAGGAGACCGGTCGCGCGGGCCGGGACGGGCAGCCGGCCACCGCCTGGATGGCCTACGGCCTCGGGGACGTCGTGAACCAGCGTCGCTTCATCGACGCCGGGGAGGCATCGGATCAGCACAAGCGCAATGCCCGTGGGCACCTGGACGCGATGCTCGCCCTGTGCGAGACGGTCAGCTGCCGGCGCGTGCAGCTGCTGCGCTACTTCGGTCAGGACTCCGAGGCGTGCGGGAACTGCGACACCTGCCTGAGCCCGCCGCAGACCTGGGACGGCACCGTCGCCGCCCAGAAGCTGCTCTCGGCCGTGATCCGGCTGGACCGCGAACGTGATCAGCGCTTCGGCTCCGGGCAGGTGATCGAGGTGCTGCTGGGAAAGGAGAACGACCGCTCCCGGCAGTCCCGCCACGACCAGCTGAGCGTGTGGGGCATCGGCACGGAGCTGAGCGAGAAGGAGTGGCGCACAGTGATCCGGCAGCTGTTGGCCCGCGGCATCATCGAGGCCGTGGGGGATTTCGGGGTGCTGGCCCCGGGTCCGAACGCAGGGCCTGTGCTGCGTGGCGAGCAGACCGTCGAGCTCGCCATCGACCGCACCCCCGCCAAGAGCGCCTCCCGTCGCGGCTCCTCCGGGGGCGGGTCCCGTGCGGCCGCATCGCTCGAGCCCGCGCAGCAGGAAGTGTTCGAGGCGCTGCGCCAGTGGCGCACCTCGATCGCGAAGGAGAAGCAGATCCCGCCCTACATGGTGTTCTCCGATGCCACCCTGGTGGGCATCGTCGAGGCCCGGCCCAGCTCGATCACAGCGCTCGGCACCGTCAGCGGAGTCGGGGCGAAGAAGCTCGCCGAGTACGGCGAGGCCGTGCTGGAGGTGCTGGACTCAGCACCCCGCTGAGCGTCCCCCGCATCCCGCTCCCCCGTCGCACGCGAGCCATCGCGCCCCGTGCTCAGCGGCGGGTGCCGATCTGCAGGGACTGCCGGCGACGGTGCACCGTGAGGTACTCCAGTCCGTCTGCCCCGGTGCGGAAGCCCCGCCGGGAGCGCCGGGGAAGCAGCGCCACGTCCCCCGCCCGCAGTGGGTGCTCCCCCTCGGGCAGGAGCAGCGCGCCGGCCCCGGAGACCACATGGATCAGCACATCGACCTCCGCCCCGACGTGCAGGTCGATGCGCTCCCCGGGCGGGAGGCGGATCAGGTTGGAGTCCAGGTCCCGCTCTGCACCCGTGATGGACCAGACGGCACCGCGCGCCGGTTCCGCAGGCAGCTGAGAGGAGTTCACCAGCACCCGCGGGAGCCGGGGATCGTCTTCGGCAGCACGCTCGCGGCAGTGCTCGGGGCCGCCCACGGTGCTGCTCTCCGGGCAGTGCTCGGTGCGGTCCGCGCTCGAGCTCTCGGTCATCGCATCGCCCTCCCCGGCGTCGGATCGCGGGATCCTCACGGTCCTCGGCTTCCGGGCCAAATGTCCTCCTGAGCCGCATCTGCGTGTCTATACTCGCCGTCATGGCGCAGATGCGAGTACGTGATGCGGCGGTCCTCCTCGGTGTGAGCGAGGATACCGTCCGCCGCTGGATCGAGCGCGGGGACCTCCCGGCGACCACCGACGCCTCAGGGCGCAAGGTCCTCGAGGGCATCGACGTGGCCCGCCTCGCCCAGGATCACGCCGTCACGCCCGGGCTGGACGGCCCCACCCGCAGCTCGGCCCGCAACCGCTTCGTCGGCCTCGTCACCCGCGTGCTCAGCGACACCGTCATGTCCCAGGTCGAGCTGCAGTGCGGCCCGTTCCGGGTGGTGTCCCTGATGAGCACCGAGGCGGTCCAGGATCTCGGCCTCGAACCCGGCTCGATCGCCTCCGCCGTCGTCAAGGCCACCCACGTGGTGGTCGAGGCGGAAGAAGGCCCCGCCCGCTGACCCTCATCCCTCTGCTCCCTCCCTGGGCAGGTCCCTTCCTGCTCGGTTCCACCGCTGCTCAGTCCCCCGTCTGCTCTGCTCACCCCCTGCTCGAGGAGCTTCCATGATCCGGTCCCTGCCCCGCCGCCTCGCCGCGACGTCCGGTGCCCTCCTGCTCGCCCTGACCGCCACTTCCTGCGGGGGTGCTACCGGCACCGGAGACAGCGCCGGCGATGCCGGTGGCTCCGCGGAGGAGTCGACCCTGATCGTGTTCGCCGCCGCGTCCCTGCAGGAGCCGTTCGAGCAGCTCGGCGAGGAGTTCGAGTCCACTCACGAGGGGGTCTCGGTGGAGTTCAACTTCGGCGGCTCCTCGGGGCTGGTCACCCAGATCCAGGAAGGCGCTCCGGCGGACGTCTTCGCCTCGGCGAACGAGGCGAACATGACCAAGCTGGTCGACGCTGATCTCCACGGCGCCGAGCCGGTCGACTTCGCGACCAATACCCTGATGATCGCCGTCCCCGCCGGCAACCCGGCCGGCGTGAGCGGTCTCTCCTCCCTCACCGAGGAGGGCATCGACCTCGTGATGTGCGCCCCGGAGGTCCCCTGCGGCGCCGCGACCGAGACGGTCGAGGAGAGAGCCGGGCTCGAGTTCACCCCGGTCAGCGAGGAGCAGTCCGTGACCGACGTGCTGAACAAGGTCACCACCGGTGAGGCCGACGCGGGCCTGGTGTACGTCACCGATGTCCTGATGGCCGGGGATGACGTCGAGGGGATCGAGTTCCCCGAGTCCGACTCGGCCGTGAACACCTACCCGATCGCCACTGTCGCGGGCAGCGAGCAGGCCGAGCTCGGCCAGGAGTTCATCGACCTGGTCACCGGGGAGGACGGGCAGGCAGTCCTCGCCGAGCACGGCTTCCAGCCCTGAGCAGCACCCGCATCCCATGAATCCCGCCCTGCGAGCCCTGTTCTGTGAGCCCCGGTCTGTGAGCGCTGCCCCGTGAGCCCCGCCTCCACCGGTCTCCCCCGCTGGCTGCTGGCCCCGGCTCTGCTCGGCGCCGCCCTGGTGCTGCTGCCGTTGGTGGGGATGGCACTGCGCGTGCGCTGGAGCGAGTTCTGGGAGCTGATCACGAGCGAGTCCTCCCTGGCGGCGCTGCGGCTGAGCCTGCAGACCTCGCTGACCACCACCGCGCTCTGCGTGATATTGGGGGTGCCGATGGCGCTGCTGCTGGCGCGCACCCGCTTCCCCGGCCTCTCGGTGCTGCGCGCCATGGTGCTGATCCCGCTGGTGCTACCCCCGGTGGTGGGCGGCATCGCCCTGCTGTACACCTTCGGCAGGCAGGGACTGCTGGGGAGCAGCTTCGAGCTGCTCGGGATCCAGATCGCGTTCTCCACCACCGCCGTGGTGCTCGCCCAGACGTTCGTGGCGCTCCCCTTCCTGGTGATCAGCCTGGAGGGGGCGCTGCGCACCGCCGGCACCCGCTACGAGGTCGCCGCCGCCTCGCTCGGGGCGCGCCCCACCCGGGTGTTGCTGCGCATCACGCTGCCACTGGTGCTGCCCGCTCTCTGCTCGGGCACCGTGCTCTCCTTCGCCCGCGCCCTCGGGGAGTTCGGGGCGACCATCACCTTCGCGGGGTCCCTGCAGGGCACCACCCGCACCCTGCCGCTGGAAATCTACCTGCAGCGCGAGAGCGATCCGGAGGCGGCGGTGGCACTGTCCTTCGTGCTCATGGTGGTGGCGATCGTCGTGATCGCCCTGGCGCGCCGGAGGCCCACCGCATGAGCCTAAAGATCGACGTGCGCGTGGCCGAGCGCGACGTGGACATCGCCCTCGAGGTCCGCGACGGGGAGACCCTCGCCCTGGTCGGGCCCAACGGGGCGGGGAAGTCCACCCTGCTCTCGCTGGTCGGAGGGATGCTGCACCCCAGCAGCGGCCGCATCACCCTGGACGGCGCGGTGCTGACCGAGGTCCAGCCGGGACAGCGGGCCCGGCTGGTGCCCCCGTATGACCGCCGCATCATCACTCTGTCCCAGGACCCGGTGCTGTTCCCCCACATGACGGCACTGGGCAACGTCATGTTCGGGCTGCGCTCCCAGGGCGAACCGGGTCGCGCGGTCCGGAGTCAGGCCCAGCACTGGCTGGAGCAGGTGGGCGCTCTCGACCTGGCCGGCCGCCGCCCCGCCCAGCTCTCCGGCGGGCAGGCGCAGCGGGTCGCGATCGCCCGCGCCCTGGCGGTGCGGCCGCACCTGGTGCTGCTGGATGAGCCGATGGCCGCCCTGGACATCGATGTCGCCCCGGCCCTGCGCGAGCAGCTGCGCCGAGTGCTCGCCGAGACCACCACGGTGATCGTCACCCATGATCTGCTGGACGTGGCCAGTCTCGCCGACCGCGTCGCCGTGCTCGAGGGCGGCCGGCTGCTGCAGCTGGACCGCACCGCCGAGGTGCTCACCCGGCCCCGCAGTGCCTTCGCGGCACGCTTCGCCGGCCTGAACCTGGTGCCGGGGCAGTGGTGCGGCGACGGCATCGCCATCGAGAGCGCTATCGGATCTGACACCGACGATCACCTCGCCCGCACCGACGCACTTCACGTCCACGGCGGCGAGGTGCTGCGCGCCGACCCGCCACGTTCGGGCACGCGCAATGCTGACGCGATGGGCAGTGGTGAGATCACGGCCGGTTCGGAGGTGCTCGGCGCGTTCCCGCCCCGGTCCGTGCAGCTGCAGAGCCTGAACGCGGATCCCCGGTCCGGGGATCGCACGATGCTGCGCCGCACGGTGCGATCCCTGGAGCCCTACGGGGAGGTGGTCCGGGTGAGGGCGGGCGAGCTCGCCGCCGACATCACCGCGCAGCAGGCCGCCGAGCTCCACCTGCAGCCCGGCACCGACGTGATCCTGACGGTCCGCGCCGAGGACGTCTCGGTCTATCCGGCCGTGCCATAGAGTCGCTCGGATGGAGACGCCGGACCTGCGGGTGCTGTACACCGAGCTGCTGCGCCGCCACGGCCCCCAGGGCTGGTGGTGGCCCGGCGAGAACCCCTTCGAGATCGCGATCGGCGCCGTACTGGTCCAGCGCTCCCGCTGGGGACAGGCCGTTATCTCGCTGCGGAACCTCGAGCGCGCCGGGCTGCTCGCTCCCACCCCGCTGGCCGGCGCCACGGAGGAGACCATCAGATCCCTCGTGCGCGGCTCCGGATTCCCCACCGTCAAGCCCCGCAGGCTGCAGGCGCTCGCCGCCTGGTGGGTACAGCGTTATTCCACAGTGTCTGCAATGACAGACGCAGAAGCACGTGTCGAGCTGCTCGGGATCGAGGGGGTCGGCGAGGAGACAGCCGATGCGATCTCGCTGTATGTGCTGCGACGCCCGGCGTTCCTGTGCGATGAGTACGCGAGGCGGCTGCTCACGGATCGGGGATGGGACGTTCCGCGGTCCTATCGGGCGTTCCGGCGTGCACTCGACCCAGCCCTGCAGGAGGCGCGCTTCAGCGTTGCGGAGCTCGCCGAGCTGCATGGGCTGATCGTCGAGGAGGGGAAGCTCAGGGGGCGCTGAGCTGGACTCACCGCGATGCCTGCGACGCGACAGCGCACCCGTTCTTCGCGTAGCGATGACGCGAAAGTGCACGCTCTGCGACGCGGGATGGGGCCGTTCAGCGGCGGCGTGCGAAGTCGACGACCTCGGTGGCGACCAGCTGCAGTGCCGCACGGGTGCCCTCGTCGAGGCTCTCGATGTCGCGGAGCTTCACCTGGGTGCTGTTGATGGTCGCGCCGTACGGGGTGGTCCAGCCGCGCAGGGCGTGGGCGATCGAGCGCAGGGCGGCCATGGTGGTGTTCGCGGCCTGCCAGCCGGCAGCGGTGGTGATCAGCCCGATGGAGCGACCGGAGAGGTAGGCGGGATCATCGCCGTTCATCAACTCCGCGAAGTCCAGGGCGTTCTTGACCATCCCGGAGACCGAGCCGTGGTACCCGGGCGAGGCGATGATCACGCCGTCGGCTCGTCGCAGCTCGGCGACGATCCGCTGCCCCAGCTCGGACTCCCCCGCCGTGGCGGGGTCGAAGTGCGGCAGCTTCAGCAGGTCCGCCCCGGTGAAGATGCTCGTGCTCGCCCCGAGCTCCTCCGCGGCGGCCAGTGCGGCCCGCAGCGCGACCTCGCTCGAGGAGTTCGGGCGAGTGGTCCCCCCGAGGCCGACCACGTGAATCTCACGCTGAACAGGGGGCACGGGCACAGAACTGGCGGACATGGGCCCACCGTATAGCGTTCACCGCACCCGGGCGGTCCCCGAGTCCGGAATATGGCTGTGGATGAACAGCGTGATGACGCACACCTCGCACAGCCGGCAGCGGGGTGCGGAGTGGTCAGCTGTCGCCGGCGAGCATGCCGTAGATGACGGTGTCGGTCCATTCGCCCTTGCTCCACCAGTCCTGACGCAGGTGCGCCTCGCGCTGCATGCCGACGCGTTGCGCGAGGCGGGCGGACGCCGTGTTGCGGGCGTCCATCTGGGCGGCGACCCGGTGGACGTCGTAGCGCCGGAACGCAAGGTCCAGGGTGGCGCGCACAGCTTCTGTCGCCAGTCCCTGCCCGCTGCACGCGGGATCGAGCACCCAGCCGATCTCGGCGATCCGGTGCTCGACGTCGGTCAGCCAGAGCTGCACGTCGCCGATGACCGCGCCATCGCGCTCGATCACCAGGGCGAGGGCGGTGCTGCCGTCGTCGAGTCCGGTGCGGGCGACCCGTTCGCCGAGGTGGCGGGCGGCGTCTGCGGGAGTCCATGGCGCCTCGAGCAGGTACCGGGAGACGTCCGGGCGGCTGTAGATCCGCTGCAGCGCGCCGGCGTCGGCGTGATCATGCCAGCGCAATCGCAGACGGTCCGTGACCAGCGGGAACAGGCCGGTCTCCTCCAGAGTGCGGCGGTAGGGCTGCAGCAGGATCTCCTGGCCGGAGGGGGCGACGTCGCGGAGCGTGTCGCCTCGGCTATAGCCGGCCTGTTCGAGCACGCGGGCCGATGCCCGATTCTCCGGGACGGTGCGCGCCGTGAGCATCGTGAGGCCGCACCGCCTGGCGAACTGGGCGGCGAGGGCGAGCGCGGCGGCGGCGATACGACGCCCGCGGTGATCAGGATGCACCCAGAAGCCGACCTCGGCGGCGGCCTGATCGGCGCCGAACAGCACCAAGCTGCCCGCGAAGGCATCCGTGACCGGGTCGGCGATCGCCAGCACCGCGAGGTCGCCTCTGCGCCACCCCTCGCTGATCGCCCCGTCGATCAGGACGCGCACCGATTCCTCGGTGTACTCGGGTTCCGGCAGGTGCGCGAACTCGCGCGTGGCGGGGTCCGCCGCGCCGTCGGCATAGGCGCGTGCGTCGCTCGGACGCAGTGCCCGCAGCACGGCACCGGGGCCGCGGAAAGGGAGGAATGTGTGATCGAGCATCCCCGCAAACCTAACAATGTTCGGATAGGTTGGGAAGAGTGAGCTACTGGGAGCACCGCAGACCCGTCCGCAGAGCACGCGCTGTGGACGTCGACGAGATTGCGCGCACCGCAGTCGAGCTGCTGGACGAGGGCGGTCTGCGCGCGCTCACCGTTCGCGGGCTCGCACAGCGCCTGGGCGTCGCCCCGGCGAGCCTCTACTCGAGAGTCGACTCCGTCGAGGACCTCTTCGACCTCGCACTCGATGACGCCCTGGGCCGCGATGCACAGTTGCAGGACGCAGCTGCGCACGCCTCCCTGCACCCCTTGATGCTCACCTACTACCGTCACCTCGTCAGCCACCCGTGGGCATGCCAGGTCATCGCCATGCGAGCACCCCGGGGCCCGCACTATCTGCGGCTGTCCGAGCGCATGTGCGCGCTGCTGGCCGAGGCGGGCTCGCCGGACCCGCTGGGCGAGGCCTACACCCTGTCGAACCTCGTGATCGGCAGCGCTGCCACCGCCCCCATGGCGGGCAGCGAACGGGAGGCCGCCGTGGACGGTGAGCTGGCTCCGCTCTATGCCTACCTCCACTCCGCCCACCGGGTGGACACCGAAGCCATCCTCGATGCCGGGCTGCGGGCGCTGCTGGAGCGGCGACCAGCGAACGGAGCTGCTGGTCCGGCCGTGTGAGCGTCGGTCACTCAGACCGGAACTGCTCCCGAGTCATCGCCGTTGTCTGCTCGTACTTCCTCCGGATGTCGGCCTGAAGAGCAGTCCGATGACGAAGCTGACCGGCACCGGGAGCACGGCGACGATCGCCGCCATCGGGACGCTTCCAGGATCTGGGTGCCGGTGACGGAGGACGAAGAATCGCTCGACACCGGTCGTGGCGAGCTCGACGGCGATCAACACGACCGAGGCCGTGAGGATCGCCGTTCCCGCGGGAACGCTCGCGGTCCACCCGGTCAGGCCCAGCCCCCGGAGCAGCAGTGCGATCGCGACGGCTTTGACCACCCCCGTCGCAAGATGCCCCATAAGGGCGAAGGACAACGCCGGGGGGATGAAGCCGCTGGCCTCGCTGTCATCGGCCATCACAGTAGATCCCTTCAGGTGGACGATCGAGTCTGAGAGCAGGCGGGGGCGAGGCCGCGCACTCCCAGGATGCCTTCACGGACCTTCACCGCGTCCTCTCCGATCTCCGCAGCGGCAGCATCGACGCATTTCCCCTCCAACCCCCCATGACGGTCAATCTGACCGCTCTGCAACCTCGCTGCTGGGGTATCGGCGGACCGCCAGGCCCAAGAACGCGAGTCCGAGCACAATCACTGCAGCCGCTGCCGCCAGCAGTGCGGGGCCGCCCCCGAAGGAGAGCACGACGCCCCCGATGCTTCCTGCTGCGGCGATTCCGATGTACGGGCCGCTGGTGTTCAGAGCGACGGCTTCCGTGCCGACGGCTCCGGCAACCTGGAGGGCTCAGGTGTTCATCGGTGGGTTGTGCCCCCAGACCGCGGCGCCCCACACGGCCAGGAGCAGAACGACGAGCCAGAACGAGGCCCGCCCACCGAACGCAGGACCGACGAGTGCGAGCAGGATGGTCATCCCGGCGATGACGGAGAGGAAGATCAGGATTGTTCGATCCGCACCCCAGCGATCGTTGAGCCGCCCGCCGATCACGGTGCCCAGCGCCCCGGCGACTCCGATCACTCCGATAGCCACTGGCACCAGAGCACGGTCGGCCCCGGTGACATCGGTGAGGACAGGGGCGATGAAGGTGTAGGGCATGAAGCCCGCGGTCGCACTGATGACTGTGCCGACCATGTAGCTGAGCACCGCCGGTCGGCGCAGCAGCACGAGCCGACCCCGCACTCTGACCTGGGGGCCGGCCGGAATCCAGGGCAGGGTGACCGCCGTGACGAGCACCGCCAGCACTGTCAGCGCCACGACCAGCAGGAACGTTGCCGGCCACCCGAACACCCCACCGATCCACGAGCCTAGCGGCACACCGATGACCAGGGAGACCGTGAGTCCTGCCGCAACCACCCCGATCGCCATGCGACGGTCATAGGCCCGATACCCGTTCGGCTCGCGGATCGGAACGATGAGCACCTGCTTCTCATATGACGCAGGGCCCGAGGAATCACACCGATATGCTCGGCCAGCCTGCCGATTCCCACAGTCTCGTCGCTCTTCAGCTCTCCGACCCTACCGACCCCGCTGCTGCTGCGCAGAGAGATGACCTGATCGTGCGGCAGCCCCGTCCGCTCCGGCCACGCCGCGCGACCAGGCTCTGGCTGCGGGCACTGCGAGTCCGACGGGCGGCGCGGCGCGGACCTGCTGTGGCCGTGGCCGGCCTCGAGTGCACGTGATCGTGCCGCACCAGGTGGGCCGCACACGACGAAGGGCCCCGGCATCAGCCGGGGCCCTTCGTCACGAGTCACTGTCTCACGAGGTTCTCGAGTGGAGCTAAGGGGATTCGAACCCCTGACCTCTTCCATGCCATGGAAGCGCGCTACCAACTGCGCCATAGCCCCGTGATCGGGTGTCGCGCCGCGGCGACTCATCGATATTAGCGCGTCTTCGACCTCAGGTGAAATCCGGGGTGACGTTGTGTGACAGCAACCTCATGGCACGCCCCTCGGGGTCGCGCCACAGCGGTGTCAGGGTGCTGCGGTGGCAGTTCTCGAGCCCGCCCAGACCCTGGAACCCCGTGGTGTCCAGGCCCAGCAGCTCGGTGATGCCCAGGGTGATGGCGGCGCCGTGGGCGACCACCATGACGGTGCGGTCCTGATGCTCGGCCACGAGGGCGCGAGCGGCGTCGGCGACCCGGGCAGCGACCACGGGGCGGTCCTCCACCCCGAGCCCCTCGACGGGCTGGTGGGCGCGCAGCTGCGCGTGCTCGTGCGGCCAGCGCTGCTTGATCTCCTCGTCCCGCAGCCCCTCCCACTGCCCGAAGCCGCGCTCGAGGAACGCCGCATCGGTGGTGACCCCGAGGTCGCACACCTCCGCCACCGCCAGGGCCGTGTCATGGGCACGGGACAGCGGGGAGGAGACGATCACGTCCGGGGCGTCCTGCACGATGCTGCGGGCGAGCTGCGCGGCCTGGCGGCGGCCGGTGTTGTTCAGGGGGATGTCGATCTGGCCCTGCAGGCGACGGTCACGGTTGAAGTCGGTCTGGCCGTGACGGACGAACACCAGCCGAGTGCTCATGGCTGGTCCGATGCCTCGGCGGGTCGGCCGTCCTGGATCTGGAGGTCCAGCAGAGGGGCGTCGCGCCACAGCCGCTCCAGAGCGTAGAAGGCGCGGTCCTCGGCATGCTGGACGTGCACCACGATGTCGCCGTAGTCCAGCAGCACCCAGCGGGCGTCGCGCTCGCCCTCGCGCCGCAGGGGCTTACGCTGACGCTGCTTCAGCAGCTCCTCCTGGACGCCGTCGACGATCGCGGAGACCTGGCGCTCCGAGTCGCCGCTGCACACGAGGAAGACATCGGTGATCACGACCTGCTCGGAGACGTCCAGGCCGATCACCTCCTGGGCGAGTTTGTCGGCGGCGGCCTGACCCGCCACGCGGGCGAGGTCGATGGACTCTTCGGGAGCAGTCACGCGGGGAGAACCTCCGGGGTCTGGGCAGCGGTGGCATCGAACGGTGAGGTGTCGGGCGAGGGGGCATCGACGAGCTGCGCGGGAAGGCCTGCAGCGGCGGCGTCTGCCACCCCGGGGCCGATGATCCCGGTCAGCAGCAGCGTGATGAGGACGATCAGCGCCACGGCGATCAGCGCCCAGACCAGCCACACCAGGGGGCGACCGCCAGAGCGCTCGGTGCGGTGCAGCACGTCGCCGGTGAAGCGCGGGGCGGGCTTGGGGTCCGGGGCCTCGGTCACCGGCAGCTCCCCGAGCTCCACGCCGTCGCTGTCCCGCTCGGGCGGGACCAGGCGATCGGGATCCGGGTGCGGCTCAGGGCCGGGAACGGTCGCATGCGGAGTCTGCTCACCGGCGGTGGTTGCATCGCCCGTCGCCTGCTGCGCGACCTCGGTCGACGAGAGTGCGGGACCGGTCGAGACGGACGAGTTCCCCGCCGTCGTCGGCACCGCCCCGGGCTTCCCCGCTGCGGGTCGGTCGGAGCCGGGCTCCGCGCCGGTGACGGGCGAGTCGGCCGACGGGCTCGGCTCCTCGGACAGCTCGATGATCCGGGCGCGACGCCCGAACTTGCGCAGCTTCGGGACGGGAGCTTCGGCGGTCGGGGCGGCGACGGCACCGCGCATCGCCGGCACCGCACTCATCTCACCGCTGATCACGACGGCGCGCTGCTCCTGCGTCGCCTCCTCCTCAGGGGTCAGTCGGCGGGCGCGGCGGCCGTGCCGCGCCGGGGTCTGGGAGTCAGTCATCCCCGTCACCTCCTCGGTAGAGGGCGTACTTGTTGATGTATTGCACGACCCCGTCGGGCACCAGGTACCACACGGGACCTCCCCCGGCGACGCGGTTGCGGCAGTCCGTGGAGGAGATCGCCATCGCCGGCACCTCGATCAGGGTGACGCCGTCGGCCGGCAGTCCCGAGGTGTCCAGCTCGTGGCCCGGTCGAGTGACCCCGATGAAATGGGCGAGCTCGAAGATCTCCTCGGTGTCCTTCCAGGTCAGGATGGACTGCAGCGCATCGGCGCCGGTGATGAAGAACAGGTCCGCATCCCCGTAGTGCTCCCGGAGGTCACGCAGGGTGTCGCTGGTGTAGGTCGCTCCGGGGCGATCGATGTCCACTCGCGAGACGGTGAATCGGGGGTTCGCCGCGGTGGCGACGACGGTCATCAGGTATCGGTGCTCCGGATCGGAGATCTGCCGATCCGCCTTCTGCCAGGGCCGCCCGGTGGGGACGAACACGACCTCGTCGAGGGCGAAGACGCTCTGGACCTCGCTGGCGGCGACCAGGTGGCCGTGATGGATCGGATCGAAGGTCCCGCCCATCACCCCGATGCGTCGACGCTGCTGCTCCATGCGGCTCAGTGATCAGTGCCGCTGTCGTCGGTCTCCGAGCGGGAGCGGCGCTGATTGGCGCCGGAGGTCAGCCAGGTGACGCCCAGCAGCGCCATCAGGAACACGAACGCACCGATGCCGACGCCGGCGGCGGGGACGCCGCCCGAACCGGACTCGGCCAGGAGGAGCAGCTGATCGACCATTGTTCACAGGACCTTTCGCACGGGTGTATCCGCGCCATCATCCCACAGTCGGCGCGTCGATCCCGTCAGGGGCGGACGTGTCCCTGCCCCACGACCACCCATTTCGCGGCGGTCATCTCGGGCAGGCCCATCGGGCCGCGGGCATGCAGCTTCTGGGTGGAGATCCCGATCTCCGCACCGAAGCCGAACTCGCCGCCGTCGGAGAAGCGGGTGGAGGCGTTGGCCATCACCACCGCCGAGTCCACCTCGGCGAGGAATCGCTGCTGGTGGCCGAGGTCCCGGGTGAGGATCGACTCGGTGTGCCCGGTGGAGTAGGTGCGGATGTGGTCCAGCGCCTGGTCGAGATCGTCGACCACCTTCACCGCGAGGTCCAGGGAGAGGTACTCGGTCTCCCAGTCCTCCTCGGAGGCGGGGAGCACCTGCGCATCGGTGCTCTTCAGCGCCGCGGCGGCGCGGTCATCAGCGTGCAGGGTCACATCGGCCCGGGCCAGCGCCGTCCCGATCCGGGGCAGCAGCGACTCGGCCTCAACGGCGTGGACCAGCAGGGTCTCCAGGGCGTTGCACACCCCGATCCGCTGCGTCTTGGCGTTGACGATGATGTCGACGGCCTGCTCGGCGTCCGCCCCGGCATCGAGGTAGATATGGGTGTTGCCGGTGCCGGTCTCGATCACGGGCACCGTGGAGTTCTCCAGCACGTGCCGGATCAGACCGGCTCCGCCGCGCGGGATCAGCACGTCCACCAGACCGCGGGCGCGCATCAGCACGTTCACACCCTCCCGGCCGTGCTCGTCGATCCCGACGATCAGGTCGCGAGGCAGATCATGCGCGGCGAGGACGTCACGCAGCACCGCGATCAGCGCGGTGTTGGAGTGCAGGGCGGCCGAGCCGCCGCGCAGCACCACCGCGTTGCCGGACTTCAGCGCCAGGCCTGCGGCGTCGACCGTCACGTTCGGACGTGCCTCGTAGACCATGCCGATCACGCCGAGCGGCACCCGCACCTCGCGCAGCTCCAGCCCATTGCGCAGCACGGACCCGCGGATCACCTCGCCGATCGGATCGGGCAGCGCGGCGGCGTCACGGAGCTGCCCGGCGATCTTCGCGACCCTCACGGCATCCAGGGCGAGGCGATCACGCAGTCCGGCCTCCATGCCCGCGGCGTCAGCGGCGGCAAGATCCTCCGCATTGGCGGCGACGATCCGGTCGGCGCTGCTCACCAGAGCCTCGGCCATCGCCAGGAGCACCTCGTCCTTGGTGTCCCGGTGCAGGCGGGCGAGGACGGGCTGGGCGTTCCGGGCGGCGCGGGCTGCCTCGAGCACTGCCCGCTCGACATCTGTGGTGTTCATGGCCCGATCCTACGCCGAGGGTGGGGACAGCCCCCGGGCCGTCCGGAGGACGGCCCGGTACCGCGGAGCCGTCGTCCTCGGCAGGCTGGAGTGATCGTTCGGGACCCCGACACACAGGGAACGCCCGGGCTGCTTCCGTATCATCCCACGATGCCCTCCGCCCCGGCGGAGGCCCCCACCCCGAGGAGACTCCGCCCCGCATGGATGCCGTGATGGACCTGGTCACCGCTGTGATGGCCTCCCCCTGGCTGTACGTGGTGGTCGCCGCCGTCGTCGCGATCGACTCGGTGTTCCCCGTCGTGCCCGGCGAGGCGGCGGTGATCACCGCGGGTGCCTACGCCATGGTGCAGGACTCCCCGCACGCCCTGATCCTGCTGCTGGTCACCGTCATCGGCGCCGTGGCCGGAGACATCACCGCCCATCACGTCGGGCGCGGTGCCGGCCCGGTCACCCGCTGGTTGCGCCGCAGCCATGCCGGGGACGCGCTGCTCTCCTGGGCCCGCACCGGTCTGGAGAAGCGCGGCGGGATGCTCATCATCGGTGCCCGCTTCATCCCCGGCGGCCGCACCGCCACCTCGATCGCCTCGGGCATGATCGGCTACCCGCGCCCACGGTTCCTCGGCTTCTCGCTGATCGCCGCGACCGCCTGGGCGGGGTACAACGTGGGCATCGGCATGCTGGGCGGCATCGCCTTCCGCGACCAGCCCCTGCTGGGGGTCGTGTGCGGGGTGGGCCTCGCACTGGTGATCGGGATCGTCCTGGAGCGGCTCCGGGTGCGCCGGGAGAACCGGGCACAGGACGCCGCCGCATCGACGCAGGACGACGTCACAGCACCGCGGGACGGAACGGCGGCACCGCGGGACGGGGCTGCGGCGGAGGGTCGCGAGGCGGCCCCGTCGCACCGGCGATCACCGGCGGGCTACAGCACCACCAGCTGATCGCGGTGGACCACGGGCCGGCGGAAGCGCTCCCCCAGCCGATCCTCCAGCTCCGGTGAGCTGTGCCCGATCATGGCGCGCAGCTCATCGCTCGAGAAGGCGGTCAGCCCGCGCGCGATCACCCGGCCGTCGGCCCCGGCGATGTCCAGCGGCACACCTGAGGGGAAGGTGCCCTCCACGCCCGTCACCCCGACGGCCAAGAGGGAGCGGCGGCTGCGCAGGAGCGCCTCGGCCGCACCGTCATCTATCCGCAGGGTGCCCGCGCCGCGGGTCGCGAACTTCAACCACACCAGGCGGGAGCGGCGGCGGCCCTGGTGGGCGGGGAAGAAGGTACCCACGTCCCGGCAGGCGACGGCATCGGCCAGCAGGTCCGGGGTGGTCATCAGGGCCGCCGTGCCCGTGGTGGAGGCGTGCTCCGCGGCGGAGAGCTTGGTGACCATGCCGCCGGTGCCCACCTTCGAGCCGACCGAGCCGATGTTCACCCCGGTCAGGCGGGAGACGTCCTGGACCACGCCGATCCGCTCCGCGCCGGGCTCACAGGGCGGGGCGGTGTAGAGCGCGTCGACATCGGTGACCAGGAACAGGGCGTCCGCGCCGAGCAGCTGGGCGACGAGGGCGGCGAGGCGATCGTTGTCGCCGAAGCGGATCTCGTGGGTGGCGGTGGTGTCGTTCTCGTTGATCACGGGCACGGTGCCGAGCTCGAGCAGGGACTCGAGGGTCGAGCGCACGGTGCGGTAGGTCTGCGAGCGGATCACGTCGGACTCGGTCAGCAGCACCTGGCCGGCGATCAGCTCATGGGCGGCCAGGGCCCGCGACCAGGAGACGGCGAGGATCGACTGGCCGACGCTCGCCGCGGCCTGCTGCAGGGGCACGCTGCGGGGCCGCTCGGGCATCCCCAGCGGCCCCAGCCCCGCCGCGATCGCCCCCGAGGAGACGATCACGACCTGTGTGCCGCGCCGGGCCATTCCGGCGGCGACGTCCGCGACGTGCTGGACCCGCCGGTCATCGAGCCGACCCTGAGCATCGGTCAGGCTCGAGGACCCGATCTTGATCACGACCCGGCCAGCATCCGCCAGCTGGGCGCGGTCCGTGATGCGGGAGGGTTGACGAGGCTGCTCACTCACGATCAGCGATTCTGCCCGGGATCCTCGTCGAGGGACGGATCCGCCCAGTGCCCGGACCGGCGCTCCTCCTCCATCGCCGCCAGACGGTTCATGCGCTCGGCGGTGCGGGTGCGCTGTCGCTGGCGCTTCTGCTCGCGGGTGGGCCGGTGGTGGTCCTCCAGGCGGGCGTCGGAGCCGCGCACCCCCAGCAGCTCGGCGCCACCGACCATGGTGGGCTCCCAGTCGAACACGACGGCGTCCTGCCCCGGTCCGATCAGCACGGTCGAGCCGGCGACGGCGCCGGCCTTGTACAGCGCGTCCTCGACCCCGGTGCGGGCCAGGCGGTCGGCGAGATAGCCCACCGCCTCGTCGTTGGCGAAGTCGGTCTGGGCGACCCAGCGCTCCGGCTTCCGGCCGATCACCCGGTAGGCGATGTCGCCGTCGTACTGCTCGGTGGCGACCTGGAAGTCGGGCTCGTCGACCGCCCGCGGGGTCAGCACGATCGGTGCGGGCTCCGGCTCGGGCAGCTCGGCGCGGGCGGTCTGGACCGCCTCCCCCAGGGCGAAGGACAGCTCCCGCAGCCCCTTGTGGGAGACCGCGGAGACGTCGAACAGCGGGACCTCGCGCTCGGCGAGCCGCTCCCGGACCAGATCGGCCATGTCGGAGCCGTCGGGCAGATCGGTCTTGTTCAGCACGATCACGGTCGGGCGCTGCATCAGCGGGATCCGGCCGGGAGCCTCCTCGTCGAGACCGGCGGCGTAGGTGGCCAGCTCGTTCTCGATGGTCTCCAGGTCGCTGACCGGATCGCGGTCGGATTCCAGGGAGGCGGCATCCAGCACGTGGACGATCACGTGGCAGCGCTCGATGTGGCGCAGGAAGTCCAGGCCCAGGCCCTTGCCCTGGCTGGCGCCGGGGATCAGGCCGGGGACGTCCGCGATGGTGTACCGGTACTGGCCGGCCTCGACCACGCCGAGGTTCGGGACCAGGGTGGTGAAGGGGTAGTCGGCGATCTTGGGTCGGGCCGCGCTCATCGCCGCGATCAGGGAGGACTTGCCGGCGCTCGGGTAGCCGACCAGCGCGACGTCCGCCACCGACTTCAGCTCCAGGACCAGGTCCCGCTCCTGGCCGGGCTCGCCGAGCAGGGCGAAGCCGGGGGCCTTGCGCTGGGCACTGGCGAGGGCGGCGTTGCCGAGCCCGCCGGAGCCACCGCGCGCCGCGGTGAAGCGGGTGCCGATCCCCACCAGGTCCGCGAGCACGGTGCCGTCCGGGGTCGAGACCACGGTGCCGTCGGGGACCGGGAGCACCAGGTCCTCGCCGCGGGCGCCATGGCGCAGATCGCCCTTGCCGAAGTCGCCGGAGGTGGCCTTCTGGTGGGGTTTGTGGTGGTAGGCGAGCAGGGTGGTGGTGCTCGCGTCGACCTCGAGGATCACGTCACCGCCGCGCCCGCCGTTGGCGCCGTCGGGCCCCGCGAGGGGCTTGAACTTCTCGCGGCGGATGGAGGCGGCGCCGTGGCCGCCGTCACCGCCGAGGACATGGAGGCGGACACGGTCGACGAAGGTGGCCATCAGGTGCTCCCTGCAGGGTCGGGGTATGCAGCGAGGGGCGGAGCGCTACCGGCTCCGCCCCTCGAAGGCTGCGTGGGTGCCCCGGCTGTCCGGGGCGGTGTGTCAGTCGATCTCGACGACTGGTCGCGTGGACTCAGACGGTCTCGACGACGCTCACGACGCGACGGTCGCGCTTGCGGCCGAACTCGACGGTGCCCGCGTTCAGTGCGAACAGCGTGTCGTCGTTGCCGCGGCCCACACCGTCACCGGGGTGGATCTTGGTGCCGCGCTGGCGCACGAGGATCTCGCCGGCGCCGACGACCTGGCCGCCGAAGCGCTTCACGCCGAGGCGCTGGGCGTTGGAGTCACGGCCGTTCTTGGAGGAGCTGACGCCCTTCTTAGATGCCATCTGGGATCAATCCTTTGTCTGGTCGAGGGATCGCTCAGGCGATGCCCGTGATCTTCAGCCGGGTCAGCTCCTGGCGGTGGCCCTGGCGCTTCTTGTAACCGGTCTTGTTCTTGTAGCGGAGGATGCGGATCTTCTCGCCGCGGAGGTCTTCGACCTTCTCGGCGGTGACCTTCACCTTGGCCAGCTCGTTCTGTGCGGAGGTGACCTTGTCGCCGTCGACCAGCAGCACGGGAGCGAGATCGATGCTGTCGCCCGCCTCGCCTGCCACGCGGTTGATCACGATGGTGTCACCGACCGACACCTTCTCCTGACGACCGCCTGCGCGGACGATTGCGTACACCACGTCAC
>DXDT01000094.1 GCA_019115335.1 Candidatus Brachybacterium merdigallinarum
GTGACGTGGCCGTCGGCTCCGGTGCCTGGACCGCGGTCCACCACGCCTTCACCTCCCCGAAGCCGGAGTACCTGGACACCTTCGACACCGATCCGGGCGGCGCCCTGGCCCACGCCTACGACATCGTCTGCAACGGCAACGAGATCGGTGGCGGCTCGATCCGCATCCACCGCCGCGACGTCCAGGAGCGCGTCTTCTCCGTGATGGGCATCGATGAGGAGTCGGCCCGGGAGAAGTTCGGCTTCCTGCTGGACGCCTTCGCCTACGGCGCCCCGCCCCATGGCGGCATCGCCTTCGGCTGGGACCGCATCGCCGCGCTGCTCGCCGGCAGCGAGTCCATCCGCGACGTCATCGCCTTCCCGAAATCCGGGGGCGGTTTCGACCCCCTCACCCAGGCGCCTGCGCCGATCACGGCCCAGCAGCGCAAGGAGGCGGGCGTCGATGCGAAGCCCGAGCCGCGCGGCACCGCCGGGGCGGCGAAGGAGACCGTGCAGGATCCCGCGAGCGCTGCGGCAGACGGCTCCGGCGGTGACGGCGCGGCATGATCCGCCGCACTCCCTGAGCCGGGTGATCAGCCCGTCGCGCTTCCTGAGCCGGGCGATCAACCCGTCACCGCGCACCGCATGCAGGAGGGGCCCGCAGGAACATTCCTGCGGGCCCCTCCTGCAGCGGTGGTGGTCTCCCGGCCCTGATGGCTGACGGCACCGGCCGGGGCCGCCCGGTGGGCAACGACCTGACGGAGGAGCCCGGTCGTGCCCGGTCGGAGGTGATCAGCCGAGAGCTCTCCGCCGACAGCCCTCAGCCGGGCGTGCTCAGCGCGGCTGCTCGCCGTGCTTCAGAGTCGGCTTCGGGAGCCGGAATCGGCGGATCTGCACGGCCCGCATGATGCCGTAGCTGACCAGGCCGGGCTTGACCTCGCCGTGCGCCTCGTTCAGGTGCCGCCGCAGATGCCGGCGCAGGATGAAGGCATCGATCACGCACAGGGCGATCCCGCCCCACAGTGCGATCAGCAGCACCAGGTTGACGGTGGCGGCGAGCGCATCCTGCCGCACGATCGGCAGGATCAGCGCGACCAGCACCACCACCAGGGCGACGGGGAAGAAGTACTCGGCGAGATTGCGCCGCGTGTCGACCAGATCGCGCACCAGGCGCCGCTCGGGACCCCGGTGCTGCAGCGGCATCCTCGACTCGTCACCGGTCATCAGCGCCGTCTGCTGCTCCGCCCGTTCCCGGTTCGCCCGCTCGCGGGACCGCTTCCGGGCCTCCTTGCGGTCATCGACCACGAGGGGGCGTCGGTTCGCCGCCTCCGCCTCCTTCCGGGTGCGGGTCGGGCGCCCCTTGCTGCCGGGCCGGAGGTTCGGCGCCGGCTCGGGGGCGGGGGTCTCGGGGGTCTGGGACTTGCGGAAGATCACCGCAGCATTCTAGGTGGTGGTCCTGTGCCCGGTCCTCGGAGCGCACCGGTCGTGACCGAAACGGCACCGTCCCCGGGCGCGGTGCGTGCCCGGGAGCTCGGAGACGACGGCGGTACGGTGACCCCATGAGCTCCTCGGATCCCCGCACTCCCTCCACCCCTGCTCCGCAGCCCGAAGATCTCGATGCGCTGCGCGGGCGCCTCGACGAACTGCTGCCGGCGGCGATCGCGGACCTCGAAGCGCTGGTGCGGATCCCGTCGATCGCCTTCCCGGGATATGACCCGCAGCCCGTGCACCGCAGCGCCGAGGCGGTCGCCGAACTGCTGCGCGGCGCCGGCCTGCCCGAGGTGGAGATCCTCAGCGTCCAGGACGGCGCTCCGGCGGTCGTGGGCCGCCTCCCCGCCCGCGAGGGCCGGCCCACCGTGATGCTGTACGCCCACCACGACGTCCAGCCCACCGGGGACGAGAACGCCTGGACCTCCCCGCCCTTCGCGCCGGAGCGCCGCGGGGACCGGCTCTACGGCCGCGGCGCCGCCGATGACAAGGCCGGCGTGATGGCCCACGTCACCGCCCTGCGCCTGGTGGGGGAGCAGCTCGCCGTCGACGGCATCGGCGTGACCGTCTTCGTCGAGGGGGAGGAGGAGGCCGGATCGCCCACCTTCCGTCCGTTCATCGAAGCCCACCGCGACCGCCTCGCCGCGGACCTGATCATCGTCGCCGACTCCGCGAACTGGGCCGTGGGCACCCCGGCCCTGACCACCAGCCTGCGCGGCCTGGTCGATGTGGTCGTCGAGGTGCGGGCCCTGGAGCAGGGCGTCCACTCGGGAATCTTCGGAGGGCCTGCCCTGGACGCCCTGACGCAGCTGTCGAGGCTGCTCGCGACGCTCCACGATGAGGCCGGCGAGGTCGCCGTCCCGGGACTCCTCAATGCCCCGGATCCCGAGGTGGAGATGCCCGAGGCGGACTTCCGACGCGACGCCGGGGTCCCCGAGGGGCTCGACCTCGCCGGCCGCGGACCGATCTCCGCCCAGCTGTGGACCCGGCCCGCACTTTCCGTGATCGGGATCGACGCGCCCTCGGTGCAGGACGCCTCCAACACCCTGGTGCCGGTGGCGAGCGCGAAGCTCTCCCTGCGCATCCCGCCCGGTCAGGACCCGGAGCAGGCGCTTTCGGCGCTGACCGTGCACCTGGAGCGCAACGCGCCATCGACCGCGCAGGTCACCGTCCATCCGGGACACACCGGCAAGCCCTATGCGGCCCCGCAGGGCAGTGCGGCGATGACCCTCGCCCGCGACTCCTTCGCCACCGCCTGGGGCACGCCGCCCGTGGACACGGGGCTGGGCGGCTCGATCCCCTTCATCGCGGACCTGCTGGAGGTGTTCCCCGGCGCCGACGTGCTGGTGACCGGGGTGGAGGATCCGCAGTCGCGCGCCCACGGCATCGACGAGTCGCTGCACCTGGGGGAGTTCGCGCGGGTCTGCCTGGCCGAGGCGCTCATCCTGCGCGGGGCGGGCCGCCTCGCCGAGGAGCGGGACTCGGAGGCTCCGGCATGACCGGCCCCGCACGCCCCGAGCGCACCGAGGAGGACGGCGAAGGCCGAGCGCCGCAGGTCGCGCCGCTGACTGTGCCGCTGCTGTTCCTGGGCATGATCGTCGGCTTCTTCGCCGGCTATCTGCTCGCCTGGTGGGGCCTGATCGTGCTCGGCGCCCTCCTGATGGCTGCCGTGTCGATGGTGATCAGGGGCGGCCCCCGCGATGCGGCGACGGCGCTCATGCTGGGCAGCGTCGGTGCCTACATCGTGGTGATCCTCCTCGCAGTCTTCTACGGCGCGTTCTGAGGGTCCCGGCCCGCTCCCGGCGGGGAAGGCGTACCCTGGGATCACACGAGATCGAGATCCCAAGGAGGAACACATGACCGCGACGACTGAGCGCCCGGCCCCGGCGCACGAGGTCACGCTCACCTCGGTGGCCGCGCAGAAGGTCTCCTCGCTGCTGTCGCAGGAGGGCCGCGATGACCTCCGGCTGCGCATCGCCGTGCAGCCCGGCGGCTGCTCGGGCCTGATCTACCAGCTCTACTTCGACGAGCGACTGATGGACAACGACCTCACGGCCGAGTTCGAGGGCGTCGAGGTCGTGGTGGACAAGATGAGCAGCCCGTACCTCTCCGGTGCTGTGATCGACTTCGCAGACACCATCGAGAAGCAGGGATTCACGATCGACAACCCCAACGCGCAGTCCTCCTGCGCCTGCGGCGACTCCTTCGGCTGATCCCGCACCCACCCCGATCCAGCGCAGGAAGGCCCGGCACGACAGCGATCGTGCCGGGCCTTCCTGCCCCCCACGCCGAGGTCGAGGTAACAGCCAGGTCACAGCCCGGTGACCCGCATCGATTCGCGCGCGGCGGTGACGCAGGCACTGCGCAGGTCACGTATGATGACGGGGTGCCGTGAAGGTGGGTCGACAGTGGACCCGTCCGCTCCGCCCATGGGCGGGGCACGGCACCGTGGGCATGTCCCCGGCCCATCGAGTACCAGCTCCGATCCCGGAGCACTCCGCACGCTGCGGCGGAGGATCCCGGGAGCGGAGACGACGAGTGGAAGGTCATCTCTGTGATCCCCCAGGTCCCCCAGCGCTCCCGGCGCAGTCGTCGCCTCGCGGCGACCGGCCTCGCCCTGGCCACGCTGATCCTCGCCGGCTGCACGGAAGAGCAGCGGCGCGGGTTCATGCCGGGCTACAGCGACGGTGACGTCACGAACCTCACCGGGCGCATCACCGACCTCTGGGTCGGATCCTGGAGCGTGCTCGTCATCGTCGGCCTCATCGTGTGGGCCCTGACCATCTGGTGCGCGATCGCCTACCGCCGCCGCAAGGCGGACACCGGCTACCCCATCCAGCTGCGCTACCACGTGCCGCTGGAGCTGATGTTCACCCTCGTGCCCGTCGTGATGGTGCTGACTCTCTTCTACTTCACCCAGCGTGATGCCCGGGAGATCGAGATGCACGTGGCGGAGCCGGATGTCACCGTGAACATCGTCGCCAAGCAGTGGAGCTGGGACTTCAACTACGTCGACTACGACGTCCACGAGCCCGCCGGCGTGCAGTCCTTCGCCACCGGTGAGCCCGGCGCGGCGGACTCGCTGCCCACCCTGTACCTGCCCGAGGGGCAGACCGTCGAGTTCCGACTCGACTCCCGCGACGTCATCCACTCCTTCTGGGTGGTGGACTTCCTCTACAAGAAGGACATGATCCCGGGCCACACCAGCAGCTTCCAGGTGGTCCCCGAGCGTCTGGGCACCTACGCCGGCAAGTGCGCCGAGCTGTGCGGTGAGTACCACTCGGACATGCTCTTCAACGTCGAAGTCGTCTCCGTCGAGGAGTTCGAGGCCCATATGCAGGACCTGCGCGACCAGGGCTACGACGGCCAGCTGGGCGTGGACCTGAACCGTCAGCAGGAGGACTGGAGCATGCGCGAGCGGCATGACGAGGCCTACCCCCGCGTGCGTGAGGGTGCCGAGACCGAGGAGGCCGAGCAGTGACGTCGCAGACCGCAGCGAGCACCGCTGTCCAGACCCCCGAACGCTTCGCGGAGAAGCGACCCCACAACCTCGGCAAGCAGTTCGTCGAGCTACTGACCACGACCGACCACAAGAAGATCGGCATCATGTACATGGTGCAGGCCTTCATCTTCTTCGGCTTCGCCGGCATCCTCGCACTGCTGATGCGTGCGGAGCTGTGGGAGTCCGGGCTGCAGGTCGTGGCCTCGAAGGACCAGTACAACCAGCTGTTCACCATGCATGGCACGATCATGCTGCTGATGTTCGGCACTCCGCTGTTCAACGGCTTCGCCAACTACCTGGTGCCGCTGCAGATCGGTGCGGTGGACATGGCGTTCCCGCGCCTGAACATGTTCGCCTTCTGGGTGACCATGTTCGGCTCGCTGATCGCGGTGGCAGGCTTCCTCACCCCGCAGGGCGCCGCCTCCTTCGGCTGGTTCGCCTACGCGCCGCTGTCCGACACGACGTACAGCCCCGGCTTGGGCGGTGATCTGTGGGTCTTCGGCCTCGGCTTCCAGGGCTTCGGCACGATCCTGGGCTCGGTCAACTTCATCACCACGATCATCTGCATGCGCATGCCCGGCATGACCATGTTCCGCATGCCGATCTTCACCTGGAACACCCTGATCACCGGCGTGCTGGTGCTGATGGCGTTCCCACCGCTCGCCTCCGCGCTGCTGGCGCTGGGCGCTGACCGCCGCTTCGACGCACAGGTGTTCAACCCCGAGAACGGCGGCCCGATCCTGTGGCAGCACCTGTTCTGGTTCTTCGGCCACCCCGAGGTTTACGTCCTCGCGCTGCCGTTCTTCGGCATCGCCACGGAGATCATCCCGACGTTCTCCCGCAAGCCGGTCTTCGGCTACAAGACCCTCG
>DXDT01000095.1 GCA_019115335.1 Candidatus Brachybacterium merdigallinarum
CAGGCCGGAGCCGGCCGCGCAGATCACGGCGCCGACGCTCTCGAGCTGGCGCATCATCTCGTCGTTCGTCAGCGACGCGCGCCAGCCGGGGATCGCCTCGAGCTTGTCGAGGGTGCCGCCGGTGTGGCCGAGGCCGCGCCCGGACAGCTGCGGGACGGCGACCCCGAAGGAGGCGACCAGCGGGGCGAGCGGCAGGGTGATCTTGTCGCCCACGCCGCCGGTGGAGTGCTTGTCGGTGGTGGCCTTGGGCAGGGCGGCGAAGTCCATCCGCTCCCCGGAGACGATCATCGCGTGCGTCCACCGGGAGATCTCGGCCCGGTCCATGCCGTTCAGGAAGATCGCCATGGCGAGCGAGGCCATCTGCTCCTCGGCGACGACACCGCGGGTGTAGGCGTCGATCACCCAGTCGATCTGGTCCGCGGCGAGGCGCTGCCCGTCACGCTTGGTGCGGATCACGTCGACGGCGTCGAACGGTTCGACGGCAGGGGTGGCGCTGGTGGTCATCGGGAGCTCCTCGGGGGCGGGCGGCGCTGTTCAGTGCTGCAGGTCGGTGGGGCCGAAGGCCTGCGGGAGGACCTCGGCCATGGTGCGCACCCCGTCGGGGGTGAGGATCAGCAGATCGGGGGCGGCGTGCTCTGAGAGCAGCTGGCGGCAGCGCCCGCAGGGCATGCAGACCTCGCGCCGGTCGCGGTCGAGCCGCTCGTCGCCGCCCACGCAGACGAAGCGGGACAGGGTCCCTCCCCCGCCGGCGATGAGCTCGCTGATCAGCCCGCATTCGGCGCAGAGCGTCACGCCGTAGCCGGCGTTCTCGACGTTGCAGCCGCGCACGAGCCGCCCATCGGCGGTCAAGCCAGCGGCCCCCACCCGGAAATGGGAGTAGGGGGTGTAGGCCCGTTCGGCGATCTCGCGGGCTGCGGCCAGCAGCGGCGCGAAGTCGTCCGGGGTCGCGCCGCGGTCCGACGGGGCGCTGTGTGCCGCTGGGGCGTTCTGGGAGGTGCTCACGTCCACGATGCTCTCACTGATCGGGCCGGCAGGGACCTGTCGGGGCGTCTCACCGGGCGGCGCGGCATCACTGCGAGACGTAGGGCTGTCCGTTGGCCGCGGGGGGCCGGACTCGTCCCACCACCCCGGCGACCGCGAACAGCGCGACCACGTACGGCAGCATCAGCAGGAAGTCACCGGGGATGCTCACACCGCCCTCCTGGGCGGAGGTGGTGCCCAGGCGCAGCTGCAGGGAGTCCGCGAACGCGAAGGTGAGCGCCGCGAGCAGGGCGCCGACGGGGTGGTAGCGGCCCAGGATCATCGCTGCCAGTGCGATGTACCCCTTGCCGGCGGACATGTCCTCCCCGAAGGCGACCCCGGTGCCCAGGGTCAGCGCCGCACCGCCCAGTCCCGCGACGGCGGAGCCCAGCAGCACGTTGGACCAGCGGGTGCGATTGACGGGGATGCCGACGGTGTCCGCAGCGCGCGGATGCTCGCCGACGGCGCGGACGCGCAGCCCCCAGCGGGTGCGGAACAGGGCGATCGTGAGCCCGCCGACGATGATCCACATCAGGTACACCAGCACGTTTTGATTGAACAGGACGGTGCCGATGACGGGGATGTCCGCCAGGAGCGGGATGCGGAAGCTGGGCAGCACCAGGGGGGTGTTGAACTGTCCGGGGTCCTGCCGCATCACGGTGCCGAAGAAGAACGAGGTGATGCCCAGGGCGAGCACGTTCAGCACCACGCCGACGATGATCTGCTGGACGTGGTAGCCGACCGCGAACAGGGCCAGCATCGCGCCGATGGTCAGCGCCATCAGCGGGGCGGCGATCAGCCCGATCCACACGCTGCCGGTCATCGAGCCGACCAGGGCGCCCCCGAAGGCGCCGACCAGCAGCTGCCCCTCGATCGCGATGTTGATGACGCCGGAGCGTTCGGAGAGCACTCCGGACAGCGCTCCGAAGGCGAGCGGCACGGACAGCGCGAGGGTGCCCTGCAGCAGGGTCGCCACATCGAGGGCCTTCTCGGAGATGACCCAGGTCATGAACGCGAGGATCCAGGCGATCGCGAACAGGAGGATCAGCCCCAGGCGCGCCGACCTGCGGGGCCGGGCCTGCCGGGACAGCAGCACCCACAGTCCGACGGAGGCGGACAGGGCGATCACGGACAGGGCGATCGCGCCGCCCATGGAGGGGATCGTGATGCGCTCGGGGACGATGCCCAAAGGGTTCAGGTCCCCTTCGCGGGCGAGCGCGAAGCTGGACTCGACCCCGGGGATGCCGCGCAACCCGAAGAACACTAGGGCGATCAGGCCCAGCACCGTGGTGGTCAGCGGCAGGTGCCACCAGGTGGCGGAGCGCTCGTCGACGACGACCTTGGTGACCTCGGCGTCGTCGGAGGTGATGGCGGGTGCGGTGCTCATCGCTGCTCCCCCTTCTGCTCGGTGGTCGGATCCGCGGCGTCGGCCGATGGCGGTGGGTCCTCGGCGGTCGGTGCTCCTGCGTCCGGGGCAGGTACCGCTCCCTCGGCATCGTTGCTGTCGGCGATGGGGGCGGCAGCGGGGTCGGGGTCGACGGCGCCGACGGAGGCACTGCCGGAGGCGCTGGCCCGCTTCGCCCGGCGGACCTTGGCACCGTGGGAGGGGTGGTCGATGCGGCGCAGGCCGATCAGGGTGCGCACCAGGGGCGGGGCGGCGATGAACAGCACCACCATCACCTGGATGACCTGCACCAGGTCCAGGGGCACGCCCTGGTTGGTCTCCATCATCCGGCCGCCGGTGGACAGTCCCGCGAACAGCAGGCCGGCCAGCACCACGCCGACCGGACCGGAGCGGCCCAGCAGGGCGACGGTGATCGCGTCGAAGCCGATGTTCCCGGCCACGCCCTCGGTGAGGCGATGCTCCGTGCCCAGCACGTGCACGGCCCCGCCGAGCCCGACCAGTCCGCCGGCGACGGCCAGCACCAGGAACGCCGTGCGGGACGGCGAGATCCCTGCGACCCGGGCGGCCCGCGGGTTGGAGCCGACGGCCCGGAACTGGAAGCCGAGGGTGGAGCGGCTCATCAGCCACCACAGCAGCACCGCGGCGCCGAGGGCGATGAGCAGTCCCCAGTGGAGGCGGAAGCCGTCGCCCAGCAGCCGGGGCAGGGCGGCGGTGTCGGAGACCGCGGGAGAGGTGGGCTGGGACTGGTTCGCACCGGTGAAGGCGGTGGTCTTCAGTGCGAAGAACAGCAGGTAGGTGGCGATCCAGTTCAGCATGATCGTGCTGATCACCTCGTTGGCCCCGAAGCGGGCCTTGAGGAAGCCGGCGATCCCGCCCCAGATCGCACCGGCGAGCGCACCGGCAGCGAGCGCGACCAGCAGGTGCACGACCACCGGCAGGTCCCAGGTGAAGCCGATGTAGCCGGCGACCATCGCACCGACGATCAGCTGCCCGGTGCCGCCGATGTTGAACAGCCCGGCGCGGAAGCTGACCGCCATCCCGGTCGCCGCGATGATCAGCGGGGTCGCGACGGTGAGGGTCTCGGTGAGGGGGTTCAGTCCGGCCACGAGGGCGGGGAACAGCACGTAGGTGCCGGTGCCCCCGGCGGCCTTCAGCTGCTCGCGCACCCGCCCGAAGGCGACGTGGTCGAAGACCGCGCCGCGGAACATCGCCGTGTAGGCCTGGGAGATGGAGCGCCAGATCTCGGCGAGCGCATCGGTGGGGCGGGCGAAGAAGTAGCCGAGGGTGCCGCGAACCTCCTCGTCAGCGATGAGGATCAGCACCGAGCCGATCAGGAAGGCGAAGACGAACGCCATCACGACCACGAGCGTGTCGCTGCGGGCGATGGACTGCAGGGTTCGGGCCAGGCGCGCGTCGGCCTCGTGCTCGGGCGGCGGCGGGGCGTCGGATCCGGCGGAGCCGACCCCGGGGGCGGAGCCGACGGTGTCCGCGGTGTCGGACGGTGCGCTCACGAGATGTCTCCTTCGTCGGCGAGCTGGGAGTCGGCGGTGCGCGCTCCGGCGGCGACCGCCTCTCGTGCGGCCTCGGTCGTGTACCCGGCCATCATCAGGCCGAGCACGTCGCGGTCCTCGTCACCGGGGACGATCCCGAGGATCTGGCCGCGGTACATCACCGCGATCCGGTCGGCGAGCTGGACCACCTCGTCGAGCTCGGTGGAGACGATCACCACCGGGGTGCCCTGGTCGCGCTCGTCGAGGATGCGGCGGTGCAGGAACTCGATCGAGCCGACGTCCACGCCGCGGGTGGGCTGGGAGGCGATGAGCAGCGACAGCTTCCGGTTCAGGGCGCGGGCCATGACGACCTTCTGCTGATTGCCGCCGGACAGGGTCGAGACCGCGGAGTCGGCAGATCTCGTGCGGATGTCGAACTCGGGGATGAGCCGTTCGGCGTTCTCCCGCACCGCGCGGGGCGACATCGCGATCGCGTTGCCGAAGGGGGCGCGGTCATGACGGTCCAGCACCAGGTTCTCGGCGACCGAGAAGTCGGCGATCAGCGCATCGTGCGTGCGGTCCTCGGGGACGAAGCCGACCCCGGCGTCGAGGATCTGGGTGGTGGTGCGGCCGATCAGCTCGGTGCCGTCCAGGATCGCGCTGCCGCGCGCGCTGCCCTCCAGGCCCAGCAGCGCCTCGGTGAGCTCGGTCTGCCCGTTGCCCTGCACACCGGCGATCGCGAGGACCTCGCCGCGGCGGACCTCGAAGGAGACCTCGTCCAGGGTGTGCACCCCGGCCTCATCGGTGACCTGCAGGTCGGTCACGGCGAGCGCGACCTCGCCGGCCCGGGCGGGGGCCTTGTCCTGGGCGAGGGAGACGGAGCGGCCCACCATCAGCGAGGCGAGCTCGGCCTGATCGGCGCCGGGGTCGGCTTCTCCCACCACCTTGCCCAGGCGGATCACGGTGATGCGGTCGGAGACGGCCTTGACCTCGCGCAGCTTGTGGGTGATGAACACGATCGAGGTGCCCTCGGCCCGGAGCTGGCGCATGATCTCCATCAGCTCGTCGGTCTCGTGCGGGGTGAGCACGGCGGTGGGCTCGTCCAGCACCAGCACCTCCGCGCGGCGGGAGAGCGCCTTGACGATCTCGACGCGCTGCTGGGCGCCGACGGGGAGGTTCTCGACGATCGCGTCGGGGTCCAGGTCGAAGCCGAAGCGGGCGGAGATCTCCCGCACCAGCTTCCGGGCCGCGGCGAGGTCGAGCAGGCCGCCGCGGGTCGGCTCGTGGCCCAGCATCACGTTCTCGGCGACCGTGAAGACGGGCACCAGCATGAAGTGCTGGTGGACCATGCCGATGCCGGCGGCCATGGCGTCTCCCGGGTCGGAGAAGTGGACCGGCTTCCCGTCCAGCAGGATCTCGCCGCCGTCGGGCCGGTACAGGCCGTACAGCACGTTCATCAGGGTGGACTTTCCGGCCCCGTTCTCGCCCAGCAGGGAGTGGATCTCCCCGGGCTCGACGACGAGGTCGATGGCGTCATTGGCCACGAGCGACCCGAAGGTCTTCGTGATCCCGCGCAGTTCGAGCTTCACAGCACTCGCTTCCTCCAGCGACGGCGATGGTGGGCTGACGCTACCGTCTTCCCACCTCCGTGGCGACGCGGCCCCCGCCCGGTGGGCAGGGGCCGCGCTGCGGTGGGATGGTTCAGGCGGCCTCGGGCGAGCCCTCGGACTCGACCTCGACCTCGCCGTCGATGATCTGCTGGGTCAGCTCCTCGATCTCGGCGGTGAGCTCTGCGGGGACGTCGTCCTCGTAGTCGTGGTACGGGGCCAGGCCCACGCCGCCGTTCTCGAGGGTGCCGATGTACGGGGTGGCGTCGTAGGCGTCGCCCGCGGCGCCGGCGATGACGTCCTCGACCGCGACGGTCATCTCCTTCATCACCGAGGTGAGGATGCGGGACTGCGCCTCGGGATCGGAGGAGTTGGTCTCGTAGCCGTCGGCGTCGACCCAGATCACGTGGCGGTTCTCGCCCTCCTTGGCGGAGGCGAGGGTGCCGGCGCCGACGGGGCCCGCGACCGGCATGATGATGTCCGCGCCGGCGTTGTAGAACTCGTCGGAGACGGCCTTGCCCTTGGACTGGTCCTCGAAGGTGCCCACGATCGAGCCGGACTGGGACTCCTTGTTCCAGCCCAGCGCCTCGACCTCGGTGCCGTG
>DXDT01000096.1 GCA_019115335.1 Candidatus Brachybacterium merdigallinarum
CGCTCGAGACGCTGATCGACCTGGGCCTGGGCTATCTCACCCTCGGCGAGGACACCCCGGCGCTCTCCGGCGGCGAGGCGCAGCGGCTCAAGCTCGCCGGCCAGATGGGCCGCACCCAGCGTGACGCCGTGTTCGTCTTCGACGAGCCGAGCGTGGGGCTGCACCCCCTGGACGTGCGCACCCTCGTGCACGTGCTGGATCGGCTGGTCGAGAACGGTGCGAGCGTCCTGGTCATCGAGCACGACCTCGACCTGATCGCCAACGCCGACTGGGTGATCGACATGGGGCCGGGCGGCGGTGCCTCCGGCGGCCGCATCGTCGCCGCCGGCACCCCGGATCAGCTCGCCGCCGCCGGCAGCCTCACGGGGTCGCACCTGGCCCGGCACCTGGACGGCTGAGCGGGTGCGCGCGGGAGGAGGAATGCGGCTCGAACTCTCCCTGGCCGGATAGGATGAGGGGCACGACCGACCCGCGCCCGTCACGGTCCCCGCGCCCCGGCGAAGGAGCCTGCAGCCATGAGTTTCACCGTCTATCTCTCCGGCGAGATCCACACCGGATGGCGCGAGGAGATCCAGCGCGGCAGCGAGGCCGCCGGCCTGGACATCGACTTCACCGCGCCGGTCACCGACCACCCCGCGAGCGACGCCGCGGGCGACCACCTCGGCGAGAACGACAGCCAGTTCTGGCGTGACCACCAGTCCGCCAAGGTCAACGCCATCCGCACCCGCACCCTGATCCAGCAGGCCGATCTGGTGGTGGTGCGCTTCGGGAGCCAGTACAAGCAGTGGAACGCCGCCTTCGACGCCGGCTACTGTGCGGCCCTCGGCACCCCCTACGTCACCCTGCACGATGCCGACCTCATCCACCCCCTCAAGGAGGTCGACGCCGAGGCCCAGGCCTGGTGCACGACCACCGACCAGGTGGTGGAGACCCTGCGCTACGTCCTCGACGCCTGAGGCCATCGCATGGACGACTCCACCGGGCCGACGCTGCGCCGACTGCGCGCTGGCGATGCCGCCGCCGTGCTGGACGCCTTCGCCTCCCACCCCGACATGGCGCGCCAGGGCGAGGTGACCAGCACGGACGAAGCCGCGCAGTACGTGGCTCGGCTCATCGCGCCGGACTCGCCCCACGAGGCATGGGCCGTCGTGGACCACGATGTGCTCGTGGGCCTGGTCTGCGTGAGCGTCGACGAGGCCAACCTCAGCGGGTGGTTCTGGTACTGGATGACCGCCGCCGCCCGAGGACGCGGGTGGACCAGCAGAGCCGCCGCGACGGTGGCCGAATGGGCGCTCTCGGAGCGGGGCCTGGAACGCCTGGAGCTGGGGCATCGGGTGAACAATCCGGCCTCGGGCGTGGTCGCCCGCCACGCAGGATTCGTCCGGGAGGGCACCGAGCGGGCGAAGTTCCTCGTCGATGGTGAACGGATCGACGTGGACACCTACGGGCGACTGCGATCCGACCCGCGTCCCGCCTTCGTGGCGCTGCCGATGCACGCCGTCTGAGTCGCCTCCTTGTCGTGCCGCCGCAGCCCGGGCACGTGATCCCGAGGCGTCAGCCGCCGGATTCCCCCTCGGCCGCTGCCCGTGCCGGGTCGACCAGGCGCCGCATCCCGGCGGTGAACACCTCAGGTGCCGGCAGGGCATCGCCGGCGAGCAGGATCAGCCCGGCCCCCTGATCCAGTGCCGCCAGCAACGCGCCGACCTCCGCCACCGAGAGCGGGTCATCCTCGGGGCGCGCCTTCCGGGCGATCTCCCGGTAGCGCTCCAGAACGGCTGCCAGGCGCTGGTGCAGCTGCGGTGCGAGCTCGTCGTCCCGGGCGGCGGTGGCGATGAACTCCAGCGTGGCCAGCGCGAATCCCTGGGTCGCCGGCAGCGGATAGCCTTCCCGCTCCGCCAGGTCCCGCCCCGTGGACGACGGGTTGCTCGGCGCCTCGAACGGGTCGGACTGGTCGTCCCCGGCCAGTTCCAGATTCCGGTCCAGGACAGCCAGGAACAGGGCGGACTTCCCCTCGAAGTTCGAGTACACCGCACCCTTGGAGAATCCTGCCTCCCGCGCGATCCGATCCAGGCTCGCAGCGTGATAGCCGTCCTCGGAGAACACCGCGCGGGCCGCGAAGATCAGCGCCTCACGCGTCTGCCGCTGGCGATCCAGGCGGGAGAGGGGATCGGGAAGCTGTGTCATGACCCCAGGGTAGATCGCCCGCGCCCATTGACGTACCGCCAGTATCCACATACCGTCGGTATGCAAATACTTTCGGTATCTGAGGAGCTGGCATGAACTCCGACGTCCTGAGCATCACCGGCCTCACCCGCCGCTACGGCAGCGTCGTGGCGAACGACGACATCTCCCTCCGCGTCCGCTCCGGGGATGTGGTGGGCCTGCTGGGGCACAACGGCGCGGGCAAGACCACCCTGGTCGCCCAGGTGGTCGGCCTGCTGAGGCCCGATGCGGGGGAGATCCGGGTCAGTGCCACCGACGCCGTGCACTCCCCAGGCACCGCACGCCGACACGTCGCCCTGCAAGCGCAGGCGCAGGTCCCGATCGACGGGCTCACCCCTCGCTCGGCGATCGAGATCGCCGGTCGCCTGCGAGGGCTCACCAGCCGTGACGCCCGCCGGGTCGCCACCGACCTGGCCGAGGAGCTGGACATCGGCCCCTGGCTGGATCAGCGCGCACTGCCGGAGGGTGGGGGCCTGTCCGGTGGGATCCGGCGCCTGACCGGCTTCGCCATGGCCGTCGCGGCGCCCACCCCGCTGCTGATCCTCGATGAGCCCACCAACGACATCGACGCCTCGCGCCGCCGCCTGCTCTGGGAGGCGGTGCGCCGCCGCGGCGATCAGGGCAGCGGAGTCCTGCTGGTCACCCATAACGTCGCCGAGGCGGAGCGCATCGTGGACGAGCTGGTGATCCTCGACCGGGGCCGGGTCGTGGCTGATGGATCGCCGGCGCGCCTGCGCGGGACCCAGGGCAGCGACCTGCGCCTGGAGCTGCATGTCCTTCCCGGCCACGCAGATCCGAGTGAAGCCACGCCCGGCCTGCCCCTGCGACGTCGGGTCCGCATCGGACGGCGCATCCTCCTCACCATCGCGGCAGCGGATGCAGCGACTGCGGTCGCCTGGGCCACCCGTCAGCATGCCGAGGGTCGGATCGAGGGCTTCTCCCTCGCCCCGGCGACCCTCGAGGACGCCTACCTGGCGCTCACCGGGGAGCCCGACCCCGCTTCCGACCCGCCGGCGGACCCCGTGCCCGACC
>DXDT01000097.1 GCA_019115335.1 Candidatus Brachybacterium merdigallinarum
AACGGCATGACCTACAACCGCTTCATCCAGGGCCTCGGCCTCGCGGGTGTCGAGGTGGACCGTCGCATGCTCGCCGAGCTCGCCGTGAACGACGCCCCGGCTTTCGCCGCCCTGGTCGAGGTCGCCAAGAAGGCCCTCCCCAAGGACGTCAACGCCCCCGCAGCCTGATCTGCGCGCACGTTCGATGACCGAGCGCCCGGACCAGTCCGTGATCACCTCGCCCCGCTCCGCGCGGGTGCGATCGATCGCCGCACTGGCCGGGCGCTCGGCGCGTCGCAAGCAGGGACTGTTCCGCGTCGAGGGGCCCCAGTCCGTCCGCTCCCTGCTCGCCCACCGGGCGGACCTCGCACAGACCCTGTACCTCACCGAGCATGCCGCCGGGGAGCACCCCGAGCTGCCGGACCTGGCGGCGCGCGCCGGCATCCCCGTCCAGCAGGTCCAGGACCACATCGTCCGCGCCATGGTGCGCGAGGCGGAGGCGGGGCCCGGCCAGGGCGCCGTCTCCCCGCAGGGCGTGATCGCGATCGGGCGCCTGCCCGCGGAGGACCCCGCGCAGACGGCGCAGGCTATGGCGGCCCTGCCCGCGCACGGTCCCGCGACCGCCGTCGTCCTTCACGAGGTGCGCGATCCCGGCAACGTCGGCACCCTGATCCGCACCGCGGACGCCGCCGGCGCAGACCTGGTGATCCTCACCCGGACCAGCACCGATCCGTTCTCCCCGAAGGCGGTGCGCGCCGCGACCGGCAGCCTGTTCCACCTGCCGGTCGTGACCGGCGCCGACGCGCCCACGCTGCTGCGCACCGTGACCGAACACGCCTTCGTGACCGCAGCGACCAGCGGATATGCTGAGACGGAGCTGTTCGACATCGAACTGCCCGAGCGGATCGCCTGGATCCTCGGGAACGAGGCCCACGGCCTGGACCCCGCCACCCTGGAGAGCGCGCAGCTGCAGGTGCGCATCCCCCTGGCCGGTCTCGCCGAATCCCTCAACGTGCACACCGCCGCGACGGTGTGCCTCTACGAGACCCTGCGGCAGAGGAGGAGGAGTCGGTGAGCGAGCTCCGGGACGGCACTGTCGTCTCCTCGGCATCCCCTGCGCTCGGCCCTGGCCGAGGCCGACGCGCCGCCTGGACCGGAGCGATCACCGCGTCGCTGCTGCTCCTGCTGACCATCGGCGCCGCCCTCCTCGCGCTGATCGCTACCGGGGCGGCCGCGCCGAACGCCCTGGTCCCCGCCTCCGCCCTGGTCACCTGGGGACTGCCCGCCGTGCGCGCCCTGCACCACCTGGGACTGCTGCTGGCGATCGGCGCGGGAGGCACCGCCGTGCTGCTCCTGCCCGGCCCGTCCCGGCGCGAGGTCACCACGCTGCACGGGGCCCGCGGCCGCACGGTGCGCATCGCCGCCCTCGGCGCCGCGCTGTGGACCCTGGGTGCGGTGGCGCAGATCCCGCTGGGCGGCCTCGAAGCCACCGGTGCCGGATCGACGCTGAACCCGTGGGACGTGGCCCTGGCCGGGGAGCTCGGCCGCATCCAGCTGCTGATCGCGCTCTGCGCCGGACTCGCCGCGCTGCTGTTCACCCTCGCCCGCTCCACGGTGATGGCCTGCTGGGGCCTGGCCCTGGCGGGTCTCGGTGTGCTCGCCCTGGGACTGGCCGGTCACGCCGGCGCCAGCCTGGACCACATCAATGCCGTCAACGGCATCGCCTTGCATCTGCTCGGGGTCACCGTGTGGGCAGGCGGCCTGCTCGTGATCGCCCTGATCACGCCCTGGCTCGACGACCAGCAGCTCGCCGTCACCATCCGTCGCTTCTCCCCGTGGGCGCTGGCAGCGGTGGTGCTGCTCGCCCTCAGCGGGGTGCTGTCCGCCTCGATCCGGATGTCATCGCTGAGCGAGCTGGTCACCACCGGGTACGGCAGGGTGGTGCTCGCCAAGTCCGTCGGCCTGGTGCTGCTGGCCGCGCTCGGTGCGATGCAGCGCCGGCGCCTGGGGGAGAGGTTGCGCTTCCGCCACCTCGCGGTGACCGAGGGCGTGCTGATGGCCGCGGTGATCGGCGGATCGATCGCACTGGGCCGCACCGCCCCACCGGTGCCCCAGGAGATCCCCGCCGTGGGCGATCTGACGATCCTCTCCCTGGTCGGCTTCCTGCCGCCGGAGCAGGAGTTCAACCCCACCACGATGTTCACCCTGTTCCAGCCGGACTGGGGCGCTGTGCTCATCGCGGCCGCGATGGGCGGCGCCTACCTCGTGGGGGTGGTGCGGCTGCGCCGCCGCGGAGATTCCTGGCCGTGGCTGCGCACCGTGCTGTTCCTGGCCGGCTGTGTGGCGCTGGCGTGGGTGATGTGCGGGGGAGCGGCCGCGTGGGGCAAGTTCCGCTTCGACGCCCACATGGTCCAGCACATGGCGATGATGATGATCGTACCGCCGCTGTGGGTGCTCGGCGCCCCCGTCACGCTGCTGTCCCGCGCTGTCGCCCCGCGCACCGACGGCTCGCGGGGCGTGCGCGAATGGGTGCTGGCCGCCCTGCACTCCGGCTACTCGAGGATCATCTCCTCCCCGCCGGTGGCCGGGGTGCTGTTCGCCGGCTCGCTGGTGGTCTTCTACTTCTCGCCGCTGTTCGAGCTGGCGATGTACCACCACGCGGGGCACGTGGCGATGACCGTGCACTTCCTCGCCTCCGGCTACCTGTTCGCCTGGGTGATGATCGGCATCGACCCCTCCACCCACGTCATCAACCCGGTGCTGAAGTTGATCACCCTGCTGGTCACCCTCGCCTATCACGCGTTCTTCGGGGTGGCGCTGGTCTCGGCGACCTGGCTCATCGCCGAGCGCTGGTACCTGGAGCTCGGCATGTACTCGATGGAGCGCCTGGAGCTGATCCAGGTGCGCGGCGGCTCGATCATGTGGGCGGTCTCCGAGATCCCCACCGTCCTGTACGCGATCATCGTGGTGGTGCTCTGGATGCGCTCCGAGGACCGCCGTGCGAAGCAGTGGGACCGCAAGGCCGACCGCGACGGCGAGGCCGAGCTACGGGACTACAACGCCTATCTCGCCAGCCTGCGGGGTGGAGCGGGGCCGACGGACACCGACTAAGAGCCCTGCCGGGGACGCCGAGCCCTTACCGATCACCGCGGAGCATGGCGTAGGTTCGGGGAGCGGAATCCGACGGCAGGAAGAGGCGACCGATGGCGTGGAGCACGCGGGAGCTCGCCGAGCTCGCGGGGACGTCGTTGCGAGCGGTGAGGCACTACCACGACCAGGGACTGCTGCCCGAGCCGCCCCGCTCCTCCAACGGGTACAAGCACTACGGGGTGCGGCATCTGATCCAGCTGATGCACATCAGGCGCCTGGTGGACCTGGGTGTGCCGCTCGCGGAGATCCCCACCCTGGATCCCACCACCGACAGCTACCGGGAGGTCCTGGCGGCACTGGCCTCGGAGACCACCGCCGAGATCGACCGACTGGTCGCCGTCAGGGGAGAGATCTCCCGGCTGCTCGAGGAGCCCGAGGCCTGGGAGATGTCCAGCGGGACCACGGGCAGCTCGGACGGCGACTTCCTCACCGTCCTCTCCCCTGTGCTCGACGAGGACTCGCTCCGGGCGTGGGAGCGCGTGGGGGAGGCGATTCCCGATGCGCGGGTGGTGGCGGACTTCGAGGCGCTGCCCGAGGAGGCGCCGGCAGAGGTGTGCGAGGACGTCGCCGTGCGGATGGCAGAGACGGTCCGCGACGCCCTCGCCGCCTCCCCCGAGCTGCACGATCTCGGGTTCGGCGAGGGCGCGTCGCGCAGTCTCGGGACACGGAGCATCGGCGAGGCCCTGGCCGAGCTGTACTCCCCGGCTCAGCTGCGGGTGCTGGGCAGGTGCCATGAGCTGCTGGCCGCTGACTGAGAGACGCTCATGCGGTCGAAGCGGCAGCGGGGTCCGTCGCCAGATGCCGCGCGAAGAACGCGTCCGCCGCCCGGTACAGGGCCCGCACGTTCTCCGGATTGAGGATAAAGTGCCCCTCGTCGTCGAAGACCAGGTACTCCACCTCGTTCCCCTGCTCCCGCAGGCCGGCGACGATCCGGTCGGAGTTCTCGCGTCGTACCCGCACGTCGTTGGCGCCCTGCACCACCATCAGCGGGGAGCGGATGTCCCTGATCCGGGTGATCGGGGAGCGGGCCCTCAGATCGGCGGCCTGCTCCGGGTCCGACGGATCGCCCGCGTACCGGTACCAGTTGTTCACCAGCCCATCTCTGGCGTACTCCGCCAGGGAGCGCAGGTAGTCGACGAGGTCGGAGACCCCCACGTACTCGACCGCTGCCGCGAAGCGGTCCGGGGTGAATGCGACGCCCACGAGCGCGGCATAGCCGCCGTAGGATCCGCCGAACACGCCGATCCGCTCGGGGCCCGCGAAGCCCTGGGCGATCGCCCAGTCGACGGCATCGAGGAGGTCCTCGTGCATGCGCCCGGCGAACTCGCCCACGCCCGCTTCCATGTGCTCGCGTCCGAAGCCGGCGGAGCCGCGGAACTGGGGCTGCAGCACGGCGTTTCCCCGGCTCGCCCAGAGCTGGACGACGGAGTCGTACCGCCACCAGTCCCGTGCCCAGGGCCCGCCGTGGGGCATCAGGACCAGGGGCAGGTCCCGCGGCTCCCGGTGCCCGGGGAGCGTGAGATAGGCGGGCAGTCGCAGCCCGTCGCGGGCCGTGATCTCGATGCTCTCGACGGGGGCGAGCAGATCCACGTCCAGGTGTTCCAGGCTCCGTGCCAGGAGCCGGCTGCAGCCGGTGCGGTGGTCGTAGAGCCAGGTCTGGGGATCGCGGTCGTGCACGAATGACACCACCCACCGCCGCTGGTCGACATCGCTGGTGAGAGCGCCGATGTCCCCGTCGCACAGGGTGCTGACCGCCTCGAGGACCTCCGCGAAGTGCGGGTCCAGGGGCGCGGTGTGCAGGCGCATCCCGTGATAGCGCACCCCGAGCAGCTCACCGGTGCGGCGGTGGCGGATCAGCGGGGACGGCAGGTTCGTGAAGACCAGGGATCTCGTGTCCAGGTCGGCGTGGGGATGGTGATGGATCATCGTCTCCTCCCCGGTGGCCAGGTCGAGGCGGGCCGGATGCAGGTGGTCGGTGCCGCGATAGGAGCCGAACCAGATGCTGGAGCCGTCCGCAGCGGCCTCGAAGGGGTGGACGTCCATCGGGTAGGCGTCCCCGTCGAAGGTGGCGATGAGCGTCTCGTCCTGCCAGAGCTCCCAGGTGCCGTCCGCTCGCATGCTCCTGCGCAGGAGCATGTCGCCGACGACCATCCAGGTGCTCCCCCTCCCGGGGCTGGGAGCGAGCCGGGTCAGGTCACCGGTGGCGATCTCGAGGTCGTAGAGGTCGAACTCGGCGGCGCTCTCGGCATTCATCTGCAATGTCGCGTGCCCGGGGCGGCCCTGCCGGAGCTCGAGCGCCTGGACGGTGGCGCCGCGGAACGGGGTGAGGTCCACCGCCGGGGCGCCGGGCCGGTCGAGGTCGACGCGGAAGACGTGCCAGTTCTCGTCGCCGCCGCTGTCCTGCTGGTAGAGGAGGTGGCGGGAGTCGTCGGCCCAGAGGTACCGGGTGATGGAGCGGGTGCCGTCAGCGGTGACGCAGCGGGGCGGGGTGCCGGCGTCGATCTCCTCGACCCAGATGTTGAGCCGCTGGTGCCACATGGCCAGGTACGCCAGCCGGGTGCCGTCCGGGGAGATCATGATCGCCGAGCGCTCCGGCGGTCGCAGGAGGTCGTCGATGGTGAGGGCCGAAGCGGTGGACGTCGGGGCGGTGGGCATCAGAGGGTCCTTCCGTCGATCAGGTCGCCGGTGGCGGCGTCGTCCCCGCGGGGATCGGTGGCGGTCTCCACGGGGTGCGCCGCGGTGGTGCGCAGCCGCTTCGTGCTGCGGCGGAACGCCCACACCACGACGAGGGCGAGTGCGATGGTCAGCGGGGCTCCCATGACGGTGTCCGCGATGCCGAGGGCGGTCACGTTCCCCGCGACGTACATCCACTGCTGCACCACGAACTTGGCGGCGTGGACGACGGCGATGGCCGAGGTGGCGATGACGTGCGCGCGGAAGGTGGGGCGGTCCTGCGTCCATGCGTGCTCACCTCCGTGCGCGGCGTTCCAGATGATGCCGGTCAGGGGGCGCCCCACCAGGACCGAGATCGCGGTGGGGAGGGAGATCGCCAGGGCGACCCAGATGCCGATGACGAAGAACTCCCGGACCGAGCCGGTCCAGATCACGAGCGCGGCGGCCAGGGCCACGCCGAGCAGGCTGCCGATCGCCGAGGGCACCTTCTCCCCGCGGACCAGGCGCACGATGAACAGGACGGCTCCCGCGCCGATCGCGACGGCGAGGGTGGGCATCAGTGGGAGGAAGAGGTGCGCCACCACCAGGGCGATGACGGGGGTCGTGGAGAGGGCGAGCCCGGTGGCACCGCCCATCTGGTCGATGATCTGCTGGCTCGTGGCGCCCTCTGCCTCGGTGGTCCTCTGAGTCGAGTCGGTGCTCTGTGTCGTGTCGGTATCCATCGTGCGCCTCCATCGGAGAGTCGAGGACGGCTGTCGATACGGAGCACACACTGTGCCGGAGCGGCACACTCCAGCCCGCAGCGCCAGAGTGTGATGCGCGACACGGCCCAAGGGTGGCGTCGACCGGCTCGGGAGGCCTGGACGCACCGCGGCGGCGGCCCTCCGTGGAGGACCGCCGCCGCGGTGATCGGTCAGGACAAGCGCGTCAGGACCAGGGGGCCGGCGCTCACCCGGAGCTGCCGTGGCTCAGAGCCAGTCGCCCTGCGCCGCCTTCTTCTCGGCGCCGATCGTGGTGTCCGGGCCGTGACCGGTGTGGACCACGGTCTCCTCCGGCAGCGCGAACAGGCGCTCGCGGATCGAGTCCTCGATCGTCTCCCGGGAGGAGAAGGAGCGCCCGGTCGCGCCGGGCCCGCCCTCGAACAGGGTGTCGCCGACGAACACGGCGCCCAGCGCCTCGACGTAGTAGCAGGTCGAGCCGGGGGAGTGGCCGGGGGTGTGCAGCGCCTCGATCTCGATGCCGGCGACGGTGAACATGTCGCCGTCGGCGACGTCGTCGTCCCAGGGCAGGTCCCCGTGGGTGAGCTGCCAGACCTCGCGATCCGCCGGGTTCAGCAGCAGCGGCGCCTCGAGCTCCTCGGACAGCTCCGGGGCCATCCGCACATGGTCGTCATGTGCATGGGTGAGCAGGATGCCCACGCACTCGCGGTCCCCGACCAGCTCGGTGACGGTCTCGATGTCGTGCGGGGCGTCGAAGACGATGCACTGCTCGTCGTCGCCGAGCACCCACACATTGTTGTCGACCTGGTGCGTCTCGCCGTCCAGCGAGAAGGTTCCCGAGGTCACGGCATGGTCCAGTCGCGCGGTCACTTGGTCACCTCCACCACGGTGCGCAGGTTCGTGCCATCGTGCAGGCCGTCCAGCGCCGCGTCGGTGCCGGCCAGATCGGTGCGGCCGGTGACGAAGCGGTCCAGCGGCAGGCGTCCCTGCAGGAACAGATCGGTCAGGTACGGGAAGTCCCGCTCGGGCAGGCAGTCCCCGTACCAGGAGGACTTCAGCGCGCCGCCGCGGCCGAACACATCTGCCATCGGCAGGGTGATCTCCACACCCGGGCG
>DXDT01000098.1 GCA_019115335.1 Candidatus Brachybacterium merdigallinarum
CCACCGCGCCCAGATGCTCGCCGACCGGCTGATCGCCAAGGGCGGCGCGCACTGGATCCACGTCAACCCGATCCCGCTGAACCCGGTCAAGGGCTCGAAGTGGACCGCCTCGGATCCGCTGGTCGAGAAGCGCTTCGTGGAGATCCTGCGGGACAACGGCATCTCCGCCACGATCCGCGACACCCGCGGCTCGGACATCGACGGCGCCTGCGGCCAGCTCGCCGCCGAGGTGATCGAGTCCGACGCCCACCGCGAGGACCGCGAGGCGCGGGTCGCCCGTGTCGAGGCGGTCGCGGGCGCCGGCACCGGCGACGCCTGAACGATCGGACAGGAGAGGGAGAGATGAACTGGGAACTGCGGACCACTCGACGCGGGGAGCGCTACGACCTCGGTGAGGTCGATGACTTCCTCGCGGAGGTCGAACGCACGCTCAACGGGGCGAGCACGGATCTCACCGCCGCGGCGGCCCGTGATAAGCAGTTCACCCCGGTGCGGATGATCGGCCTCGGGTACGAGCACCAGGAGGTCGAGGACCTGATCTCGGGCACGCTCGTCCCGGCCCTGGAGGCGAAGGAGTCCGCGGAGCGCGCCGGGCGGCCCCTGCCGGCGCACCCCGGCGGTGCCTCCGCCTCGGCGCCGGCACCCCGGTCACCGGCCCAGCTGGACCCGCCCCGGTTCACCGGCCGGAGCTTCGGGGAGGGGTACCGCGTCGACGAGGTCGACGAGTACGTGGACCGGGTCCTGCTGGCGATCTGCCGCCAGGACGGCTCGGTCACGCCGGAGGAGATCATGCACAAGCGCTTCACCCCTGCCCGCTTCGGCGGCACCTACGACATGGAGGAGGTCGACAACTGGCTGGACAACGTGGCGGTGCCGCACCTGAAGGGCCGCGGCTGATCTGCCCCGACCTCCCGCATGCCTCGCGCAGAGCCCCCGCGGGCACCGCTAGAGTGGGGTCGCCACAGCCCCTAGGAAGGACCGTCAGGTGAGCACTTCGTTCGAGCGCGTCTCCCGCATGAGTGTCGGCTACGACATGAGCGAGGTGGACGAGTTCCTCGCCAGGGCCCGCACGGCCTACGAGGACCGGGAGCCCGGCTTCACCGGCGCTGACATCACCTCGGCCAGCTTCGGCACCGAGCGCGGCGGCTACGACATGCGCGTGGTCGACGAGGCGCTGGACCGACTCTCCGACGCCTTCGCCCTCCAGGCTCGCGACGACGCGATCGCCGAACAGGGCGAGCAGGCCTGGATCGAGCAGCTGACCCGTCGCGCCGAGGTCCTCAAGGAGCGTCTCGAGCGTCCGGCCGGTGAGCGCTTCGCCCCCGCCGCCCAGGGCGAGCCCGCCTACGATCGCACCGATGTCGACGCGCTGTGCGACCAGCTCGTCGCCTATTTCACCGAGGGCCTCCCGATGAGCGTGGACGATGTGCGGCGGGCGGCATTCCGTCGGCGCCGCGGCGCCGACGGCTACCAGGAGGCGGTCGTGGACGTGTACCTCGATCACGTGGCGGACGTGATGGCCTCCGTCCCGTGACCGGGACCCACCGCCCCGGGGGGCGGCGCACTGCCGGGGTGCACAGCGCCGGGAAGCTCGCAGCAGGAGATCGCGCGGCAGGGGAGCGCATCGCATGATGACCCTGGCCGCCGCCGGGCTGGGGATCCTGATCATCGGCGTGGGGCTGGCGCTGTCCATCGCCCTGCACGAGATCGGTCACCTGGTGCCCGCCAAGCTGTTCGGCGTCAAGGTCACCCAGTACATGATCGGCTTCGGACCCACCGTGCTCTCCCGCCGCCGCGGCGAGACGGAGTACGGGATCAAAGCGGTGCCGCTGGGCGGCTACATCCGCATGATCGGCATGTACCCCCCGCACAAGGGCGACCCCGAGGGCACCGTCCGCGAGGACTCCACCGGCTTCCTCCAGCAGATGGCCCAGGAGGCCAAGGAGCACGAGGCCTCCCAGTACGACTCCGGCGACGCCCACCGCACGTTCGTGGCGCTGTCGGTGCCCAAGAAGCTCGTGGTGATGCTGGGCGGGCCGACCATGAACCTGCTGATCTCGATCCTGCTGATGGTGGTCATGGTCTCCGGGGTGGGGATGCCCGCCGTGACCCCGACCGTCGGCTCGGTCTCCGAATGCGTCCTGCCGGCCGATGCCCCGGCGGATGCCAGCTGCGAGGGCCAGCCCGAGGCGCCGGCGCTGGCAGCCGGCATCCTGCCCGGTGACGTGCTGCGCGAGATCGACGGGCACTCGATCAAGACCTGGGACGACGTCACCTCCGCGGTGCGTGCGGCCGGTGATCGCAGCATCGAGGTGGTCGTGGACCGGGATGGGCAGCTGCTCACCCTGGAGGCCGAGCCGATCGTCGATGCCCGGCCCGTGCTCGACGAGGACGGTGCGGCCGTCTTCGCCGAGGACGGCACCCTGGTCACCGAGGAGGTCGGATTCCTCGGGGTCGCCGGCACCCCGGATCTCGTACGGCAGTCCCCGGCCCAGGTTCCCGAGATGGCCTGGGACGCGTTCACGCGCACCGGGTCGATGGTCCTGTCCCTGCCCGTGCGGCTGGTCGAGGTCGCCCAGGCCGCGTTCGGTCCCCAGGAGCGCGACCCCAACGGTCCGCTCGGCGTGGTGGGGGTGACCCGCCTCGCCGGGGAGATCGCCTCCGCGGACCAGCCCGGCTTCGAGCTGCGGGAGAAGACCGGCACCATGATCTCGGTCCTCGCCTCGCTGAACATGGCTCTGTTCGTCTTCAACCTGGTGCCCCTGCTGCCGCTGGACGGCGGTCATGTGGGCGGTGCACTCCTCGAAGGGGCGCGGCGCGCTCTGGCCCGGCTGCGCGGAAAGCCGGATCCGGGACCGGTGGACATCTCCCGCATGCTCCCGGTCACCAATGTCGTCGCGCTCGCGTTCCTGGCGATGACGCTGCTGCTGCTCTATGCGGACATCGTCGCCCCGATCCGTCTGTTCCCCTAGCCGTCCGGCCCGGTGACGTTCACGGAGCGGCTCCCGGGCAGGACGGCAGACCCCATAATGGGCAGATGACCAAGAGCTCGACGGGGACCACCTGCGGGACGCGGAGGCAGCCCGGTGACCCACGCCCGGATCGCTCCTCCACTCGCGCCACCGCGCCCGCGGGCAGGGGATGAGCGGGATGTTCCGACGTCCTGGACGGATCCGGCCGCTGCGGATGGGCGGTGGAGAGCTGGCGCTGGCCTTCGCCCTGCGCGACCCGGTCGCCAACGCCCTGGCCGGGGCCCGACTGACGGATATCGCCCGGATGAGCGCGATCTCGAACGAGTTCTCCGTGGCCGGTGACGAGACCCGGCCCGCCGGCCTGCTCTGGCACGGCGTGAACCTCTCCCCGATCTCGGCCACCGGGGAGGCACTGGTGGAGTTCGGGCGGTTCGCGGCGCCGCGGGCTCGCCGGGCCTCCTCGGTGGTCGGCATCCGAGGAGACATCGAGATCATGTGGCGCGAGCTCGCACCGCTGTGGGGGCGGGACGTGCGCGAGTACCGATGGAGCCAGCCCCTGCTGGTCGCCGCCGAGCAGCTGCCCGATCTCACGGTGACCGGGCTGCGCCGCGCCCGGATCGGGGAGGACGACATCGTCTACCCCGCAGCGGTCGCGATGTTCCGCGAGGAGGTCGGCATCGATCCCACCCGTGGCGACGGCGGCCGCTCCTACCGGGCGCGGGTGCGGGAGCTGATCCGTCTGGGGCGCACCTATGTCGTGGTCCAGGACGGCGCGGTGGTGTTCAAGGCCGATGTCGGGGCGCGCTTCGGCCCGGTCTCGCAGATCCACGGCGTCTGGGTCGACCCCGAGCGGCGGGGACGCGGCCTGGGGCGCTCGGCGATGGTCGAGCTCGCACGCCAGGTGCGCCGCGATCATTCCCCCACGGTGTCCCTGTACGTCAACGAGTTCAACGAGCCGGCTCGTCGGGCCTATGCCGCAGCCGGCTTCCACCAGGTCGGCGAGCTCGCCACGATCCTGTTCTGAGTGCTCGGCGGGGGCGTCGCTCAGGAGAGCCGGCGCAGCTCGTCCGCGTGCTCGACGATCTGCTCGGGCTGGGGATCCAGGTACTGGGCGCGGAGGGTGTAGCTCTCACCCGGCAGCGCGACCCGCAGTGCGACGACATTGCCGGAGTCCGAGAGCGCTGACAGCTCCACCTCGTCCCACCGGCGGTGCTCGGTGCCACCGGGCGTGGGGCGGTGGAACCCGTCGGGCGCCAGCATCATCACGTAGCCGTCCTCGGTGTGGATCTGGCCGGAGCGCCGCATGATCCGCGGCAGGTACACGGACGTCATGATCACATTGAGGACGGCCACCACGATCACGATGATCATGAGCCCGCCCTC
>DXDT01000099.1 GCA_019115335.1 Candidatus Brachybacterium merdigallinarum
GAAGGACATGCAGGACGCCACCAGCGTGCTGTTCCTGGGCCGGCACGTGGGTTACCCCACCGCGATGGAGGGCGCGCTCAAGCTCAAGGAGATCGCCTACATCCACGCCGAGGGCTTCGCCGCCGGCGAGCTCAAGCACGGCCCGATCGCCCTGGTCGAGGAGGGGCAGCCGGTGTTCGTCATCGTGCCCTCCCCGCGCGGCCGCGAGTCCCTGCACTCCAAGGTGGTCTCGAACATCCAGGAGGTCCGCGCCCGCGGCGCCCGCACCCTGGTGATCGCCGAGGAGGGGGACGACGACGTGCTGCCGTACTCGGACGTGGTGCTCCGCGTCCCGCAGACCAGCACCCTGTTCGCCGCGCTGCTGACGGTGATCCCGCTGCAGATCTTCGCCTGCGAGCTGGCGACCGCGAAGGGCCTGGACGTGGACCAGCCCCGCAATCTCGCCAAGTCCGTCACCGTCGAGTGATCCCTTGCGCCCCCTTTCCGCAGGCAAGGGTGTGATACTGCCGAGGTGACCACCTCGAGCATCCCGACGCCCGGCCCCGAGGAGACCTTCGGCGGCCGGGCGTTCGCGCCCCGCGACGGCGGCACCGTCGTCGGTGTCGGCGTGGACGTCGTGGACATCCCGCGCCTGACCGCGATGATCGAGCGCACCCCCGCGCTGCTGGACCGGCTCCTGACGCCGGGGGAGCGAGGGCTGTCCGAGGCCTCCCGCGCCGCGCGTGTCGCCGCGAAGGAGGCCGTCGGCAAGGCGCTCGGCTCGCCCGGGGACTTCTCCTGGCAGGACGTCACCGTCGAGCGCACCACCGGACAGCGTCCCCACCTGCGGATCCGCGGCGCGACGCTGCGGGCCGCCGAGGCGCAGGACGTCGCTCACCTCCACCTCTCCCTCTCGCACGACGGCGCGATCGCGACCGCGATCGTCGTCGCCGAGCGCGCTGCGGGCGCGAGGGCCGAAGGGTTCGGCGAGGCTGCCGGTCCAGGGGCCGACGGGGACTCCTCCGACAGGGCAGGCGGACCACGCGCATGATCACCGGCTGGAGCGCCGCCCAGGTCCGCGCCGCGGAGGAGCCCCTCCTCGCGGCCGGGGAGCCGCTCATGTTGCGCGCCGCCCGCGCGCTCGCCGATCACCTGCTCACCCTTCCGGAGGTCTCGGCCGACGCGCGCGTCCTCGTCCTCGCCGGCTCCGGGGCGAACGGCGGCGACGGCCTGCACGCGGCGGCGATGCTGCGGAAGGCCGGACTCGCGGCCGAGGCGATCACCGCCTCCGACCGCGTCCATGAGGAGGGCGCCACCGCGCTCACCGCCGCGGGCGGGACCCTCCACCCGCTCGCAGGGCTCGACGCCGCGCACTTGGCCGAGCTCGTCGGCGGCAGCGCCCTCGTGCTCGACGCCCTGCTCGGAATCGGCGGTCGCCCCGAGGTGCCCGCCGCGCTCCAGCCGCTGCTGGACGAGGTGTGGCAGAGCGGGGTGCCGGTGATCGCCGTGGACCTGCCGAGCTTCGTGGACGCCACCACCGGGCAGGCCGCCCTCGAAGCGCTCCCGGCCCGCGAGACCGTGACCTTCGGCGCGATGAAGGCGGGCCTTCTGCGGCCCAGCGGTGCCGAGCTCGCCGGGAGAGTGCACCTGGTGGATCTCGGCCTCGAGGAGCACCTGTCCGGGGAGCCCGCCGTCGAGCGGCTCGAGGACGCGGAGGTGCGTGCCCTCCTGCCCCGCCCGGACCGCGCTTCCACGAAGTACAGCCGCGGCGTGGTCGCCGTCGCCGCGGGCAGCGACGCCTTTCCCGGCGCTGCTGTGCTCGCCGTCTCCGGCGCCGCGCGCACAGGGGCCGGGATGGTCCGCTGCCTCGCCCCGAAGCGCGTCCTCGACCTCGTCCTCGCCGCCCGGCCCGAGACCGTCGGCCATCGCCTGGAGCGGGCCGACGGCGGCGATGGGGCGATCGACCTGGCCGCCGTCGGCCGCACCGACGCGCTCGTCGTGGGACCCGGCCTCCCGCCCGAGGACCCGCGCGCGAGCGCCGGCGTGCACCGCCTGCGCCGTGATCTCGCGGACACCGCCGCGGGCCGGATCGACCGCGGCGTGATCGACGCGGGCGCGCTCGCCGTGCTCGGCCCCGGCGACCGATTCGGCCCCGACGTGGTCCTCACCCCGCACCGCGGAGAGGCGGAGCGTCTCGCCGCCCGCCTCAGCATCGACCCGGACCTGCCCGGGCCCGAGCTCGCCCGCGCGATCGCCGGCGCGACCGGGGCGACGGTCCTGCTCAAGGGGGCGGTCACCCTCATCGCTCCCGGGGACGGCGGGACACTGCGCTCCCAGGACGATGCCACCTCGCAGCTCGCCTCCGCCGGCACCGGCGACGTGCTCGCCGGGGTGCTCGGCACGCTCCTCGCCGCGGGCCTGCCCGGACCGGACGCGGCTGCGCTCGCGGCGCTGCTGCACGGCCGCGCCGGGCGTCTCGCCTCGGGTGACGGAGGGCACCCCCTGGTCGCCCTCGACGTCGCGGACTCTCTGCCGCAGACCATCGGGACTATCCTGGCGGACGCCCAGACCTGAACCGAGGAGCCCGATGACCATCCCGATCCCCGCCGAGGATCCCCGCCACATCCCCAATCGGGCTGTGGTGGATCCCGCCGCGATCACCGAGAACACTCGGGCCCTGACCGGTCTGCTCGAGGACACCACCGCCCTGATGGCCGTGGTCAAGGCCGATGGCTACGGCCACGGGATGCTCATGGCCGCCCGCGCCGCGGTGGAGGGCGGGGCGACCTGGCTCGGCGTCGCCCATCCCGCCAGCGCCCTCGCCCTCGCCCGCGCCGATCTCGACGTGCACATCCTGACCTGGCTGTACGAGCCGGTCACCGCCCGTCTGGTGCTCCCCGAGGTGATCGAGTCCGGGGTGGACGTCTCGGTCGGGTCGCTCGAGATGCTGCAGCTGGTCTCCGAGGCGGCGCAGTCCACCGGCCTCCGCGCCCGCGTGCACGTCAAGATCGACACCGGCATGGGCCGCAACGGCATCGCGCCCCACCAGCTCACGGAGCTCGGCGCTGCGATCCGGGACGACGACTCGATCAGTCTGGTCGGTGCCTGGACCCATCTGACCAGCGCCGACGACGTGGACAGTACGCACACCGATCAGCAGGCAGAGCTGTTCGACGCGGCCGTGGAGCGGCTCGCCGAGCAGACCGGGCCGATCCCGCTGCAGCACCTGGCGAACTCCGCCGCGACCCTCACCCGCCCGGACCTGCACCGCGACCTGGTGCGGCCCGGCATCGCCCTGTACGGCTACCCGCCGGTGCCGACCGACGTGCCGCTGCGCCCGGCGCTGACCCTCACCAGCCGCCTGGCGATGGTGAAGGAGGTCGAGGAGGGCCACAGCGTCGGGTACGGCCGCCTCCATCACACCGCCCGCCGCACCCGCCTGGGCCTGGTCCCTATCGGCTATGCCGACGGCCTGCCCCGCATCGCCAGCGATGAGATCGAGGTGCTGATCCGCACCGAGTCCGGGGACGTCCGCGTCCCCCAGGTGGGGCGCATCAGCATGGACCAGATCGTCGTCGACCTCGGCCCCGACTCCGCCGCCCGGCCCGGCGACACCGTGTACCTCTTCGGCGACGCCGGGGGAGCGCCGAACGCGCCCACCGCACCGACCGCCGACCACTGGGCGCGTGCGGCCGGGACCATCCCCTACGAGATCCTCACCTCGATCTCCGGGCGCGTGAGCCGGGAGACCCACTCATGAGCGCCTCGCTGGTCCTGCGCACCCGCGCGGCCGACGGCACTCGCGCGATCGCCCGCACCCTGGCCACGGTCCTCGCGCCCGGGGACCTGCTGATCCTCGACGGCCCGCTCGGCGCGGGCAAGACCACGTTCACCCAGGGCCTCGGCGAGGGGCTCGGGGTGCGCGGCCCCGTCGCCTCCCCGACCTTCGTCATCGAGCGGATCCATCCCAGCCTCGCCGACGGCCCCGCTCTCGCCCACGTGGACGCCTACCGCCTGGCCGGTGCCGGGGACCTCGATGATCTCGACCTCGAGGCCGATCTCGACCATGCGGTGACCGTCGTCGAATGGGGCCGCGACCGCGCCGAGCATCTCGCCGACTCGCATCTGCTGATCGAGCTCGAGCGCCCCGGGCAGGTCGAGGATCCGGAGGATCCCGACGAGCCCCGTCGCCTGGTGCTGACCGGCCACGGCGCCCGTTGGGACGAGCAGGCTCGTACGCACCTCGCCGCCGCTCTCCGAGCAGGCGGCCACGAGATCGCGGAACCCGGCGCAGACGCACAGGACCCGCCGGGCATCCACCAGGACCATCACCAGCACAACCACCAGGACACTCACCAGGACCCCGAGCAGGGCCCGGAGCAGACCGAGGAGACCCCCTGATGCAGCTCGGCATCGACACCTCCGGCGCCGTGAGCGTCGCCCTGGCCCGCGCCGCCGCCGCAGACCACGCCGAGATCGACGTGCTCGCCGCGGCCTCCGACACCCGGGCTCGGCACCACGACGAGGTGCTGCTGGCCCTCATCGACACGGTCCTCGACCAGGCCGGCGCGACCCGCCGCGACCTCACCGGCATCGTCGTCGGCCGCGGCCCCGGTCCCTTCACGGGCCTGCGGGTGGGACTGGTGACCGCCCGAACCATCGCCTTCGGCCTCGGGATCGAGCTGAGCGGGCTGTGCTCCCTGGACGCACTGGCCCTGCAGGCCCTCACCGAGGCGCAGGCACCGGCGGGCACGAGCGTCGGCGTCGCCCTGGACGCGCGCCGCCGCGAGGTCTATCACGCCCGCTATCGCGCGGGGGAGGGCAGGACCCTGCTGCGGGAGGACGGGCCGGCGGTCGCCGCCCCTGCCGAGGTCAGCGAGCAGCTGCAGGCCTGCGATCTGCTGGTCGGCAGCGGCACCGCGCTGTACCCGAACCTGCTTCCCGCCACCTCACAGGCCTCGCACGTCGATGCCGGATACCTGCTGCGCGTCGCCGCTCTCCGGCAGGCGCAGGGAGAGGACCTCCGTGACACCGAGCCGCTGTACCTGCGGGATCCCGACGCCGCGAAGCCGACCGCACGCAAGAGCGCCCTGGGGCGATGAGCGAGCCGACGACCGAGCCGACGACTGAGCCGACGACTGAGCCGACGGACGAAGCGGAGGCGGTGCCGGTGCCGTCCTGGATCCTGCGGCCCGTGCGCGCCTCCGACATCGAGGCGATCGCCCGCGCCGAGCTCGAGCTGTTCCCCGATGAGGCCTGGTCCCGTGACCAGCTGATCGAGGAGCTCCTGCATCCGCTGCGCCGCTACGTGGTGTGCGTCGAGGAGGGGGCCGGGGTGGGGATCCCGCCCGGCGACGAGCTGCTCGGCTACGCCGGGATCATGGTCGCGGGCGATTCCGCGGACCTGCACACCATCGGCACCCGACGCCCCGGGCAGGGGATCGGCCGGGCGCTGCTGCGCTGGTGCGAACAGGCCGCCCGGGACCTCGGTGCCCGACGCCTGCTGCTGGAGGTGCGTGAGGACAACGCACGAGCCCGCGACTTCTACACAGCTGCCGGGTACCGCGAGATCGCCCATCGCCGCGGCTATTACCGGATCCGGGGCCGAGCAGTCGACGCTCTGATCATGGAGCGACAGCTCCGCGAGGCCGAGGGCCCCGCAGCGAGCTGAGGATCCCTCGGCTCAGACGAAGTCGCGGACCTTCTGGAACAGGTCGGGATAGCGGGACCTCAGCCGCACGGTGCCGATCCGCAGCCCGACCAGGAACGTGATCGCCCCGATGATGAGGGAGACCACCCCGGCCGCCAGCTGGAGGGGTGCGCTGGAGATGACCAGACCCCAGACCGCGAGGCCGACCGCCGGGATCTGGGGGACGAACACTCCCAGCATCGCGACGGTCATCGCGATCATCGCATTCGCGCTCGAGGCGGACTTGTCCTTCATCGGGTTCGTGCCCGGCGGCGAGGCCGGGTACGGCATGATCACGTTGACGGCGAGGGAGACGCCCCAGCCCGTGATCGCCATCCCCAGAGCGCCCAGCACCATCAGCGGGATGATCCAGGCCATCCCGTAGAGCAGGGGCACCCCTGCAGTGACCAGCACGATGGCAGGCACCATCAGCACCGCCATCGCCGCGACCCGGCCCAGCTGGTTCGCCCGGGAGGGCAGGTGAGCGGTGATGTTCACCCAGTTCGAGGGGCCGTCCAGCCCGATCTCATTGGCCAGGGTGATCCCGGTGATCCCGCACATGAAGAGGATGAAGCCGAGCATCATCGGACGGGTCTCCGGGAGCACGAAGCCCATCGCCGTCATGAACACGATCACCAGCGGATACACGCCCACCGCCGCCAGGTAGCGGGTGTCGCGCCGCCAGTACCGCAGCGACCTGCCCAGCACCGCGCCGAAGGCGGTGGCGGGGGCGAAACGGGGCACCAGGGGCTTGACGGCCACGTCCCCGGAGGAGGCGTCCCCGCTGAGCGCCGAGGTGAGCGAGAGGTCGATCGAGCGCTGCCACCACCTCCACACCAGGACGATCGCGGCCAGCCCGATCAGGAGACGGGCCAGCGCGACCAGCGGCGCGCCCTCGGCCAGGTCCATGGGGACCGCGAACAGGGCCCCGAACGGGGTCCAGGCCAGGATCTCCGCACCGGTGCGGAGTGCGTCGAGCATCGCCTCGGGGGAGAGGCCGCTGCCGGGCAGCGATTGGAACAGCAGCGAGACGCCGTACGCGCCGCCGATCAGCACGACCATGCCCACGATGCCGCCGGCCTCGCGGCCGCTGCGCGAGGTGGAGCGGGAAGCGGAGTGCGCGAACACGGCTCGGGGCAGCAGCACGCACAGCACCACGCCCGCGAGGTTCGCCGGGAGCAGCGCGATCACCGCGAGCGCGATCCACAGCGCACCCTGGCCGAAGGCGAGCAGCCAGATCACCTCGAAGGCGGTCGCGATCGCGACGGCGAGCACCGTGAACAGCACCGGCAGGCTGATCGCCGCCGCGGCGAACATGCCGCTCTGGAGCTCCCGTGCCCGGCGCGGATACTGGGCGAAGGTGCGGGGATCCAGGGTGTCGTCCACCCCGAAGGCGAGCAGGGGGATCAGGAGCCAGGCCAGCACGGTGACCGCGCCGACGCCCCGGATGATCATCGGGAAGGTCGATCCCTCGCCGGTCCACAGGGTGGTGCCCAGGAACAAAAACACCAGCAGACCGAGGCCGAACAGGCCGTAGAGCACCCCGAAGATCGTGCCGATCAGCTTGCCGACGTTCTTGCGGTAGGAACGCTTCCACAGCGTCCACTTCAGCGACAGCAGCAGCCGGGTCAGGGCGCGGGAGGAGACCTCGGAGGTGCGGATGTCCGAGGCGGCGGCGGTGGCCGTCTGCTGGGAGCTCAGGACTGCAGCCATGCCAGCCCCTCCTCCTGGACCTGGCCGCCGCCGACCAGGTCGATGAACCGCTGGACCAGGCTGCCGCCCTGTCGGACCTCGTCCAGGGTGCCGGCGGCCAGCAGCTCGCCACGGGCGATGACCGCGACGTGGCTGCACAAGCCCTCCACCAGCTCCATCACGTGGCTGGAGAGGACCACCGTGCCGCCGCCCTTCACGTAGGCGGTCAGGATCGAGCGGATCACCTGGGCGGAGACGGGATCGACGGCCTCGAGCGGCTCATCCAGGACGAGCAGCCTCGGGGCGTGGATCAGTGCGCAGGCGAGCAGGATCTTCTTGGTCATGCCCGCGGAGTAGTCGACCACCAGCTTGCCGTCCTCGTCGGCGAGGTCGAAGGCCGTCAGCAGGGACTCGAGGCGGTCGGCGACCACATCGGCCTCCATCCCGCGGATCAGCCCGACGTAGGTCAGCAGCTCGCGGCCGGTGAGTCGGTCGAAGGTGCGCAGGCCGTCGGCGAGGACCCCGAGATCGGACTTGGCCTGGGCGGGGCCGGCCCACATGTCGGTGCCCAGCACATGGGCGGTCCCGGCGTCGGGGCGCAGCATCCCGGTCGCCATCGACAGGGCGGTGGTCTTGCCCGCCCCGTTGGGTCCGACGATCCCGTAGAAGGAGCCGCGCGGGACGTCCAGGGAGATGCCGTGGACCACCTCGGTGCCGGCGAAGGACTTGCGCAGGTCGCGGATCGACAGCGCTGCAGCCGGGTCCGGTGACGCAGTCATCGGGACCCCGGTGGTGGCCGTCGCACCGGCGGGGGAGTGCCCTTCGGGGGCCGCACCCGGCGGTGCCGAGCCCGCCGGTGCCGGCTCGGTGGCTGTCGCGTCGTCGGGGGTGGGGAGACCTGGTGCGCTGTGCATGGGGGAGAAACTACCGGTGCACGGGGCTCGGGGGACACCCGCGGTCGGTGCCTTCGCCTCATACCTTCGTCGAATCCTCCCGGGCGTTCTGCGCGGTGTGACCCCCGACCGGTCGCATAGAGTATGCGCGAGCCGCCCGGCTCATCGGAAGGAGCACCATGACGAAGATCCGTTCCGCACAGCGGCCCCCCACGGCCCCGCGGGAGGTCGAGGAGATCCCCCTGGGGGTGCGTCGCCTCTCCGCCTGGTCATGGCGCCTGATCGTCATCGTCGCCGCGGGGGCACTGCTGCTGTGGGCGATGCTGCAGGTCTCTGGGATCGTGGTGCCGTTCCTGATCGCCGTCCTGATCGCGGCGCTGCTCTCTCCCGTGGTCAAGATCCTCACCCAGTACACCTTCCTGGGGCGGACAGCCGCCAGCGCGGTGGCGCTGCTGGGGCTGATCCTGGTGGTGATGGGCATGTTCACGCTCGCCGGCCGGCAGCTGATCTCGCAGTGGGCCGATATCCAGTACCAGGCCATCACGGGCTTCCAGGGCCTGGTGAGCTGGGTGACCTCCACCTTCCAGATCGACGCACCGATGATCGACCAGGCGCTCGACCAGGGCCTGGTGCAGCTGCAGAACAACGCCTCGACGCTGCTGAACTCGGCGCTGAGCACCGCCGGCGTGATCGGCAACATCGCCACCGGTCTGGTCGTGTGCCTGTTCACCCTGTTCTTCCTGCTCTCCAGCGGGTCCACCATCTGGAACTGGGCGGTCGGACTGCTGCCGACCGCGGCCCGCGTCCCCACCCATGAGGCGTTCCGACGGGGCTGGAAGGCACTGTCCGCCTATGTCCGCACGCAGATCCTGGTGGCCGCGGTCGACGCCACCGGCATCGCCATCGGCATGGTGATCGCGAGCCTGGGCTCCTACGCGGTGCCGATCTGGCTGCTGGTCTTCCTGTTCTCCTTCATCCCGCTGATCGGTGCGATCGTCTCCGGCGCCATCGCGGTGCTGCTGGTGCTCGTGCTGCAGGGCTGGGGATGGGCGATCTTCATGCTGGCCGTGGTGCTGGTCGTCCAGCAGGCCGAGGGTAACCTCCTGCAGCCGCTGCTGATGGGCAAGGCGGTGGAGATCCATCCGCTGGGCGTGTTCCTCGGGGTCGCCGGCGGCGCGATGATCGCCGGGATCGCCGGTGCACTGTTCGCGATCCCCGTGATCGCCTTCATCAACGCCACCATGCTGTACCTGGTCGGGCGTGACCCCAGCCCCGAGCTGGGCAGCGACGCCACCGCGGCCGCCCGGTTCCGCAGACTCGGCCGACCGCGGACGGCCGAGGCGAAGTAGGCGCGGCGCCCGCCGTCACCGCGGCAGTCGCAGCCGGCAGCGTCGCACCGCTGCCGGCTGCGACTGCGCCTGCGCCACGGGGAATGACTGCGCCACAGGGCATGACGGAGCGGCCCCGCCATCCCGCAGATGCGGGCGGCGGGGCCGCTTCCGAGCCCAGTCCCTGGGGCTTCAACCCTTGTAGGGCGTCGCCTTCACGATCTCGATCGGCAGCGACTTGCCGTTCGGGGCGGTGTAATCGACGGTCTGGCCGACCTTCGAGCCGTGGATCGCGGTGCCCAGCGGCGACTCGGTGGAGTACACCTCGAGGGAGTCATCCTCGGCGATCTCACGGTTGCCGAGCAGGAAGGTGCGCTCCTTGGAGGCCATCGTGATCGTGACGACCATGCCGGGCTCGACGACGCCGTCGTCCTGCGGAGCCTCACCGACCACGGCGTTCTTGAGCAGATGGGTGAGGTCGGCGATGCGTGCCTCGTTCATGCCCTGCTCCTCGCGGGCGGCGTGGTATCCGCCGTTCTCCTTGAGGTCGCCCTCGTCGCGAGCGGCGGCGATGCGCTCGGCGATCTCGGTGCGGCGCGGGCCCTCGAGCTCGGCGAGCTCCTTGACCAGTCGGTCGTGCGCGTCCTGGGTGAGCCAGGCGCCATTCGGCTGGCTGCTCATAGGTTCACTCCTGTCATGTCGGGTTCGCGCCGTGACCCGAGAAGGCCCCTTCAACGCGAATCACGGGGCACATGTCGCTCATGCGCCCCGTGTGCGGGTGATGATGTCCGGCTCGGTGCCGGGATTCGGAGTAGTTTACACGGCCACTGACGTGCCAGGACGCCGATGCCGTCGAGGTCACTGAGCAGAGGGCCCTTGGGGAGCGGCCGACGACCGTGGGGGAGAAGGCGCCGAAGCGGGCCGGAAGAGGGGCTGGGGACCGCGGGGCTCAGCGCTCCAGGCAGCCCACCACCTCGGCGGAGACGGAGTCGCCCTGGGTGGAGATCGTCGCGCGGTGGACGCTCTGCCGCTCGGTCTGCGCGGGGATCGGGACCTCGACGAATCCGATCTGGGCGCGGGCCTCGTTGAGGGCCTGCACGGTGCAGCTGGCCTCCGTGCCGGGGCGCATCGTGACCTGGAAGCTGACCTCCATGGTGCTGTCGTCCACGTGCTCGTAGGTGATCAGCGTGGCCTTGACCGGGGAATCGGCGGACCACAGCCCGACCACCACCACCCCCACCAGGAACACGGCACCGACCACGACGGCCAGGATCCGGGCCGCGCGGGGGGAGACGATCGGGCCGCCGTACCGCTCGGCATTCCGGGTGGGGGTGTCGCTCATCGGGCCAGTGTCCCAGAGGAAGCTGGGGCAGGCGGTGGCCGGGCCCGCCGTGCAGTCGTGTGGCCGGTCACCTCCCCGGGACGGTGCTCAGGGGCTGTGGCGTAGTCTCTTCCGGTGGTGCGCGGTGCGTGCCGCAATGATCCGAGCCGCCGGAACTGCACGGCGCCGGCACTGCTCGGTGCCGTCATCACATCTGTCGAGGAGAGTCGTGACCGTCCAGCTTCCCGCCCCCGAGGAGCCGCTGCGGATGGTGGCCGTCCACGCCCACCCGGACGACGAGTCGTCCAAGGGTGCCGGGACGATGGCCCGCTACATCCGCGAGGGTGCTGAGGTCACCGTGATCACCTGCACCGGGGGAGAGCGCGGGGACATCCTCAACCCGGGGCTGCGCGAGGACCCCGAGCTGCTGGCGGACCTCCCCGCAGCCCGCCGCCGGGAGATGGCGCGGGCCGCGGAGATCCTGGGGATCGACCACGAGTGGCTCGGCTTCGTCGACTCCGGCCTGCCCGAGGGGGATCCGCTGCCGCCGCTGCCGGAGGGATCCTTCGCGGCGCTCGACCCCGAGGAGGCGGCCCGCCCGCTGGTCGAGGCGCTGCGCCGGCTGCGCCCGCACGTGATGACCACCTATGACGAGAACGGCGGATACCCGCACCCGGACCACATCCAGGTCAACCGCATCAGCCTGATCGCGTTCGATCGCGCCGCCGATCCGGACTACGCCCCGGAGCTGGGGGAGCCGTGGAGCGTGGCCAAGCTGTACTACATCAACGGCTTCCACCGGCAGCGCTTCAGCGCCGTCGCCCGCCACCTGCGCGCCGCGGGCACGCCCAGCGAGGAGCTCGAGACCAGGCTGGGGCACTTCGACGAGAGCACCGACCGGATGCTCACCACCCGGATCGATGTGCGCGAGCACCTGCAGGTGCGCGACGACGCCCTGCGCGCCCACGCCAGCCAGGTCGATCCCGACGGACCCTTCTTCCGCATCCCCCACGAGGCCGAGCGAGCCGCCTGGGGGACCGAGGACTTCGAGCTGCACCGCTCCCGGATCGGCGTCGTCCTGCCCGAGGACGACCTGTTCGCGGGACTGCGGTCAGCACAGTCGGCGCAGAGGGCGGAGCAGCGGTGAGCGGGTCCGAGCTGGTCGGGCTGCTGCTGGCCGCCCCCAGCCCCTCCGACGGCCAGGAGCTCAACTCGGTCACCGTCTCCCCGGGGCTGCCCGGTTTCTTCGCCACCTTCGTGCTGGCCGTGGCGATCGTGCTGCTCGTGGTGGATATGACCCGTCGGGTGCGACGCGTCCAGGCCACGGCCCGGGTCCAACAGCGCTATGAGGATGCCGAGCGGGCCCGGGAGCAGGGCGGCGACGCCGACGATGCGCCGCGCCAGGACGGAGCGCCTGGCAGCGAGGATGAGCCGGAGAACGCAGGCGAGCCGTCGGACGGGGATGATCCCTCGCCGCGGTGAGGCCTCCGACTCAGCGCACCGAGATCGCGACGGCGATGAAGTGGCAGGCGAACCCGGCGATCGTGCCGGCGTGGAAGATCTCGTGGAACCCGAACCAGGCGGGGGAGGGGTCCGGCCGCTTCAGTCCGTAGACCACGGCTCCGCCGGTGTAGGCGAGCCCGCCGGCCAGCAGCAGCCACACCACCGGCCAGCCGCCCCCGGCGTGCAGCTGCGGCATGTAGAAGAGCGCCACCCAGCCCAGCGCGATGTAAGCGGGAACGTACAGCCAGCGCGGTGCGCTCGTCCAGAACAGCCGGAACGCGACCCCGACCAGGGCCCCGCCCCAGGCGATCGCGAGCAGCGTGATCGACTGCCGGGTCTCTAGCAGCGCCACCGCGATCGGGGTGTAGGTCCCGGCGATGATCAGGAAGATGTTCGCGTGGTCGAAGCGGCGCAGCATGATCGCTCGGCGCGGCGACCAGGTGCCGCGATGGTAGGTGGCGCTGACGCCGAACAGCATCCCGGCCGTCGTCACGAACACCACGCAGGCCAGGCGGATGGCCAGGGAGTCCCCGAAGGCGACCAGCAGCAGCCCGGCGATCAGCGCCGAGGGGAAAGCCACCAGGTGCAGCACGCCGCGCAGGCGGGGCTTGGGCAGCTGCACCCCGATCGCGCGGGCGCGGCGCGCCATCTCCCGGGTCAGGGTGCGCGGGGCGAAGGCGTGCTCGGCCGCGCTGGGGATGTCCTCATCGCGCAGGTCGGGCTCCGGGCCCGTCTCGCTCAGCGCCTCGACGGCCTCCTCGAGGGCAGGGTCCGCGTGCTCGAGGGCCGGGCCGGTGCCGTCGTCGAGGGAGCGTCCCGCGCCGGGCTCGGGGGCCAGGGTGTCCCCGCGGCGGGGAGGTGCGTGATGGGGGTCGGAGTCGCCCTGGGGCCGTGCGCCGTTGTGCATGGGGCAACAGTAACCTACGGTGCCGTAACTTAGGGTGTCGGGGTGGCGTGATCCCTGTGGCGAATTCGTGTGGATCCGACGAAATCTCGGGACCGGGTGAAGGGCGGGCCCTTCGTCCCCGATACTGTGAGGGTGCCGGTGGCACGGGCATCCCGCGCAGCGCTCCGAGGAGCGCGGAGGTGTCCGAGCGGCTCGGGCGGCACGTGCCCGGGGGTCGCTGGCCCACCGGGGGTTCAGGTCACGGATGGAGAGGGGCGGTGCGTCATGGGCGGTGACGGGCTCCTCTACCGTGTCTACGAACGGCGGCTGGCGAAGGAGCTCGAGGCCTACGACCTGCCCCAGCACCTCGGTGTGATCGTCGACGGCAACCGCCGCTGGGCGCGCGCCACCGGCGCGACCACTGCGGAGGGGCACCGGGTCGGCGCCGTGAAGATCCTCGACTTCCTCTCCTGGTGCGACGATCTCGACATCCCCCTGGTGACCGTCTGGATGCTCTCGACCGACAACTTCCGCCGCCCGCCGGAGGAGCTCGAAGCGCTCTACGGGATCATCACCGACCTGGTCGAGCAGATCATCGAGGCCGGCTACCACGTGCGGCTCACCGGCAGCCCCGAGATGCTGCCGGTGGAGGTCCGTGACCTGATCGCCCGCATCCAGGGGGCCGCCGAGACCGTCTCCTCCCTCACCGTCAACGTGGCGATCGGCTACGGGGGGCGCGAGGAGATCGTCGACGCGGTCCGCGAGCTGGTGCGGGAGCACGGCGCGAACGGCGACGATCCCGACCAGATCGCCGAGGCCATCAGCATCGAATCGATCGGGGAGCATCTCTACACCCGCGGCCAGCCCGATCCCGATCTGATCATCCGCACCTCCGGGGAGCAGCGGCTCTCCGGGTTCCTGCTGTGGCAGTCGGTGCACTCCGAGTACTGGTTCTGCGAGACCTACTGGCCCGGCTTCCGACGGATCGACCTGCTGCGGGCGCTGCGCGACTTCTGCAAGCGCGAACGACGCTACGGCGTCTGAGCCGCGCGCACGCGCCTGAGCCGTGCTCCCCGCGTCGCTGTGGCTCGGGTCACGTCCGGGCTGGCACACTGGGGCCACCCGCGCGTCCTCGGAACGGCGGGTGACCATCGGGTGAACGTCCCGCCTGCGAGCGGCGGGATGCGCCCGGGAGCGGGTGCGGGCGAGGTTACGCTCCAAGCATCCGCGTCACGACGGGAGGCTCCCATGGACGAGACCACCACTGCCCGCGACACGCCCCCCTCCGGGATCGACGGCAGCAGCGCGAGTGCAGGAGCGGGGGTGATCCCGCCCCAGGGCACATCGGGCCCCGGCCTCGGCGCTCCCGGCCCGGCGAACCCTGATGGCGCCCCCGTGGTGCCCTCGCTGCGCCCCGGGCCCGCCCAGGAAGCGCTGGCCGGGCTCGAGGCCGGGATGCTGACCTACGTGCTGGACACCTCGGTGCTGCTGTCCGATCCGATGTCGCTGACCCGCTTCGCCGAGCACGACATCGTGCTGCCGATCGTGGTGATCACAGAGCTGGAGTCCAAGCGCCACCACCCGGACCTCGGCTACTTCGCCCGGCAGGCCCTGCGACTGCTGGACGATCTGCGCGACCAGCACGGCAACCTCTCGCGCCCCCTGCCCATCGGGACCAGCGGCGGCCACGTGCACGTCGAGCTGAACCACATGAGCACCGCCTCGCTGCCGGACGGCTTCCGGCTCGGCGACAACGACACCCGCATCCTCGCGGTCGCCAAGAACCTCCAGCTCGAGGGCAAGAACGTCGTGCTGGTCTCGAAGGACCTGCCGATGCGCATCAAGGCGTCCGCCTCCGGGATCCACGCCGAGGAGTACCGCGCCGAGCTGGCCCGCGACCGGGGCTACACCGGGATGGTCACCGCGACCGTCGACGAGCAGACCATGACCGACCTCTACGACGGCCAGCGCGTGGAGATCCCCGGCATCGCCCACCACCCGATGCACACCGGGCTCACGATCACCTCGAACCGCGGCTCGGCCCTGGGCCGGATCACGAAGGACAAGACCGTGCGCCTGGTCCCCGGTGACCAGACCGTGTTCGGGGTCTCCGGCCGCAGCGCCGAGCAGCGCATCGCGATCGATCTGCTGCAGGACGAGTCCGTCGGGATCGTCTCCCTCGGAGGCCGCGCCGGCACCGGCAAGAGCGCCCTGGCCCTGTGTGCGGGCCTCGAGGCCGTGCTCGAGCGCCGCACCCAGCGCCGGATCATGGTGTTCCGGCCGCTGTACGCCGTGGGCGGTCAGGAGCTCGGCTTCCTCCCCGGCGACCAGGGCGAGAAGATGGGCCCCTGGGGGCAGGCCGTGTTCGACACGCTCGGCTCGATGGTCTCCCAGAACGTCATCGACGAGGTCGCCTCCCGCGGGATGCTCGAGGTGCTGCCCCTGACCCACATCCGCGGACGCTCCCTGCACGACGCCTTCGTGATCGTCGACGAGGCCCAGTCCCTCGAGCGCAACGTGCTGCTGACGATGCTCTCCCGCATCGGCCAGAACTCGCGGGTGGTCCTCACCCACGACATCGCCCAGCGCGACAACCTGCGGATCGGCCGCTACGACGGCATCGCCTCCGTGGTCGAGGCGCTCAAGGGCCACGACCTGTTCGGGCACATCACCCTGCAGCGCTCAGAACGCTCCAA
>DXDT01000100.1 GCA_019115335.1 Candidatus Brachybacterium merdigallinarum
AGGGCGGGAGTAGCGGGCGGGGCGGGGGCCAGTGTGGCGGTGGAGTGCTCGTTGAGCACTGGCAATATACGGGGTGCTGTGCCTATATAGGCACAGCACCCGGCCCTCGTCCCGTACCCGACGGTCGCCGAGTAGGGCGCTCACCAGGACGGGTCATCGCCGGGAAGGGGGATCGCAGATCAGGCCCCGGAAGAGCACCCGCAGATCAGGACCAGGAAGAGCACCCGCAGATCAGGGCTGGGGCCGACGCTGCGCGGGGCGGCGGTGACGGGTCAGGGCCTGCCGAGGGCGCGGACCTCCCAGCCGGCCTCACGCCAGGCCCGCAGGGGCAGGACGTTGCGGCCGTCGATCAGGCGCGGGGCGGCGACGCGGGAGGCGACGGCGGCCGGGTCCAGGTCCCGGTACTGGCGCCATTCGGTCAGCAGCACCACCAGGTCCGCGCCGGTCAGGGCGTCGTCGAGATCGGCGACTCCGCGCAGGTGCGGGGCGCGGCGGGCGGCGTTGTCGAGGGCCTCGGGATCGGTGACGACCACGTCGGCTCCCGCCACCTGCAGCTGATTGGCCACGTCCAGCGCTGGGGAGTCGCGCACGTCGTCGCTGTCGGGCTTGAAGGCGGCGCCGAGCACGGTGATGCGTCGACCCTCGAGACCGCCCAGCATCTCGCGGGCGATGTCGACCACGTGGACGCGGCGGCGCTCGTTGAGCTCATCGACCTCGCGGAGGAAGCCGAGCGCCTCCCCCACCCCGAGGTCCTCGGCGCTGGCGATGAAGGCCCGGATGTCCTTGGGCAGGCAGCCGCCGCCGAAACCGACCCCGGCACGCAGGAACTTGCTGCCGATGCGGTCGTCCATGCCGATCGCGCGCGAGATGTCGGTCACGTCGGCGCCGGTGGCCTCGCAGATCTCGGCGATCGCGTTGATGAAGGAGATCTTGGTGGCGAGGAACGCGTTGGCGGAGACCTTCACCAGCTCGGCGGTCTCGAAGCCCATCACCAGGCGGGGCACGCCGGTCTCGAGGATCCGGGCGTAGACGGCGTCGAGCAGGGCCACCTCGGGGGCGCGGGCGCGGTCGACCTGCCTCCCGGGCTCCTCGGTGCCGGCGGCGCGGGCGGCGTACTCGTCGCGCACGCCGTAGACGATGCGATCGGGCGCGATCGTGTCCTGCACGGCGAAGCCCTCGCGCAGGAACTCGGGGTTCCACATCAGCCGGGCGCCGTCCACCGCCTCGATGCGGTCGGCGAGGGCACGGGCGGTCCCGGCGGGCACGGTGGACTTGCCGACCACCAGGGTGCCCTGGCCGGCGCGGGCGGGGAGCACCTCGAGCAGGGAGTCCACAGCGGCGTGGAGGTAGCTGAGGTCGGCGCCCATGCCGTCGGCGCGCTGCGGGGTGCCCAGGCCCAGGAAGTGCACCTCGGCGTCGGCGAGATCCGCGTAGTCGGTGGTGAAGCGCAGGTTCCCGGTCTCGATGCCGCGGCGCAGGATCTCCTCGAAGCCGGGCTCGTGGAAGGGCGGCTGCCCGGCCGCGAGCCGCTGGATGCGTTCGGTGTCGACGTCCAGGCCGATCACCTCATGGCCTAGCTCGGCCATGCTCGCGGCATGGACCGCTCCGAGGTAACCCACTCCGATGACAGAGATCTTCACTGCGCACCTGCTTCCCGAGATCCTGCCCGCTGCGGGGCGCGGGGCATCGCGGCCACGATGTCAGCGGCAGATGACCGGGAGGTGTCGATGACGTTGAGCGCAGGTGCCAGCGCGCACAGCACCCGCCCGCGTACACGTGCGGGCAGCGGCTCAGGACGGCGGGGGCCACGGCTCGGCAGGGGGTGCTGTCGCTCAGCGCCAGAGGCTGCCGATCGGCTCCCGTCGCCGTCGCTCAGCGCGAGCTCACCGCAGGTCCTCCTCGAGGGCTCGCAGCCAGGTCGCGTACTGGGAGTCGGGGTCCTCGGTCAGGGCGCTCGGGGCGGCGTCCTCGCTGATCGCACCATCGCGGAACCACACCACCCGGTCCATTCCGGTCACGGTGGCGGGCTCTCGGCTGGCGACGATCGCGGTGCGGCCGGCGGTGAGCGCGGCGAGGCTGGTGAGCACGGCATCGCGCTCGGTGCCGGCGAGGTCCTCATCGGCGCCGTCGAGCACCACGATCGGAGCATCGCGCAGCAGGGCGCGGGCGATGGCGATGCGGCGCCGGCTGCCGTCGGTGAGGGCTGCGCCGCGGCGGGCCAGCACCGTGTCATAGCCGTCGGGCAGCGCGGTGATGACCTCGTCCACCCCGGCGGCGCGGGCGGCGGCGACGACCTCCTCTTCGCTCGCGTCCGGGCGTCCGACGCGGATGTTCTCCCGGGCGGTGTCGGTGAACAGCGCAGGTTCCCGCTGGACGACGGCGATCTGTCGGCGCAGGTCCGGCAGGGAGACGGCGCGGGTGTCGAAGCGATCCAGCAGCACCCGACCGGTCTCGGGCTGGTCGAAGCGCAGCAGGTAGGAGATCAGGGCGGAGCTCTCGGAGCCGTCCTGATCCATCAGTGCCACGTGCTGACCGGCAGGCACCACGAAGGAGACGGTCTCGAACAGGTGCCGGTTCCGGCCCGGAGCGGTGACGGCGGAGAACACGATCTCGCCGCGCACGGAGGGCATGGGCTGTGCGCGTTCGGGGCCGGCGATGCCGGTGGGGCGCTCGAGCAGCTCGCGGATGCGGTCCCCGGCCTCCGCCGCGGCGGACAGCGACCCGCTGTGCCGGCTGAGCAGCTGCTGCAGGACGATGCTGGTCAGAAGCAGGTAGAAGAGCGCCAGCGCCAGGTCACCGGGGGTGATGGACCCGGCGCGCAGGGAGCTACCGGCCACCATCACCAGGGCAGCGATCCCGAGGCCGGTGATCACGGATCCGGCGGTGCGCAGGGCGGCGTCCGCTCGACGGGCGGCAGCGCGGGCTCGGCCGGCCCGGGATCCCACCTCGGCGAGGGTGTGCTGGGCGTGCTCCTCCAGCCCGTAGTACTGGATGGTGCGGGTGGCGGAGACGAGCTCGTGGGCGGAGTCGGCCAGCAGCACCTCCTCTGCCACCGCGTGCCGGTGGGCGGCCCGGGCGCGGCGGGTGAGCATCCGCGCGATCAGGGCGAGCACCAGTCCGGTCACAGCGACCACGAGTGCGGCCAGCGGCGTGACCAGCAGCAGCACCACCAGGGAGCAGGCGATGGCCAGCAGGCCCGCGGCCAGCCGGGGCCCGGCGAAGGCGAGCAGGTCCCGCAGACGGCCGGCGTCCTCGGTGAGCGGTCCGGAGGTCTTCTCGCTCGGCGCGGTGTCCAGGGACTGCCCGGCGGCGTCGGGGGCGAGGTGGTGGATGTGCCTGATCAGCTGACCGCGCAGCGAGGAGGCAACCCGCGTCCCGGCCCTCCCGAAGGCGGCCACGGCACCGTAGGCGGTGGCCACGTGGGCCAGCAGCACCCCGATCAGCGCCAGCACCGGGACGGAGAGGGATGCCGCTGCATCCGTGCCGGCCACCGCATTGACCGCGGCCTTCAGCGGGAAGGGGAGGGCGACCAGCAGCCACACGCTCAGCACGGCGAGGACACTGCCGGTGATCACCGCGGCCCGTTGCCCGCCGATGTGCGGGCCGAGCACGTCGAAGGCTCCCTGCACGGTTCCGCGCGGAGAAGAGGCCTCGGTGCTGCGTGCCCGCTTCTTCTCCCGCGCGGTGTCTCGAGCGGGGACCGGGACAGGCTCCGCCGGCGCGGCACCTGCCTTCGCGGTCCCAGCCGCCGTCACGGCACCCGCTCCCGCGGCCACGCCCCCGACGGGTCTCGCCGCTGCGACCCCGG
>DXDT01000101.1 GCA_019115335.1 Candidatus Brachybacterium merdigallinarum
GTCCTTGAACAGCAGGTGTGCCTCGTCGAAGAAGAACACGAGCTTCGGCACCTCGGCGTCGCCCACCTCGGGCAGCTCCTGGTACAGCTCGGCCAGCATCCACATCATGAAGGTGGAGAACAGCGCCGGCCGGGAGGCGACGCCGGGCAGCTCGAGGCAGGAGATGATGCCCGTGCCGTCCTTCGTGCGCAGCAGCTGCTGGGTGTCGAAGGCGGGCTCACCGAAGAAGACGTCCGCGCCGGAGGCCTCGAAGGCGGTGAGGCTGCGCAGGATCACGGCCGCGGTCGCCGTGGAGATCCCGCCGATGCCCTTGAGCTCGCTCTTGCCCTCGTCGGAGGTGAGGAACTGGATCAAGGCGCGCAGGTCCTTGAGGTCCAGCAGGGCGAGGCCCTGGGAATCCGCGTAGTGGAAGATCAGCCCGAGCGCGGGCGGTGAGCTTCTCGGAGGCGGGGCCCGGCACAGCGATGCCGGAGAGGTCGCCCTTCATGTCCGCGACGAACATCGCAGCGCCGGCGCGGGCGGCCTGCTCGGCGATCAGCTGCAGGGTGCGGGTCTTGCCGGTGCCGGTCGCGCCGGCGATCAGGCCGTGACGGTTCAGCATCGACACGGCCAGGTTCACCGGCACGCTCGGATCGGGCTCCTCCCCGTCGAGCATCGCCCCGAGATGGATGCGCGCGCCCTCGAAGGCATAGACGGTGCGGATCGCCTCGGCCTCGGCGGAGCTCGCGGGCGGAGCGGAGCTCGCGGTCTGCGCGGAACTCGCGGGCGGCGCGGAACTCGCGGGCGGCGCGGAGGGCGCGTCCGACCCGACGTCGGTGCTGCCAGGATCCCGCTGCGGGCTGGTCATCGGGCCTCCTCGCCGGTGCGCCGGCTCCATCGAGTGCGGGACGGATCGATCGTAGCGGGAGGAGGTGCCCCACCCGCTACCGTTTCCCCATGACCATGCCTGCCGCCCCTCCCGCCGAGATCCGTGCCGAGGACGAGCTCACCCCTGCCGACGTGCGCGTCATGCTCACCGCTCCCTCCCGCATCGCACTGCTCGAGCAGCTCGGGATCACCGGCACCGATGCCGAGGAGATCCTCCCCCTGCTCAACGCCGCCGCGGCCGACGGGGACGTGCTCGCCGAGGTGACCGCGACCGCGAACCGTCTGCGCGCCGCCGCCGGACTGGAGGTCCCCGCGGTCGATCTCGTCGCGGACAAAGAGCGCCATGACGCGCTCCAGCAGCGCCTCGCCCCCGGTGAAGGACTGGTCCCGGTCCTCGCCTTCCTCGTCTCGACCTCGACCGCGCGGGCCTGGCATGCCGCGCGCGGACTGAGCGCGACCCTGTCCTGGCACGTGCTCGCGGATCTGGGCCAGCAGATGCGGGTCCACCGCGCGGGCACGGGCCGGCTCGGCCTGCACCAGCTGCACTGGGTGAGCGGGAACTGGGCGGGTCGGCTCGTGCACCTGGGCCGCCTGCAGTTCGATCTCTCCCGCCGTCGCGTGAACCGCCTCGAGTCCGGCGCCGAGCGCGCCGCGGAGGACGAGCCGACGCGCTGGGTGGTCGGCACCCACATCCCCGCGACCGGTCCCCTGGATCCGGACGCGGTCGACGCCTCCTTCGACGCCGCCGTCTCCTACTTCACCGAGAACTACGCGGACCTGGACGCCGACCGCCCCGCGGGCGCACCCCGCTTCGGCCACGAGTTCGTCTGCACCTCCTGGCTGCTCAGCGACCAGTTCGCCGAGGTCACGGGGGCGGAATCGAACCTGGCCCGCTTCGCCGCACGCTGGGAGATGCTGGGCAGCGACCCGCACGGCGCCGACGGCGCGCTGTTCTTCACCTTCGGGAAGCGGCCACCGGTGGACCCGGCCACCCTCCCGCGCCGCACCCGGCTCGAGCGCGGGGTCGCGGAGCGACTGGCCGACGGGCGCGGCTGGAGCACCGGCACCGGGCGGCTGCTGCGCTGAGACGGTCTCCGGCCGCCGCACCCGCAGCTCACCAGTCTCAGCGCACGCAGCCCACCGGTCGCAGCTCGCGCAGTCTCCGGGGTGCGCGGCCTGCGGGCTGTCTGCTCAGAGGTCGGTGTCGGACTCGTCGTAGAGCGCGAGGACCTGATCGAAGGCGCTGAGCAGGTCGATGCCGCGCCGCATGGAGATCGCGAAAGCGCTGCGCGTCAAGGCGAAGCTGACCTGCACGAAGATCACGGCGCGGTCGCGGGCGCCCTCCCCGTCCAGAGCCTCCGCCAGCACCTCCACCAGCTCGGTCTGCATCGTCTGGAGGTTCCCGCTGTTGACCAGGTGCAGGCTCGGCTCCTGCTCCATGACCTTCTTCTTCAGCTCCCGCAGCCCCTGATCGACGGGAACATTCGCGATCGCCTCCCGCATCATCGCCCGGAGCGCCTCCCGCACCGGCATCACCTCGAGCTTGTCCCGCAGCGAGGTGATCGCACGCTTCCCCTCGTCCCCGACCACTCCGAGGATCGCGGACTCCTTGGTGGCCCAGTGGTTGAAGAAGGTGCGGGTGGAGACCCCGGCGCGCTCGGCGATCATCTGCGCCGTGACCGCCGAGAGCCCGTTCTCGACGACGAGCTCGAGCGCCGCCCGATGCATCGCCATGCGGGTCTGGCGCTTCTTCTGCTCCCGCAGGCCGACCTCCTCGGTGCCGGCGGGATCATGGTCGTCGGGATTCTGCACGTGAGTCACGGGCTCAGTCTAGGTCCGACACATCACAAAGTCTGCACTCGGTGAAATAGTGCAGTCAATGCAACAGTTCTGTAGCATTGCCGAGCCGCAGTCCGACGGGGTGCTGAGGCCATCTCCCACTCACTGCTCGCAGACCGAGGACTCCATGACCGCATCCACCACCCGGGCGCCGGAGTCCGGCGTCCCAGAACCCAGCACCCCGGAACCCGCCACCTCCGCCTTCACCGGCCTGGACCGCCAGGGCACGCTCGTGTTCATCGGGCTCATGCTCGGCATGTTCGTCGCCTCCCTCTCCCAGACCATCGTCGGCCCCGCCATGCCGCGCATCGTCGCCGAGCTCGGCGGCGTCGAGCATTACAGCTGGATCGCGACCGCCGCGATGCTGGTCTCCGCCGTCGCCGTCCCGATCGTCGGAAAGCTCTCCGACCTCTACGGTCGACGCTGGTTCTACCTCGGCGGCCTCGCCGTGTTCATGCTCGGCTCGGTGCTTGCCGGCCTCGCC
>DXDT01000102.1 GCA_019115335.1 Candidatus Brachybacterium merdigallinarum
GAGCCCTCCCGGACCTTCGGCCCGCCCACGGCGGTGGTGATCGGCACCCTGGTCGCCGGTGTGGTGTTCGTGATCGTCCTCGAGTTCCTCGTGATCATCAGCTTCATCGGCCAGCGGCTCTGGCAGGACCCCGGATGGGCAGCGATCTTCTGTTCACCCTGCCGCTGGTGATCTGGGTGGTGATCGCGATCGCCGCCGGCATCGGGATGGTGCGCGTGCTCACCTCGTGGCTGCATGTCGACGAGCACGGCTTCCGGCTGCGCTCCCTGGCCCGCCGCACCGTGGAGGCGCAGTGGGGCGAGGTGGGCCGAGTGATCGCTGTGCGCGACATCCAGCGCGGCTCCGCCGCGGCCGAGATGCTCGACGCCCCCGACACCGCGTACGACGGGGTGTACGTGCTCTCCCGCGAGGACCAGCGCCTGATCGCGGTCTCCAGCCGCTTCTTCGGGCAGCGGGCGCAGGAGACGGTGCTGCGCCGGGCACGCGAGTGCGGGGTGCAGGTCGACCACATCGAGGCGATCTCCACCCAGGACCTGCTGACCAGGGCGCCGGGGGTGCTGACCTTCGCGGACCGCCACCCGAACCTGATCCTGGTCATCCCCGCCTGCCTCTACATCGCCCACAACGTGCTGACCTTCGCCGTCTGGGGACTGTGAGCACGGGAGCCGACGGGCGGGCCTCCCGCGGCCGCGCGGCGCGGAGACGTGCTCGGGCGCTGCCGCCGCCCCTGCCGCAGCGCGAGGGACTGGATCCCGTGCGCTGGGTCGTCGGGCCGCAGCAGAGCGCTGACTCTCAAGAGGGCGCTGACTCTCAAGAGGGCGCTGACTCTCAGGAGGACGCCGACCCGCAGCAGGGCCCGGCCGATTCCTCGCCGCCGCAGGATGCCCAGGCCGTGCTGCCTCGCACTGCGCATGCTGCGCTGCTCGCCCGCTTCCCAGCTATCGGCGCTCCCGGGGCGACACCGCTGGCGGAGAGGTTCGCGCGCGGTGAGATCCTCCGCGACGACGGCACCGCCTGGGCGGCGCAGGATCCGGTGCGGAGCGGAGACGCGTTCTGGTTCCACCGCGAGCTGCGGGAGGAGCACGTCCCCGAGATGCCGCTGCGGATCCTGCACCGCGATCAGCAGCTGCTGATCCTCGACAAGCCGCACGACATGGCGACCATGCCCCGCGGGGCGCATGTTCTCTCCAGTGCGCTGGTCCGGCTGCGCCGTGCCACCGGGATCACGACCCTCGTCCCCCTGCACCGCCTCGACCGCCGCACCGCTGGGGTGCTGGCCTTCGGCATCGTCCCCGCGCAGCGCGCCGCCTATCAGGGCCTGTTCGCCGGCGCGCAGGTCGAGAAGGAGTACCTCGCCCGCGTGGAGCGGGCCGGGGAGAGGGCGCCCTCTGGGGAGGGCGAGCCCGAGGCTCCGACGGTCGGCGCGCTGACGGTCGGTGCGCGCTTCATCATGTGCGATCGCCTCGTCAAGCGGCACGGGGAGCTGACCGCTCGCATCGAGGCCGGCGAGCCCAATGCCTTGACTGAGGTCGAGGTGCTCGAACAGGCAGCGGACGGGTCGCTGCTGCTGCGACTGCGACCGCGCACCGGGCGCACCCACCAGCTGCGCGCCCAGCTCAGCTCTCGCGGCCTGCCCATCGTGGGGGAGGACCTCTACCCCCGGCCGCGGCCCGCGCCGAGCACTGCCCTGCAGCTGGTGGCGCGGTCACTGGCCTTCACCGACCCGATCACCGGTCAGGAGCACTCCTTCGTCAGCGCGATGGAGCTGGACCTCCCCGGTTCCCGCCCCCACTGATCCGCGAGCGTCGGCCGTATCCTGTCCCGATGAACGCAGCCGGGGCCGAGGAGCAAGGCGCGTCGGCCGCCGCCGACGGCGCCCCGCACCCGCGCCGCACTCGCCGCGGCGAGGTCATCGTCGGCCCCACCGTGATGGCGCGCTATCGGCCCGGCGCCCTGTACGGCCTGCCGCTGCTGTCGCTGCTGCTGTCCCCCTTCGCCGCCATCGCCGTCCAGCAGTGGCGGCTCGGCCGCCTCCGCAGCGGTGCCGACGGGCTGCTCGATCAGCTGCTGGCCCCGGCCTGGACCCAGCTGGTGATCGGGGCGCTGCTGCTGTGGGCGCTGTTCGCCCTCTGGGCGCTGGTGCCGATGCTGCTCACCCATCGCGCGATCCGTGTCGACCCCGACGCCGGCACGCTCACCCTGCACAAGGGGCTTCGCACCGTCGCGACCGCCAGGATCGAGGACGTGCTCTTCGCCGTCGGCGAGCCCGAGCGGGGCAGCCTCGCCCTGATCGGGCTGCGCGACCCGGCCGAGCCCGCGGAGCTGCAGCGGCAGTGGGTGATCAACGAGATCGGCTGGGACGCGGCCGGCTTCGACGGGCTGCGGGTGCTGCAGGCCGCCGCCGGGCTGCCCCCCGCCCCGCCGCGCGACCGGCTGATCGCAGAGAACCGTCGGGTGCGCCGGGCGGACCAGCACCGGGAGCTGGCCACGCGGCTCGGCATGCCTTGGAAGGACGAGTACGAGCACGACGAGGCCGCCTTCCAGGCCGAGTTCGACCGGGTGCGCCGAGTGCTGGGCGGGAAGCAGCCCGCGCGGGACGGAGACCCCGTCGAGAGATGACGGCCCTGCGGGGGAGACGGCCGCGGTGATCGGGACCGCGGGCGTGCGGATCCGGGACGCTGCCGGGGTGATCGCGCCCACCTTACACGTCGGCGCAGGTCACAGAGGTGGCGTTGCTGACTCCTGTGGCGTCCGGAACTGCACGGATCCGGCCCGCGCCGCTACCATCGGTGCATGACGAGCGCGGATCCCTTCGGTTTCATCGGCCTGACCTACGACGACGTCCTGCTGCTTCCCGGGGAGACGGACATCATCCCCTCGGAGGCGGACACCTCCTCCCGGCTGACCCGGGAGATCTCCCTGAAGATCCCCCTCGCGAGCGCCGCGATGGACACCGTGACCGAGTCGCGGATGGCGATCTCCATGGCCCGCCACGGCGGCATCGGGATCCTGCACCGCAATCTCTCCATCGAGGACCAGGCCCACCAGGTCGACCTCGTCAAGCGCACCCAGACCGGGCGCATCACCAACCCCGTCACCATCACCCCGGACGCGACCCTCGAGGACTTCGACGCCGTCTGCGGCCAGTACCGGGTCTCCGGCCTGCCCGTCGTCGACGAGAAGAGCCGCCTGCTGGGCATCTGCACCAACCGCGATCTGCGCTTCATCCCCGTCGCCGAGTGGGCGAGCACCAAGGTCTCCGACGTGATGACCACCGAGCTGTTCACCGCCCCGAGCGACGTCACCCATGAGGACGCCACGGCGATGCTGCGCCGCAACAAGCGCGAGCGCCTTCCCCTGATCGACGCGGACGGCATCCTCACCGGCCTGATCACCGTCAAGGACTTCGTGAAGTCCGAGCAGTTCCCCGATGCCTCCAAGGACGCCCAGGGTCGGCTGCTGGTCGGTGCCGGGGTCGGCTTCTTCGGGGACTCCCTGGAGCGCGCCGGCGCGCTGCGCGAGGCCGGGGTGGACGTCCTGGTGGTCGACACCGCCAACGGGCACGCCCGCCTCGCCCTGGAGATGATCCAGCGCATCAAGAACGATCCCTACTTCGCCGACGTCCAGGTCATCGGCGGCAACGTCGCCACCCGCGCCGGGGCGCAGGCCCTGGTCGATGCCGGCGCGGACGCCGTCAAGGTCGGCGTGGGCCCCGGCTCGATCTGCACCACCCGCGTGGTCGCCGGGGTCGGCGTCCCCCAGATCTCCGCCATCCACGAGGCCTCGAAGGCGACCGCCCCTGCCGGGGTGCCGCTGATCGGCGACGGCGGCCTGCAGTACTCCGGCGACATCGCCAAGGCGCTCG
>DXDT01000103.1 GCA_019115335.1 Candidatus Brachybacterium merdigallinarum
GGCGCTGAGCCGCACCCCGTGGAACCGGGGCCGCGGGCGCTGCCGCTGGACGTCCGCCATCAGTGCCGCGAGCCGCTGCTGCACGGAGGTCTCGAGCAGACCGCGGGGACGCCGCGCCGGGACGCTCAGCGTCGTGTAGGCGGCGACGACGCAGCGCAGCTCCCGCACCGCGTCCAGGTCCGAGGTCCGCAGCGTCAGCTCGGTGGGGCCGACCCTCCGGGTCTCGCCCAGGGCGCTCGCCTCGGCCAGTGCCGCCTCGGCCGTGCCCTCGAGCACCTCGAGCACGAGGTCATGGGTGATCTGGAACATCATCGCCTCCGAGGCGCGCGGGGAGAACGCAGGTCCCGGCATGCTACCGCCCGTCGCTCCCCGTTCATCCAGGCCCCTGCCGGTAGACTCTCGACGTGTTCATCGTGAGTGTGTGTTCTCTGAAGGGCGGCGTCGGCAAGACGTCCGTGACCCTGGGCCTGGCGTCGGCCGCCCTCCACCAGGGGGTGAACGCGCTGGTGATCGACCTCGATCCCCAGGGTGACTCGACCCTGGGGCTGCTCGGCGAACCCGCCACCGGGCTGGACATCGCCGAGGTCATGAACTCCCCGCGCACCGAGACCGTGGATCGCGCGATCGTGGAGACGCCGTGGGCGCAGGACGCCCCCTCGCACCTGGACATCATCCCCGGCAGCAGCCGTAGCGCCCAGCTGGACTCCCCCGCGCCCGGCAGGCGTGAGGTGCGCCGCCTGCACGAGGCGCTGGACAAGCGCTCCCACCAGTACGACCTGGTGCTGATCGACTGCCCGCCCTCCCTCAACGGGCTCACTCAGGCGGCGCTCGCGGCCTCGGACCGCTCCCTGGTGGTCGCGGAGCCGGGCTTCTTCGCCGTCACCGCCGCGGACCGGGCGCTGAAGCTCACCGCGGAGATGCGCCGGGACGATCTGGCTCCCCGACTGCTCCCCCTCGGCCTGGTCGTCAACCGCTACCGTCCGCGCTCGGTCGAGCACCAGTACCGACTGGCCGAGCTGCGGGAGCTGTTCGGGGAGTCCGTGCTCGAGCCCGTCATCGAGGAGCGGGTCGGCCTGCAGCAGGCCCAGGGCGGCGCCGTGCCGTTGCACACGTACGAAGGGGCGTCCGGGAAGCGGCTGACCGACGACTTCGACGCCCTGCTCGCGGTGGTCATGGACTCCCGCCAGCACTCCTGACGGTCACCTTCACGAGAACGATGGAGCGGCGCGACTCCCTTCCCGGGGTGCGCGCCGCTCGTCGGTGAGTGAGGGCTGTCAGCCGGCCTGGCGGGCGCGGCGGCGAGCCGCGAGCTCGTCGTGCAGGGCGAGGGTCGCGTCATCAGCCGGGTCCACTCCGGGAAGCACGGCCAGGTCGTTCTCGACCTCACGCCACACGCGGCCCACGGCGATGCCGAACACGCCCTGGCCGCCCTGGACCAGGTCGAACATGTCCTCGGCAGAGGTGCACTCGTAGACCGAGGCGCCGTCGCTCATCAGGGTGATGCCGGCGAGATCGTCCACGCCGCGCTCGCGCAGAGCGGTGACGGCCACCCGGATCTGCTGCAGGGACACGCCGGTGTCGAGCAGGCGCTTGACGACCTTCAGCACCAGGATGTCGCGGAAGCCGTACAGGCGCTGGCTGCCGGAGCCGGATGCACCGCGGACGCTCGGCTTCACGAGGTCGGTGCGGGCCCAGTAGTCCAGCTGACGGTAGGTGATGCCCGCGGCCTTGCACGCGGCGGGGCCGCGGTAGCCGCGCTCGGCAGGAGCGTCGATGACGTCCTCGAACAGGACGCCCTGAGTGGGCTCAGCAGGCACCGTGGTCTGTGCGGTGCGGTCCTCGCCGTGGTTGGCGTTCACGACTACCTCCGGTCTCCGGCTCTCCGAGGGGAAGGGTGAGAGCACCCCCTCAGAGTAGCGCGGACCTCCCAGGGCGAGGTAGCGACGCGCCCGATGAAGGTCACGGCACGGTGACGGTTCAGGTGCCCCGCAGCCGGTCCCGCAGCAGGGCACTGTGCAGCGTGATCATGGATTCCCCCAGTTCGCGGGCGAAATCCTCGGCTTCGCCCTGGGCGGCGGAGTCTCCGCTGCGGCTGCGCGGCCGGGCCACGGAGGCGATCATGTGCGCTTCCCGCTCGGCGGAGGTGCGCAGCATGACCAGGTGCCGGGGGTGGAGCCCCACCGCGGCCAGCGCCCGCGCGGCGGTGACGATCTCGAGGTCCGTCGCCCCGTAGACGAGCCGTTCCCCGCTCAGCATGCCGTACTGCTCGAGCTCGTCCAGGAAATCGACCTCGACCCCGGCCCGGGCAGCGAGCCCGCGGCGATCCAGGCGCAGCGGCTGCAGGGTGGAGCTGGGCCCGGGCCTCGAGGCGATCGAGGTGACCGCGGCTCCGGGCTCCTCGCCCTCCGCGACCCCGTGCTCGAGCAGATGCTCCTTGATGACCTTGAGCGGCCAGAAGCGATCGCGCTGGGCGCGCAGCACGAACTGGAGGCGGTCGATGTCCTCCCCGGAGTACTTGCGGTATCCGGCAGAGGTGCGGTGCGGGCTGATCAGCCCCTCGGCCTCGAGATAGTGGAGCTTGGAATGTGAGAGATCGGGGAACTCCTCGCGGAGCACGCTCAGCACCTGACCGATGCTGAGACGGGCCGCCCGGGACGAGGTCGACCTGCGCGATGCGGAGGCCGCCACCGGCTCAGTCCTGACCGTCGAAGGGGTGGAAGGTCAGGCGGTACTTGCCGATCTGGACCTCCTGGCCGGGTTCGAGGGCGACCTCGTCGACCCGGTCACGCCCCACATAGGTGCCGTTGAGCGAGCCCAGGTCCCGCACCACGAACCCGTCGCCCTGGCGCACGAAGGCGGCGTGCTTGCGGGAGACCGTCACGTCATCGAGGAAGATCTCGCAGTTGGGGTGGCGCCCGGCGATCGTCGTCTCGGCATCCAGCAGGAAGCGGGCACCGAGGTTGGGTCCCTTGCGCACGATCAGCAGCGCGGTCGCCGGTGGCAGGTTCGAGATCGCCTTCTGGTCCTGCGTCGACAGGCCGGGCCCGACGTCCTCGAGCGGATCGCTGGGCGAGATCGCGCTCAACTTCGACGTGTGGTCGAGATTCTCGCTGTTCCACTCGGTGTTCATGGGCTCCCTGCGCTCCTTCCCCAAACCGGCACCGACAGTGCGCGGCCCACCCATCCTCGCATGACGGGAGAGGTCGCGTCAGACGCACAGCGCCTCCTCGACGAGGATTTGACGATCACTTGACCACTTGGGAGTGCTCCGGCTCGGGCAGCTCGGTGATCGCCTCGATCCGCACCGCGTCCTCGACGGCGACCGCGAGCGTGCCGCCGTCGGACGCGACATCGTCCACCGCCCCGCCGGGGATCCGCAGCGCAGGCTCCATCACCGCGGGGTCACCGATGGCGCGGATCTCGTACGGCGCCCGGATCACGACCCCGTCCACCAGGATCCGGCCCTGGTCGTCGGTGGTGATCGCGGTGGAGGCCACCACCCTGACGTCCCCGATCTGGATCACCTCGGAGCCGGCATTGCGCAGCTCCTGGAGCACGCCCAGCAGGGTCGAGGCCCGCACCGTCGCGCCCGGATCGGAGATGCTGAGCACGACGCCCCGGCCCTGGGCGGAGATGGTGCCCGCGAGGATCTCGAGCTCCTCCAGGCGCTCCTCGGCAGCGGCGCGGGCCGAGGCATCGTCGCTCTGCCCGGTGCGCAGCTGCTCGAGGGTCCGGTCCAACTCGGCGTTCTCGTGCTCGAGGTCCGCGGCATGGCGGCCGGTCTCGTCCAGCAGCTGCACCAGCTCGGCCTGGGAGAGTTCCTCGAGGGACTGCTCCTCCGTCTCGCGCACCTGGACCACGATCGAGAGCCCCACCAGCAGGCAGAGCAGCCCCACGATCACCTGGGTGGCGTTGGCGCGCGGGCGCAGGATCTGCCGCAGACGCTGCCAGACCAGGCGCTGCTCGTCCCGGGTCGCGGGGGCGCGGGTGCCGTCGCTCATGAGCGGAACAGGAGCCGCCGCAGCGCTGCGGCGTTGGAGAAGATGCGGATCCCCAGCACCACGATCACGGCGGTCGAGAGCTGCGCGCCGACCCCGAGCTGATCCCCGAGGAACACCAGGAAGGAGGCGATCGCGATGTTGAACAGGAAGGAGGTGACGAAGACGTGCCCGTCGAAGGCGCCCTCGAGGCTGGCACGGAGGCCGCCCGCGAGCGTGTCGAGGGCGGCGACCACGGCGATCGGCAGGTAGGGCTGCAGCACCGCGGGCACATCGGGCTGCAGCACCACTCCCAGGACCACCCCGATCACCAGGCCGATGATCGCGATCATGTTCTCCCCCTCCTGCTCATTCCGGTGCGGATTCGATGGCGGACGCCTCCCGCAGGGTACCGATCGTGCGCGCGGGCACGGTCAGCTCCTCCCCGGTCTCCCAGGAGGTGCGGATCGCGAAGCGGGTGGAGATCTCCGTGAGGTACTCCCCCGCGGCGGAGGCGTCGAAGCCGCTGCGGAGGGTGCCCGGGTCACCGAGCGCCACGACCTCGTAGGGCGGGGACACGGGCCGCAGATCCACCAGGATGGCGCTGCCGGCGGTGCGGATCGCGCTGGTGGCCGTCAGCCGCTGGCCGTTCACGGAGATCGCCTCTGCGCCGGCCGCCCACAGGCCGTTGACCACGATCTGCAGGTCCTCATCGGTCACCCGGTTGACCGGGCCCTCGGTGATCCCGGAGGCTTCGGCCAGCGGTGCGGAATCATCCACGGTCAGGGTCAGGCCCGGGCCGCTGAGAGCGGTGGTCAGCCCGGAGGCCTCGAAGTCGGCCAGGCGCCGCGCGGCCTCGGAGTCCCCGTCCCCCAGCACCTCCTCCTGGGCGGCGACGACTTCGCCCTCGAGCTCGTCCTGGCGGACCTCGAGCGCCTCGGCCGCAGCGGTGGCATCGCGGACCTCCTGGGCCAGCAGAGCGCGCGGGGAATCGTCTGAGACGGCATCGGCGCGCAGGGAGACCACAGCCGCCGCCACCGCGAAGCCCAGCAGGATCGCCAGCAGCAGCGACGTGGTGCGGGTGACGGGGGTGTCCGGCGGTGCGGGCTCGCGCTGGGTGCCCTGGTCCCGCAGGGAGTCCACGCCGTACGGGTTCGCCGTCAGGGCGCGCAGCAGCGAGGTCGGCGAGTAGGCGGTCTCGCCGTGCGGGGTCTCGCGCTTCGTCGGGCCCATGACTGCACACTAAGCCCCGGCACCCGGGTGCCGCAGGTCACGTCACTCTCGATTCGCTCTCACCCCTGTTCACGGGGTACTATCGTCCTCGGCCCTTCGGGGCCGACCCAACTCGGGCTGTGGCGCAGCTTGGTAGCGCACATCACTGGGGGTGATGGGGTCGCAGGTTCAAATCCTGTCAGCCCGACCGGGAGAAGCCCTGGTGAGACGTCTTGTCTCACCAGGGCTTCGTCGTTCCCTGCAGGTCGTTCACACCCAGTCCGCCTCGTTGCCAAGGGCGATCTCCGCCGCCATGTCCTCCAGGAAGTCGATCACCACATCTCGCTGGGAGGGGGTCAGACGGCGCACGGCATTGACCCGGCGTGCCTGCTGGGCGCCGATGGTCCGCATCGCCGCCGCGCGGGTGGTCGCGGAGATCCGCAGCGCGAGGGCTCGGCGGTCGCTCGGATGCGGCTCCCGACGCAGGTGCCCGCCCGCTTCCAGGCGGTCCAGCAGCTTCGTGGTCGAGGCGCTCGAGATCCCGAGCGCTCTGGCCAGCAGGCTGGGAGTGGCGATCTCGCCGGTGTTGCCCCAGACGATCAGCTGATGCAGCGCGCGCATATCGGTCTCGTGCAGCTTCATGAACCGCTGCGACGCCTCCGCCAGCTCCTTCTCCGCGGCGCGCAGGGCTGCGAGGGCGCGCATCACAGCGTCGATCTGCGCGATGTCCCTGGCGCTCAAGCCGGCGCGGTCCACCAGCTCCCCTGAGGGGTCGCTCGCGTCCAGGTCGAACTGAGCACCCGCGACGGGGCCGGTCCGTGCACTGCTCTCCGAATCGCGCATCCCGTCACCTTACCCACCACGTATCTCGGATTGTAGGTAGTTCACTAGGCTAGCTATGTGTGTGACACTGGCATTCCTGCTCACTCTCCACACCACGAAGGGCGGCCATGACCGATCAACGCGAGAGCCACGGTCCCACCCATCGGGCAGAGACCCGCCGCGGCCTCTCCCTTCTGCGGATCCTCGTGCCCGCCCTGCTGATCCTGGCGTGGGTCGCGGCCGCAGGCCTCGGCGGCCCTCTCTTCGGGCGGGTCGACGAGGTCTCGTCCAACGACCGCACCGCCTATCTGCCCAGCTCCGCCGAGGCGACGCAGGTCCAGGAGCTCGCCGGGGAGTTCACCGACTCCGAGGCGATCCCCGCGATCGTCGTCGTCACGGCAGAGTCTGCGCTGGAGGAGGAGTCCCTGCAGACCCTCGCCGACGCCTCCGCCGCTCTCGCCGAGCAGCCCGCGGTGATCGAGGAGGTCTCCCCGCCGATCCCCTCCGAGGACGGCCTGGCCGTGCAGATCTTCGTCCCGCTGGATCCGGAGGCGGATCTCGGCAGCGCCGTCGACCAGGTCAGCAGCGAGCTGACCAGCGCCCTGCCCGCAGACCTCACCGTGCACGTGACCGGCCCGGCCGGCTTCTCCGCCGATCTGGGCGAGGCGTTCTCCGGGATCGACGGCCTGCTGCTGGGCGTGGCATTGGCCGCGGTCCTGGTGATCCTGATCGTCGTCTACCGCTCACTGCTGCTGCCCCTGATCGTCCTGTCCACCAGCGTGTTCGCGCTCTGCGCAGCGTTGGCGGTGATCTGGAACCTGGCCGCGGCGGAGGTTCTGCTGCTGTCCGGCCAGACCCAGGGGATCCTGTTCATCCTGGTGATCGGCGCCGCCACCGACTACTCCCTGCTCTACGTGGCGCGCTACCGCGACGAGCTGCGCACCCACCGCAATCGCGGCGCAGCCACCGCGGCGGCGGTGCGCGGCACGATCGAGCCGGTCCTCGCCTCCGGCGGCACCGTCATCGCGGGGCTGCTGTGCCTGCTGCTGTCGGACCTGAAGTCCAACAGCACCCTGGGGCCGGTGGCCGCGATCGGGATCGTGTTCGCCATGCTCGCCGCACTCACTTTCCTGCCGGCCGTGCTGTACGCGACCGGCCGCGCCGCCTTCTGGCCGCGCAGACCGCACTTCGATCCTGCCGCCGCGGAGAGCGAGCAGACGATCGCCGCGCACGGCAGCTGGGGGAAGATCGCCGCCTGGGTCGCGCGCCGGCCCCGACCGATCTGGATCCTCACCGCGCTCGTGCTGGCGATCGGCAGCGTGGGAGCGACCCAGCTGGAGGCCGACGGCGTCCCCCAGTCCGACCTGGTGCTGACCGACTCCGCCGCCCGCGAGGGCCAGATCGCCCTCGGGGAGCACTTCCCGGCCGGACAGGGCAGCCCGCTCCAGGTCATCACCGACGAGGGCGAGCTGGACGCAGTCGCCGAGACGCTGCTGGCCAACTCCCACATCGATTCCGTCACCGTCACCGCCGAGGACTCCCCCAGCGGCTCCGCCGCGGTGACCGCCGAGGGGATCCAGGCGGCCGGTCCGCCGGGCACCCCGGCGCCCGAGCCCACCGTGGTCAAGGGCAGCGTGCTGCTCCAGGGCACCCTCGTCGACGCCCCCGACTCCGCGGCCGCCGAGCAGGCCGTGCGCGAGGTGCGCTCCGCGCTCGCCGCTCAGGGCACGGACGCCCTGGTGGGCGGGGTCAGCGCGACCTCGGTGGACACCAATGACGCCTCCGCGCACGATCGCGCCCTGATCATCCCGGTGGTGCTGGTGGTGATCCTGCTGATCCTGATGCTGCTGCTGCGCTCGGTGCTCGCCCCGGTGCTGCTGGTCGCCACCACCGTGCTGTCCTTCGGGACCGCGCTGGGCGTCTCCGCCCTGGTGTTCAACCATGCGTTCCAGTTCCCGGGCGCGGACCCGGCGGTGCCGCTGTTCGGCTTCGTGTTCCTGGTCGCGCTCGGGATCGACTACAACATCTTCCTCATGACCCGAGTGCGGGAGGAGTCCCTCGCCCACGGCACCCCGGACGGGGTGGTGCGCGGCCTCGCGGTCACCGGCGGGGTGATCACCTCCGCCGGGGTGGTGCTCGCCGCGACCTTCGCGGCCCTCAGCGTGATCCCGATCCTGTTCCTCGCTCAGATCGCCTTCATCGTCGCCTTCGGCGTGCTGCTGGACACCTTCGTGGTCCGGACCCTGCTGGTCCCGGCGCTGTCGCTGGACATCGGCCGACGTATCTGGTGGCCCTCGGCGCTGTCCCGCGGGTGAGCTCCGCCCCACCCCGCGGGACAGGGGGCGCCGTGCAGCGCGGGTTCTCCTACGATGTGCAGATGACCTCCGTCGACCCCACCTCCCCGACCTCCCCTGCCACGACGCAGGAGTACGTGCTGACCGTGGTGTGCGAGGACCGCCCCGGCATCGTCCACGCCATCACCGGCGCCCTGGTCGAGGTGGACGGCAATATCACCGAGTCGCGACAGTTCGAGTCCGGCGCCACCCACCGCTTCTACCTGCGCATCCAGTTCGTCTCCCCGGCCAGAGCCGAACAGGTCCAGAATGTGCTGGCACCGATCGTGGCCCGTTTCGGCATGGAGCACCGCCTCGACCTCGTCGGCCGGCCGACCCGCACCCTGGTGCTGGCCTCGAAGGCCAAGCACGCGGTCAACGACCTGCTGTTCCAGGTCGACTCCGGCAACCTCTCCATCCAGGTCCCGCTGATCCTCGCCAACCACGACACCGTCGGCCCCCTGGCCCGGTTCTACGGGGTGCCCTTCGAGCACCTCCCGATCGCGGGCGCCGAGGACAAGGCCGCCTTCGAGCAGCGGGTGCGGGAGGCGATCGATGAGCACGACATCGAGCTGGTGGTGCTGGCCCGCTACATGCAGATCCTCTCCCCCGAGCTGTGCGAGGAGCTGACCGGACGGGCGATCAACATCCACCACTCCTTCCTGCCCGGGTTCAAGGGCGCGAACCCGTACCGCCAGGCCTACGCCCGCGGCGTGAAGCAGATCGGGGCGACCGCCCACTTCGTCACCGACGACCTCGACGAGGGCCCGATCATCGAGCAGGAGGTCATCCGCGTGGACCACACCCGCTCCCCGCAGGAGCTCATGGCGATCGGTCA
>DXDT01000104.1 GCA_019115335.1 Candidatus Brachybacterium merdigallinarum
CAGCGTGATCGCCAAGGAGCGGCGCGGCGAGTATCTCGGGGACACCGTGCAGGTCATCCCGCACATCACCGGGGCGATCAAGGAGCGGATGCGCTCCCAGGCCGGGGACGACGTCGACGTCATCATCACCGAGATCGGCGGGACCGTCGGCGACATCGAGTCCCAGCCCTTCCTGGAGGCGGCCCGCCAGGTGCGCCAGGACATCGGCCGCGACAACGTGTTCTTCGTGCACGTCTCCCTGGTGCCCTTCATCGGTCCCTCCCAGGAGCTGAAGACCAAGCCCACCCAGCACTCCGTGGCCGCGCTGCGCTCGATCGGCATCCAGCCCGATGCGATCGTGCTGCGCACCGACCGGGAGCTGCCCACCTCGGTCAAGGCGAAGATCTCCGCGATGTGCGACGTGGATCTCGACGCCGTGGTGACCTGCCCCGACGCCGCCTCCATCTACGACATCCCCACCGTGCTGCACAACGAAGGGCTGGACGCCTACGCGATCCGTCGCCTGGACCTGCTCAGCCATGACGTGGACTGGTCGCTGTGGGACGCCCTGCTGGAACGGGTCCACCACCCCCGCTACGAGCTGACCGTGGGACTGGTGGGCAAGTACGTGGACCTCCCCGACGCCTATCTCTCGGTCACCGAGGCGCTGCGTGCCGCCGGCTTCGCCCACGAGGCCCGCATCACGCTGCGCTGGATCCCGGCCGACGACTGCGCCACCGAGGACGGCGCCCGTGAGCAGCTGCGCGATGTCGACGCCATCGTGGTGCCCGGCGGCTTCGGGGTGCGCGGGGTCGACGGGAAGGTCGGTGCCCTGCGGCATGCGCGCCGCCACGGCCTGCCCACCCTGGGCCTGTGCCTGGGCATGCAGTCGATGGTGATCGAGTACGCCCGCACCGAGCTCGGGCTCGTCACCGCGCACTCGACCGAGTTCGACCCCGACACCGACCACCCCGTGGTGGCGACCATGAGCGAGCAGGCCGCCGTCATCGCCGGCCAGGAGGACCTGGGCGGCACGATGCGGCTCGGCGCATACGAGCACCTCCTGGACGAGGGATCCCTCGCCGCCGCCGTGTACGGCACCACCGTGATCTCCGAGCGGCACCGCCACCGCTACGAGGTCAACGACAGCTATCGGACCCGCCTCCACGAGGCCGGGCTGCGGATCTCGGGCACCTCACGGGTCAGCGGAGCGGAGGGAGAGGAGCGTTCGCTGGTCGAGTTCGTCGAGGTCGACCCCGCGATCCACCCCTATTACATCGGCACCCAGGCGCATCCGGAGCTGAAGTCCCGCCCCACCCGCGCCCACCCGCTGTTCACCGGGCTGATCGGCGCGGCCCTGGACGCCCAGCGCGCCACGCGGCTGCTCGAGGTGACGCCCGAGCCGGCCCCGGCCCGCACCGAGCACTCGCCCGCGGCTCCCGCGGAGTAGCCCGGCCCGTCCCACACCGAGCAGGAGTGACGCGATGACCACCCCCGATCCCGCCGCAGTCCCGGAGGAGCCCGGCTCCCCGGTGCGAGACCTCCCTGGCCGGCGTGCCGTCGCCGAGCAGCGCACACTCCACCAGGGGATGGTGTTCGACCTGGTGCGCGACACCGTGGACTTCGCCGAGGGGGTCCGCTTCGACCGCGAGTACCTCCGCCACACCGGTGCGGTCGCGGTCCTGGCCCTCGATGCGCAGGACCGGGTGCTGCTGATCCACCAGTACCGCCACCCGGTGGGCCACACCCTGTGGGAGATCCCGGCCGGCCTCCTGGACATCGGCGGGGAGGCCCCGCACCTGGCGGCCGCCCGGGAGCTCGCCGAGGAGACCGGGTTCGTGCCGGGGCAGATGTCCACCCTGCTGGACCTGCGGCCGAGCCCCGGCGGCAGCGACGAGGTGATCCGGGTCTATCTCGCCACCGGGCTGCAGGAGTCGCCGGAGGAGTTCGAGCGCATCGACGAGGAGGCCGAGCTGGTCACCCGCTGGGTGCCGCTCGAGGAGGCGATCGATGCGGTCCTCGATGGGCGTCTGACCAATGCCACCACCGTCGCGGCGCTGCTCGCCCTGCAGGTCCAGCGCACCCGAGCCGGCACCGCAGCGGTGCTGCGAGCGGCCGATGCGCCCTTCCCCGAGCGGCCGGGACGCAATTGACCCCACTCGGCCCGGCCCCGCGGCGTCGTCCTCCGCGCGGCCCGGCTCCCCTGCGGCGCTGTCCTATGGGCTCGTGGTCACCTGCGACATCGCCGCGATGATCACCGGAGCGCTCAGCTCGGCCTGCCAGGGCCGTGCTCCCAGCTCCTGCAGCTCCGTCTCCACTGCCGTGGTCCCACCGGCCTGCTCGTGCTCCCACACCCAGTGCCGCAGCAGGGAGGGCTGCAGGAGGTTCTCGGCGGGCACCGTCAGCTCCTCGGCGCGCTCGTTCATCGCGGCACGCACCGTCTGGTAGCGCTCCCAGGCTTCCGGGTGCTTCTTGGACCACAGCTTGTGGGGCGGGGGATAGCTGGGCTCGGAGCGGCTGGGCAGATGCGCGGCCGGCATCTCCAGTCCCGAGCGGGCGGCCTGCCACCACATGTCCTTGCGGCGCAGCTTCACGGGCAGTGCCCGGTCGAAGGCGTCCCGACCGCGCACGGCCTCCTTCGCTGCGGAGACCAGGTCGCGATCCTTGATCACCCGATGGGGGGAGAGGTCCTCGGCGGAGGCGATCTCATCGCGGCGGGCCCACATCTGCTGAGCGGCCGCCAGCTGCTTCGGGGAGCGCAGCGCCCCGATGCCGTGCAGGCCGCGCCAGCTCGAGGAGCGGGTGGGGCCCTGCTCCCGGGTGCGCTCGTGCTCGAACTCCTCACGGGCCCAGCGGTCCTTACCGGCTTCCTGCAGTCGCGCGGCGAGGACGTCACGGACCTCGACCAGCACCTCGACGTCCAGCGCGGCGTAGAGCAGCCAGCTCTCGGGCAGCGGTCGCTTCGACCAGTCCGCCGCGGAATGCTCCTTCGCCAGGCGCAGCCCCACGGTGTCCTCGACCACGGCGGAGAGCCCCACCCGTTCCATGCCGAGCAGGCGTGCGGCCAGCTCGGTGTCGAACAGGGAGCCCGGTCGCAGGCCGATCTCGGCGAGGCTCGGCAGGTCCTGGCCGGCGGCGTGCAGCACCCATTCGCGCTCCGCGAGCAGCTGGCGCAGGGTGTCGGGGATGGTGAAGGCCAGGGGGTCGATCAGGGCGGTGCCGGCCGCCTCGGTGCGCAGCTGCACCAGGTAGGCGCGGGAGCTGTAGCGGTAGCTGGAGGCGCGTTCGGCGTCGACGGCGACCGGTTCCTCGGGAGCGGTGGCCGCGGCCTCGCACCAGGCGAGCAGCGGCTGGATCCGATCGATCACCGGGACCAGGCCGTCCCGCGGTGCGTCCAGCGGCCGCACCGTCGAACGGGACGCGGCATCGTGCGCAACGGCATCGGGCGCAGCGGTGTCGGTGTCGCCTGCCAGCGCCTGCGAGGGCTCGGAGGGGGGATCCTCGGCGGCGGGGGTCGGGTCGGACCGGCGCGGCTGCGGGGGCTGGAAGAGGGGGAGATCAGTCATGTCCGTCGTGTCCGTCATGTCAGTCGCGGGGATCCTGCGCGGACTCGGTGCGAGGGGCGCGGGCCCGGTGGGTGGGGGCGATGGGAGCGACCCGTGGCGGCGCGGGAGGCAGTCCCCCGGCGGCGGCCAGCATGGCGGTCCAGGCCGCGAAGTGCGGGGCGAAGTCCTCTGTCTCCGGGGTCCAGGAGATGCGCATCTCCACGTCCACCGTGGAGGGGCGGGAGGCGAGCTCGCCGTAGGACTGCGAGACCACCCGGGTGGCGGTGCATCCGAGGGCGCGGGACGGGGCGCCGTGCAGCTCGAGGGACTCGGTCACCCACGACCAGGCGACGTCCCCGAGCATCGCTTCGGTCGCGAACTCGGGCTCCAGCTGGGCCTGGACCAGGGCGACCATCCGCGAGGTGCCGTCCCAGGACTCCTGGCCGTCGGAGTCGTGCAGGATCACCAGGCGGCCGCTGGCGAGCTCGTCCTCACCCACCACGATCTCCCCGGTCGCCGCCCAGGCGGAGGGCGCCATCCGGGAGGGCGCCGGGATCTCCCGCCAGGCGAACTCCGGGCGCATGGGGGCACGGGTCATGGCGGTGATGGCGGCCTGAAAGGCTCCGTCGCCAGGAACGATGCGATGGACGGACACAACGGCGACAGTAGCGGCCCCGAGCGGGAGTGCCCGGCAGGCGCGCCGCAGTGCTCCGCCCTGACAGTGGGAGGGGTCAGCTGCGGTCGTCGCTGTGGACCAGGGCGATCGAGTTGATGCAGTAGCGCTGGTCGGTGGGGGTGGGGAAGCCCTCGCCCTCGAACACGTGGCCGAGGTGGGAGCCGCAGTTCGCGCAGCGCACCTCGATCCGGCGCATGCCCAGGGAGTTGTCCTCCAGCAGCTCGACGGACGTCGAGTCCGTCGGGGCCCAGAACGCCGGCCAGCCGCAGTGCGCATCGAACTGGGTCTCGGCGGTGAACAGCTCCGCGTCGCAGGCCTTGCAGGCGTAGGTGCCCGCCTCGCGGACCTCCTCGTACTTCCCGGTGCCGGGGCGCTCGGTGCCGCCCTGGCGCAGGGACTGGAACTCGGCGGGGGAGAGCCGCTGCCGCCACTCCTCCTCGCTGAGCGCGATGGGGTAGGTGCGGGCGCCGATGGGTTCGACGGACATGGAGGCCTCCGATTCGGGTGGTTTCTCTCGCCGGTGACAACGCCGAGTCTACGTGTGGTGTTCCCGCAGGCCCGCCCGCCCCCGGTCCGCGCCGCCCCGCACCCGGCGCTTCTCCGCTCCCTGCCGCGCCTCCTCGCCCGGTCACTGCTCCCTGGGCATCGGGGCAGGGCGCGCCGATACACTGCCGGTCATGACGCCTCAGCCTGTGCGGAGCCCGTTCCCGGTGACCCGACGGGGCCGCACGGTGCCCCCGGCGATGACCACGGATCGTGAGCGGTGGCTCGAGGCCGCGGCGATCGGCGCCCTTGGTGCCGCCGGTGCTTTCGTGATCAGCGGCGGCCTGCTCACGGTGGGTGCGCGGATCATGGCGCGCCTGCCGCTGGTGCCGCAGGAGTCGATCCGGCACCGGCCCGGCGTCGCGGTCCGCGCCGTCCACCCCGACCGGGTCCACCTCGACACCACGCCGGAGACCCGCCGTGACGGGTACCTCGCCCTGCGCCAGTCCGGGGGAGCGGTGCACGTGCGGCTGGGGCCCGTCTCGGACCGCCCCACCCCCACGTCCGTGGCACGGCCCCTGCTGGCCGCGGACACCGCGGAGCCGCTGGAGGTCGCCAAGAGCGCGATCAACGGCTTCTTCTGGTCCGGCACCCCGCAGACCGCGCACGGCCTGGAGACCGAGGAGGTCATGGTCGATTCGCCGGTCGGCCAGATGCCGGCCTGGCTGGTGCGGCCCGAGCGCGAAGACCACGCCGACACCTGGGCCATCTTCATCCACGGCCACGGCTCCACCCGCGGGGAGGCGCTGCGCTCCCTGCCCCTGCTGCACGCCCTGGGGCTGACCTCGCTGACGATCACCTATCGCAACGACATCGGCGCCCCCGCCTCTGCGGACAGCATGTACCACCTGGGTGCGGACGAGTGGGAGGACACCGAGGCGGCGATCGAGTACGCCCTCGCCCACGGCGCCCGCCGGATCGTGCTGATCGGCTTCTCGATGGGCGGCGGCATCGCCCTGCGCACCTCGGTGAAGTCCCGACATCGTGACCGCATCGCCGCCCTGGTGCTGGGCTCACCGGCCGTGGACTGGCAGGACATCCTCGTCTTCCACGCCACGGCGCTGAAGGCCCCCCGCCCGATGCGCCGCCTGGCCCTGTGGATGATGACCTCGCAGCTGGGGGCGAGGATGGTGCGGCTGCACGAACCGCTGGCCCTGCACGAGATGACCCCGGAGCACTACCGCCGGAACCTCCGCCATCCCACGCTTCTGTTCCATGCCCTGGACGATGCGACTGTGCCGACGGGCCCCAGCCGGGCCCTGGCCGCCATGCGGCCGGACCTGATCGACTTCGTCCCCGTCGAAGGGGCCTCCCATACGCGCGAATGGAACCGCGATCCCGCTGTCTGGGAGGCGAAGGTGCGCGACTACCTGATCGACGTGCTGGACCTCGGCATCGATCCCGCCTCGATCCCCACCCCGGTGCGGGATCCCGCTCAGCCCGCCCGGGAGGACTCCACCGGCATGCGGATCTGATCCCCGCCCCTCGCGGGAGCGGCGGCATCGCGGAGCGGGGGAGGGGACGGCGCGGGGCAGAGGGCCGGGCGCAGGGCACTGCGCTCAGGCGGCGCGGCGGTACCGGGTGATGGTCGACCGCTCGCCCAGCAGCAGGCTGCTCAGCTCCCAGCTCGTCCGGTGCGCCGGCCCGTCCAGGACCCGCGGGGAGCTGCCGCCCACGGTGCAATGGCTGACCGTGAAGCACAGCTCGTCCAGCAGACCGGCCGCGGCCAGCCGGCCCAGCGCCGACGGCCCGCCCTCGGCCTGGATGCCGCGGAGCCCCCGTGCGGCCAGGGCGGAGATCGCAGCCTCTTCGTCGGCGGCGGCGATCACCTGCTCGGCGGGGAACCCGGTGCGCTCGAGCACCGTCTCCCGGTGCTGCGGGGGAGTGATCAGCAGGGTGGGCCAGTCCGCCTCGACCGAGTCCGGCAGCTCGCCGGTGGTGGTGCGGATGGCGAGGACCGGCCGGTCCGCTCCGGCGGGACGACGGGACGGGTCGCGCAGATCGCTGCGGCCGGACGGGTGCCGGTAGTCCTCCACCCGCACCGTGCCCGCCCCGACCAGCACTACGTCGCTCAGCGCCCGCAGCACCCCGAACAAGAAGGAGTCATCGGGGTCGTGCAGGGAGCCGCTGGTGCCGTCGGCCCCGGCGATCGCCCCGTCCACGGTCGTGTTCATCACCGCACGCACATGCACCTGGCCCTCTGCCAGCGGCGGGAACGCATAGAGCGCGGCCAGCCGCTCGGCTCCGTCGGCTTTGACGGAGATCTTCTCGGGGGCGGGCAGCACGGCGGCGTCGCGGACGAGCAGGTGCACGGGAACCTCCAGAGTCTCCCCCGGGAAGCGCTGGGGGCGATGATGACGATGGCGACGATGGTGACCTCGATCATCGCTGACCCGGTCGGCGGTCGGGGCGTGCGGTGCTCCGCATACACTGGCCGCCGTGACTGATGCGCTCGCAGGCCGCCGCCCGGACCCCACCCTGGAACGCATGCTCTCGGACCTGGTGCCCCCTCCGCGCTTCGCCGCGGCCCGCCTGGAGAACTACGTCCCGGACCCGGAGTTCCCCTCCCAGCAGCAGGCGAAGGAGGCGATCGGCGCCTTCGCCGAGACCGTCTCCCGCCCGGCCGGGAAGCGCCGCGGAGGCCTGCTCTCCCGCTTCACCCGCCCCGCCGCCGAGCCCGCCCGGGGGATCTATCTCGACGGCGGCTTCGGGGTGGGCAAGACCCATCTGCTGACCTCCCTGTTCCACGCGGTCGGGGAGAAGGCCGTGTACGGCACCTTCGTGGAGTACACGAACCTGGTCGGCGCGCTCGGGTTCCAGCGCGCCACCGAGCTGCTCGGGCAGTCCCGCCTGGTCTGCATCGACGAGTTCGAGCTCGACGACCCCGGGGACACCCTGCTGATGACCCGGCTGATCCGGGAGCTCTCCGATGCCGGGGTCGCCGTGGTCGCGACCTCCAACACGTTGCCCGAGGCGCTCGGCGAGGGGCGCTTCGCCGCCCAGGACTTCCTGCGGGAGATCCAGTCGATGGCCGAGCGCTTCGAGGTGATCCGCATCGACGGGCATGACTATCGCCGCCGCGACGGGGTCAGCGACATCCGCGCCTTCCCCGCCCCTGCCGTCGCCGACCACGCCACCGGGCAGGAGGGTGCCACGCTCGATGAGTTCGAGGAGCTGCTCGGGCATCTGATCGCCGTGCATCCCTCCCGGTACGGGGTCCTCATCGACGGGGTGGTCACCTCGCACCTGACCGGGGTGCAGGTCCTGACCCGCCACAACGACGCCCTGCGGTTCGTGGTGCTGATCGACCGTCTCTACGACCGGGAGGTGCCGATGCTGCTCGCCGGGGCCGACGGCGGGACCCGTATCGAGGAGCTGTTCACCCCGGAGCTACTGCGCAGCGGCTACCGCAAGAAGTACTACCGGGCCCTGTCCCGCATCGCCTCCCTCGCCCATGACGGCGCCGCGCTGCTCGACGGCGCCGGCACGGAGGGGGAGCCCGGGCCGGATGTGCGACGGACCGCCTCGTGAGCACCCGCCCCTCCCGGGCCACGACGGCGCGACGGGAGCTCGCCGCGCGGATCATGGACGGTGCGGTCCCCGCCGGGACCCCGCTGCGGATCCCGGCGCTGACCCAGGAGCTGGGCATGAGCGCCACGCCGGTGCGGGAGGCGCTGCACCTGCTGGTCGGTGACCGCCTGGTGGAGTACGTGCCGATGCGCGGCTTCTTCGTCACCGAGCCGCCCGGCAACGACCAGGTGCGATCGATGGGGGAGGCGCGGCTCGTGCTGGAGCCCGAGCTGGCCGCGCTCGCCGCCCAGCGCGCTGCCCAGGAGGAGATCGCGGAGCTGTCGCGGATCCTCGAGCGCACGGCCCGGGCACCGCAGGGGACGCGATTCCACGAGTACGAGGGCTACTTCCAGCACTCCAGCAGCTTCCATGCCGAGATCGCGCGGATCGCCCGCAGTCCGTACCTGGAGGCGGCGCTGGCCGCGATCCCCGTGCACACCCTGCGGTTCCGCCGGTTCGGGACCGGTGGGGTCGATGACGCCGAGATCTCCGTGCTCGAGCATCAGCGGGTGCTGGAGGCGATCGCCCGCGGTGATGCCGGGGCCGCCCGCCGCACGATGCAGGAGCACGTCGCGGCTGTCACCCGGCGCGCCCTGGAGTGAGGCGCCGCTCCAGGTGCCTTCAGTCGAGGTAGAGCTCCTGGAGCACCGAGTGGTCGTCCTGGCCATGGCCCTGGCCGACGGACTCCTCCGACATCTCCAGCAGCACCGGCAGCAGCCGGGTGGCGAGGCCCTGCTCCGCGGCGGCCGTGGTCGCATAGTTCAGGTCCTTGACCTGATTGTCGAGCGAGCCGCCGAGCGGGTACTGCCGAGACAGCAGCTGCTCGCGCTTCTGGGCGAGGACCTCGCTGCGCGCGAGCCCGCCCTCGAGCAGGGTCACCACCTGCTGCGGATCCAGGCCGGAGCGGCGGGCGAGGCCCAGGGCCTCGGCGAGGGCGCCGAGGGTCCCGGCCACTACCACCTGATTGCACAGCTTGCCGACTGCGCCGCTGCCCACCGGCCCCAGGTGCACGATGGTGGTGCCGATCGCCTCGAGCACGGGGCGGACCGCCGTGAGGTCCTCCGCCTCCGCGCCGACCATGATCGACAGCGTGCCGGCGGCAGCGCCCGCCACCCCTCCGGAGACGGGGGCGTCGATCACCCGGATCCCCTCGGCGCCGAGCTCCTCGGCGAGCCCGGTGATCTCCGCCGGACCGGTGGTGGAGAGCACGATCAGGTGGGCGCCTGCCTCGGCCCAGGCCGCGCGCGTCGGAGCATCCAGCAGCGCCCGCAGCTGTGGGACGTCGGGCAGCACGGACAGGATCACGGGGGCGGCCGCGTCCGCCGGGGTGGCTGCCCGGTGCGCACCGGCGGCGACCAGGTCGTCATCGCGGCTGGGGGTGCGGTTCCACACCGTCAGCTGCGGCACGGCGGCCAGCAGGTTCGCGGCGATGGGATGGCCCATGGGGCCGAGGCCGATCACGGAGGCGCTCGAGATGTCCACTGGTGGTTCTCCTTCACACGGCAGTGCGGGGGACGATAGTGTCGTAATCGTATTTTATTCGAGGGCGGTATGCCGCCCGGAACACACCCTCAGGAGAGAGCTCATGGCCCTGACCCCGTACCCCGCCTCGGACTTCCCGGCGCAGCCCGCGGCGCTGATCACCGGCGCCGCCTCCCCGCGCGGCATCGGCCGGGCCACCGCGCACCGGCTCGCCGCGGAGGGATGGGCCGTGGCGGTCCTGGATCTCGACGCCGCCGCCAGCGAGGGCGTCGCCCGGGAGATCGCCGCCGAGCACGGTGTCCCGGTGCTCGGCCTCGGGGTCGACATCTCCGACGAGCAGCAGGTGATCGAGGCGGTGGCCCGGATCGACGCCGAGCTGCCGCAGCTGGTAGGCCTGGTCAACAACGCCGGCATCTCCTCGCCGACCCCGTTCATCGAGGTCAGCACCGAGGAGTGGAAGCGGGTGTTCGACATCAACGTCCACGGCACCTTCTACGTGACCCGGGAGGCCGTGAAGATCTTCCGGCGCCACAGCCTGGGCCGCATCGTCAACATCTCCAGCGCCTCCGCGGAACGGGGCGGCGGTGTCTACGGACGGGCGGCCTACTCGGGCTCCAAGGCGGCGCTGCTGGGCATGGCGAAGACCTGGGCCCGCGAGCTCGGCGAGTACGGCATCACCGCGAACTCCGTCGCCCCCGGTTCAATCGACACCGACATCATGGGCGGGCGCCTCAGCGACGAGCGCAAGGAGTTCCTACTGCAGGAGCTGCCCGTGGGCCGCGTCGGCACGGTCGACGACGTCGCCGGAGCCATCCACTACCTGCTGGGCCGCGACGGCGGCTACCTCACCGGCGTCACCCTCGACGTCAACGGCGGCTCTCACATCCACTGAGCAGGGACTCGCACGTCCCACGACGCCCCAGAAAGGCAGACGATGACATCCAGCGCGACCCTCCAGGTCGATCTCACCGGCACGGTGGCCGTGGTCACCGGCTCCACCCGCGGCATCGGCCGCGCCATCACCGAGCGGCTGCTCGCCTCCGGGGCCCGCGTGATCGGCCTGCAGCGCGGCACCGAGCCCGTCGGCGAGGGCCACCGCTGCCTCTCGGTGGATCTCTCCGACCGCTCCGCCCGCGAACAGGCGATCAGCGAGGTCCTGGCCGAGCACGAGGTGGACATCCTGGTCAACAATGCCGGGATCAACCTGCGCCATCCCTTCGAGGACTTCCCGCTGGACGAGTTCTCCCAGGTGATGGCCGTGAACCTCGATGCCGCGGTGCATCTGAGCCAGGGCTTCGGGCGGGCCATGCTCGAGCGCGGCCATGGTCGCATCGTCAACATCGCCTCGATGCTCAGCTTCTTCGGCGGCGTCAACGCCAGCGCGTACGCCGCCTCGAAGGGGGCGGTCGCCCAGCTGACCAAGTCGCTGGCCATCGAATGGGCCGGCCGCGGGGTGGCCGTCAACGCCGTCGCTCCCGGCTACATCGCCACCGAGCTGAACACCGCACTGCGCGAGGACGCGGTGCGGGATGCCGAGATCCGCGGCCGCATCCCGGCCGGCCAGTGGGGGCGGGCGGAGGACATCGCCGGCACCGTCCTGTTCCTCACCAGTGATGGCGCCGACTACGTGCACGGTGCGGTGCTCCCGGTCGACGGCGGCTATCTGGCCCGATGATCCTCGCGGCCCGGTGCGCGCACCGGGCCGCGGACGGCGGTGCGCCGGTGGCGATGCCGGGGCCCGAGAGCTGTGCTGCGCGGCGGGCTCAGCTCCGCCCGGCCTCGAGGACCGAGAAGTTGACGATATTGCGGGGCGCGCGCCCCGCCACGACCTCCACGACGTTCTCGGTGACCCGGCGCTTCAGCTCCGTCTCGGACTCCTCGGAGTACCAGGAGGCATGCGGGGTCAGCACCGCGGTGGGGCAGTCGCGCAGCGGGCTGTCCTGCGGCAGCGGCTCCTGCTCGAAGACGTCCAGACCGGCGCCGCGCAGATGACCGGAGCGCAGCGCCGCGGCGACGGCAGCGGTGTCCACGACGCCGCCGCGCGAGGTGTTGATCAGCACGCTGCCCGGCCGCATCCGCTCCAGGGTCTCCGCCCGGATCAGGTGATGGGTCTGGGGGATCAGCGGCACGTGCAGGCTGATCACGTCCGAGGTGGTCAGCACCTCCTCCTGGGAGACCACCGCGATGCCCTCCTCCGCGGTGGTGGTGCCCACCTCGTGCTGGGGATCGCAGCCATGCACCGTGAAGCCCAGCGCCCGGGCCTTGCGGGCCGTGGCCTGGCCGATGCGGCCCAGGCCGATCACCCCGAAGCGCCGGGTGGACAGGCGGTGCAGCGGCTTGACCGGGGCCAGCGAGTAGGTCCCCGCGCGGAGGTTCCGGTCCAGCTCGACCACCCCGCGGGAGACGGCGACGGTCAGTGCGATCGCATGGTCGGAGACGTCCTCGGTGCCGTAGTCGGGGACATTGCACACGGCGACGCCGAGCCGGGTGGCGGCCTCGACGTCGACGGTGTCCACGCCCACGCCGTAGCGGCCCACGGCCCGCACGGTCGGCAGCGACTCCAGGACCCGGCGGGTGATGGGCGCGTACTGCACCAGCAGCGCATCTGCCCCCTCGGCGGCCGCGATCACCGCGTCCTCGCTATGCGCGTCGGCCCGGATCAGCTCGGCCCCGACGGCATCGGCGACCGCCTGCTCCTCCGTGGTGCGCTCCTGGTCCAGGTCCGTGATGACGATCCTCATACCGGTCTCCTCCTCCGAGCTGCGGCGCGTCGCTGCCGCGGGTCACTCCTGCTCGTCACTGCTGTTCGTCGACGCAGCGGTTCGTCGTCGCGGGGGCGGTGCCTTCACTGCGGGGTCTCATCCCGCCCGCAGGCGCAGCACCGCCGCGCCGGCGTCTGCGAACCGGACGGCCCCCTCAGCGGCGGCGGCCAGGCTGTCGACCCTCGTCACCGACCCGTCGAACACGGCGAGGACCTCCGCGCCGGGCACGGACAGCTCGGTCGGCCCCGGCCCGCGGTGGGCGAGCACTCCGATCGTGCCGCGTCGCATCAGCACGGTCTGCTCGGAGAGGATCTCCACCGCGGTGCGACCCAGATCCGGATCGCGCAGCTCGGGGCGCTGCCGGCGCAGAGCGATCAGGGTGCGGTACCACTGCCGCACCCGGGCGTGCTCCCCGTTGCTCGCCTCGGTGTGATCCAGGATCGCGGCGCGGAAGGTGGCCGGATCCTGCGGGTCCGGCACCTCCCCGTCCCAGCCCATCTTCGCGAACTCCTCGGCGCGGCCCGCACTCACCAGCGGCCCGAGCTGCGCGTCATGGTCGGTGAAGAAGGTGAACGGTGCCGAGGCCGCCCACTCCTCGCCCTGGAACAGCATCGGGGTGCCCGGGCCCAGCAGGATCAGCGCCGCCGCCGCGGCATGCTGCCCCGGGGTCAGACCGTGGTGGATGCGGTCGCCGGTGGCGCGATTGCCCACCTGATCATGGTTCTGCAGGAAGGTCACGAAGGAGTGGGCGTCGTAGTGCTCGGAGCTCGGATCCACGGGCGCTCCCCACACCCGGTCCCGGAAGGTCGAGAACGTCCCGGCGTGGAGGAACACCCCGCCCAGCACCGTGGCGAGCACCTCGGCGGAGCCGAAGTCGACGTAGTAGCCGCTGCGCTCCCGGGTGATCCAGGCATGGACCCCGTGGTGCACATCGTCCGCCCACTGCATGTCCATCCCCAGACCGCCTGCGGCGGTGGGGGTGACCATGCGCGGATCGTTCAGGTCCGATTCCGCGATCAGCGTCAGCTCCCGCCCGGTCTCGACCTCCCAGCCGGCCACGGCATCGGCCAGCTCGCCCAGCAGATGCGGGGTGGAGTCGTCCTTCAGCTCATGGACCGCATCCAGCCGCAGACCGTCCAGGCCCAGGTCCACCAGCCACTGCCGGACGCTGCCCAGCAGGAAGTCGCGGACCTCGCGGGAGCCCGGCTGGTCGAGGTTGACCGCCTGCCCCCAGGGCGTCTGGTGCCGGTCGGTGAAGTACGGGCCGAACATCCCCAGATAGTTCCCGGCCGGACCCAGATGGTTGTGGACCACGTCCAGCACCACCGCCAGGCCCCGCTGGTGCGCGGCATCGACGAAGCGGACCAGCGCCTCCGGGCCGCCGTAGGCGCTGTGCACCGCGTACAGGCCCACCCCGTCGTACCCCCAGCCGCGCTCGCCGGGGAAGCTCGCCACCGGCATCAGCTCGACCGCGTCGACCCCGAGCTCGACGAGGTCGTCGAGCCGCTCGATCGCGGAGTCGAAGGTGCCGCCGCGACCGTCGGGTCCCGGGGTGAACGTGCCGATGTGCAGCTCGTAGAGGACCTTCCCCCGCAGCGAGGTCCCGGCCCAGTCTCCGCGCCGCGCGAAGCTGCGGGGGTCGACCACCTCGCTGTCGGCATGGACCCCGTCCGGCTGGGACAGGGACCGCGGATCCGGCAGCCACGGCTCCTGCCCGTCCAGGCGGAAGGCATAGCGGGCACCGGGCTCCACTGCGACCTCCGGCAGGGTGAACCAGCCGTCCCCGCCACGGTGCAGGGAATGGATCGCCCCGTCGAGGCGCACCTCGACCTCCCGGGCCCGAGGCGCCCACAGGGAGAGGCTGCGGTAGTCGCGTGCGAGCCGTGCCGGGGCCGTCATCAGCGGTCCTCCTCGATGTCCTCGATCGCCGAGTCCTCATCGCTGCGCACCAGCAGCGAGACCGGCCAGTTCTCCAGCAGCTCCGCGCAGCGCACCTGCCCGCCGTCGAACTCCCGATCCTCCAGCAGGCTGCGCCAGCGTCCCGGAGGCAGGGCGATCCAGGCATCGGCCCAGCCGCCGCGCTGGGAGAGGACGTGCCAGAGCCGGGTCGCGACCGTGACTGCGCCGATCGGTCCCTCCCCGTCGGCGCGACCGAACGCGACCGCATGCCCGGAGGTGGTGGCCAGCGGGTGGTAGCTCGCCGTGCGGCCCCGGAACAGCTCCGGGCGCTCTCGGCGCAGGGTCAGAGCGCGATGGGTCAGCCAGAGCTTCTCGTCGCCGATCCCCTCGGGGCCGGCGCCCGCCATCATCCGCTCCAGCCGTGCGGCGTGCGCGGCATGGTCGACCGCGCGACGATTGTCGGGGTCGACCAGGGAGAAGTCGATGGTCTCGTTGCCCTGGTAGACGTCCGGAACCCCGGGCATGGTCAGCTGGATCAGCTTCTGCCCCAGGATCGCCGAGCGCTGCGCGGCCGCGGTGCGGCGGGTCCACGCATCCAGGATCCGGGCCACCTCGGGGGAGGTCAGCGCCGCCCGGCCCAGCTCCTGGACCTGCTGCTCGTACTCCTGATCCTGATCGGTCCAGGTGGTGTGCAGCTTGGCCTCCCGCATCGCCTTGGCGAGGTAGCCCTCCAAGCGCTCGACGGTGATCTGCCCGGCGGCCGAGCCGGGCAGCTCCCAGCAGCCGGCGAGGGTCTGCCACAGCAGTAGCTCGATCCCGCCGTCCACCCGCTCCCCGCGCACCCCGGCGGTGGCCTGGTCCAGCGCCTGCACCGTCAACGCCCACTCCAGCGGCTGCTCGGTGAGCACGGCCAAGCGGGCCCGCACGTCCTCGCTGCGCTTGGTGTCGTGCGTGGACAGGGTGGTCATCGCATCCGGTCGGGTGCGCAGCATGGACAGGGCGTGGTCGTGGAGCTCATCGGGCTCCACCCCGATCCGCTCCGGATCCGAGCCCACCTCGTTGACCGCCAGGAAGCGGCAGTAGCGGTAGAACGCCGTGTCCTCGAGCGACTTCGCATGGACGGGACCGCAGGTCTGGGCGAAGCGGACCATCACCTCGGCACGCTCCGCGCTCGCCGTGCGGCCGGCGCTGCCGATCTCGTCCCCGCACACCAGCGCGACCACGATCTCCAGGGTCGAGCGGACGTCCTCATCGGCCTCGAGCATCACCGCGGCCCGCGCCGCGGCCTGCTCGATCACGGCCCGCTCGGAGCCGGCGGCGGGCTCGCCGGGCACGATATAGGCGCGGTAGCGGTCCATCGACCCCAGCAGCGCCATCACGACCTTCTGGATGTTGCGCCGGGTGGTGTCGCGCAGGCGGATGTCCTCCTGGCAGATCCCGTGGATCAGCGTGGTGAGCCGTTCGATCTCGGCCCACAGGCTCGTGGTGATGATCTCCTGGGTCGCCTCGGCGGTGAGCTCGGAGAAGGGGCGCAGGTCACCGGTGCGACGCTGCCACAGATGCGTGAGCCCCTGTGCGCCGTGCGGGTCGTGGAACAGCCCGCTCACCCGCCACAGCGCGTCGTATCCGGTGGTGCCGGCGACCGGGAAGTCGCTGGGCAGATGCTCCTCACCTGCCAGGATCTTCTCCACCACCGTCCAGGCGCCGCCGCTGGCCTGCTCGAGGTCGCGCAGATATCCGCGGGGATCGGTCAGCCCGTCCGGATGGTCGATGCGATAGCCGTCGATGATGCCCTCCGCCTGCAGACGCAGCAGGGTGGCATGGGTCGCCTCGAACACGGAGGGGTCCTCGACCCGCACAGCCGCCAGGGTGTCCACGTCGAAGAAGCGCCGGTAGTTCAGCTCCTCGTCGGAGACCTTCCAGTAGGCCAGGCGGTACCACTGGCGATCCAACAGATCCGCGAGCCCCAGGTGCTCGGTCCCGGTAGCGATCGGCAGCACATGGTCGTAGTAGCGGACCACCGGCTCCTCGCGGACGCTGCCGTCGGCCTGCTCGATCTGCTCGGTGCCGACCGTGATCTCGCCGTCGGCCAGCACCGCACCGATCGGACGGCCCAGCACCGGCACCAGGACCGAGCGCTCCGCCGTGGCGTCGAGGTCGAACCAGTGGGCGCAGGGGGAGTCCGGCCCGTCCCGCAGCACGGACCACAGGGCATGGTTGTGCCAGATCGGGGTGGGGATCGCCATGTGGTTGGGGACCACGTCCGCGACCAGTCCGATCCCGTGGGCGTGCGCGGCCTCGGCGAGGCGGCGCAGGGCATCCTCCCCGCCGATCTCCCGGGAGACGCGGCTGTGGTCGACCACGTCGTAGCCGTGGGTGGAGCCGGGAGCGGCCTGCAGCAGCGGGGAGCAGAACACGTGCCCCACTCCGAGCCGGGAGAGGTAGGGGATGAGCGCGGCGGCGTCGTCGGCCGTGAAGCCGGCGTGCAGCTGCAGGCGGTAGGTCGAGGTGGGGACCGCGGCGATGGCACCGGGGTCGAGGTTGGGACGGGCGCTGGCGAGGGTCACGGCTTCCCTTCCGAGGGCTGGGGGCGGGTCAGGCTCGAGGCGGAGAGGCCGGGGACTCGACGAGCTCCTGCGGCGTGTCGACCCCGTTCGGCGGGCGCATCAGGATCAGCAGCGAGTGCTCCGGGCGGGTCAGGGAGGTGCCCTGTTCGACGGTGTCGCCGACGTCGATGGTCGCCCCGGTCCCCGCCACCACGGTCCACTGCGCGCCGTGGTCCGCGCCCGGCAGCGTGAACTCGACGGAGTTCCCGGAGGCGTTGATCAGCACCAGTGCGGAGTCGTCCACGATCCGCTCACCGCGGGCGTTCGTCTCCGGGATCCCCGAGCCGTTGAGGAAGACGGTCAGGCACTTGTTGAGATCGGACTCCCAGTCCTCCTCGGTCATCAACTGCCCGTCGGTGCCGAGCCACTCGACGTCCGGGAGGGTGGAATCCGCTCCGTCCCGCTGGATGCCCTGCAGGAAGCGGCGGCGGCGGAAGATGGGATGGTCCTGACGCAGCTCGATCATCTGCCGCGTGAACCGCAGCATCTCCTGCTGGTCGGGATCGAGGTCCCAGTCCACCCAGGAGATCTCGTTGTCCTGGCAGTAGGTGTTGTTGTTCCCGCCCTGGGTGCGGCCCATCTCGTCGCCGTGCAGGATCATCGGCACACCCTGCGAGGTCAGCAGAGTGGCCATCAGGTTCTTCGCC
>DXDT01000105.1 GCA_019115335.1 Candidatus Brachybacterium merdigallinarum
GGGAACCGGATCGCGCGCCGGCGCAGCAGCAGACGGTCCACCGCCGCCGGCACCAGCACCGCCAGCAGCAGCACGGCGCCGATGGTGAGGAAGCGATCCCAGTCCACCGAGGCGACGACCGAGGTGGTCGAGACGATCGTAATCCCGATCCCGATCAGCGCGAGGTCCTTCGCGAGCTCCCGGGAGACGAGCACCGCGCCGAGCAGGCTGAGGGCGAGCAGCAGGTGACCCCAGCCGGCCAGCTGCAGGGCGAACAGCAGGAACGCGGAGACGGAGACGCCGACCGCCGGCAGCAGCGCGAGGCGCGAGGCGGGGGCGGGCCCTGCGGGGTCCGCGGGGGCGGCGGCCGACGGCGTCGTCATGGCCTCAGCATGGCAGGTGCGGCGCGGTGGGTCAGACGAACGGGTTCCAGAACCGTCCGCCGTTGACCCCCAGCAGCACGAGGGGCACGACCACCACGACCACCGCCGCCGCGATCACCACCGCGTCCCGGCCGCGGAGCGGTGAGCGGACCAGCCAGGTGCGCTTCCTGCCGCGGCCGAAGCCCCGCAGCTCCATCGCCGCCGAGACGGCGTCGATACGGTCGAAGGTGCCCAGCAGCAGCGGCATCAGGATCGAGGTGAGGTTCCGCAGCCGGACCCGCAGGGGCGCGGCGCGGCTGGTGTCCAGGCCCCGGGCCTGCTGCGCCGCCGAGATGGTGCGGAACTCGCGCTGCACGTCGGGGATGTAGCGCAGGGCGAGCGAGACCGCGTACGCGATCCGGTAGGGCACCCCGATCCGGTTCAGGGTCGAGGCGAGCTCCGGGGGGCGCGTGGTGGCCACGAACAGCAGCACCGACGGCAGCACCGCGAAGTACTTCAGGGTGACGGCGAGCTGGTAGAACAGCTGCTCGGCGGTGACGTCCCACCGCCAGGGCCCGTCCAGCAGGACGTGGCGGGTGCCGAACAGCTCGGTGCCGTAGCCGGGGGCGAAGAGGAAGATCCCGAGGTTGTTCAGCACCATGAACAGCGCGATCAGCCACAGCACCACGGCGAGATCGCGCGGAGGGACCCGGGAGATCGCCCACAGGACCAGGGACCCGGCGCCGACCACGGCGAGATAGCGCACGTCGAAGCCGATCGCCGCCCCGAGCACCACGGCGAGGACGAGCACGAGCTTCGAGACGCCGGAGAGGGTGTGCAGCGGGCCCGGTCGGTCGAGATAGCCCAGCAGCGGACTGGTCATCGCCGAGCCCCCCGTCGTTCCCGGTCCGCCGCGACGAAGCGGCGCACGAGCGTGTGCGGGTCGCTGATCCCGCAGCGCCGCGCGAGGTCGTACAGCCCAGTCACTACGAGGTCCGCCCGAGCGGTGAGCGCCGGGTCGGTGAGCACGCGCGCCGGGTCGTCGTCGGCCAGGAGGCGGCCCTCGGAGAGCACCAGCACCCGGTCGGTGTACTCCACCGCGAGATGCATGTCGTGGGTGATCAGCACGACGGTGGTGCCGGTCGCGTGGAGGCCTCGCAGGAAGTCCATGAACTCGGTGTAGTGCGCGAAGTCCTGGCCGGCGGTGGGCTCGTCGAGGATCAGCACCTCGGGCTCGAGGGCGAGGACGGCGGCGATGGTGACACGCTTGCGCTGCCCATGGCTCAGGGCCGCCAGCGGCCAGGAGCGGAAGGGGGAGAGCCCGCAGATCTCGAGCACCGTCGCAGTGCGTCGCGCGATCTCGACCTCGTCGACCCCGCGGGCGCGCAGCCCCAGCGCGATCTCGTCGCTCACCTGGGGGCGGGAGAGCATCTGGCCGGGGTCCTGCAGCACGAAGCCGACGCGCTCGCCGTGCTCGGCGAGGCTCCAGCCGGCCGCGTCGACCCCGCCGATCCGCAGACGGCCGCCGGTGATCTCCTCGAATCCTGCGATCACGCGGGCGAGGGTGGACTTGCCGGCGCCGTTGGAGCCGAGCACGCCGAGCATCTCGCCGGGGCGGACCGCGGCGCTGATCCCCTCGAGCACGGTGCGGCGCCGGTCCGGGCCGACGGGAAGGTCGCAGCTGACCGCGTCGAGGTCGAGGGCGGTCCTCGCGGCGGTGCCGCTCGCGTCGGACCGCACCGCCCCGGGGGCCAGCGCCTCGCCGTCGGCCGGTGCCTCCCCGGCGACCGGGGCGGCCGCGACCCAGTCCTGCACCGCGGTGATCTGCTGCGCGGTCAGGGCGACGTCGGCGCTGCGGGAGGGGCGCTGGGAGGCGGTGACCGGCGCGCCGGCGTAGGCGAGCGCGGTGACGTGCAAGGGCGGGCGGATGCCGTGCTCCTCGAGGGCGCCGGAGGCGAGCACCTGGTCAGGAGGGGCGTCCAGCACGATCCGGCCGTCGGCCATCAGCACGATCCGGTCCACGTCCCGGTGCAGGACGTCCTCCAGACGGTGCTCGACCAGGACGATCGTCGCGCCGTGGTCGCGGTGCAGGGTGTCCAGGAGCTCCACTGCGGCGCGCCCGGTGGCGGGGTCGAGGTTCGCCAGCGGCTCGTCCAGCAGCAGGACCTCGACGTCGTCCACGAGCACCCCGGCGATCGCGACGCGCTGCTTCTGGCCTCCGGAGAGGTCCTGCGGGGAGTCCATGAGGCGGTCCTCGATGCCGGCGAGCTGCGCGGCCCGGGCGATGCGCGCGGGCATCTCGGACGGGTCCACCTGCTGGTTCTCGAGGCTGAAGGCGATGTCCTCGCCGACGGTGAGGGCCACGAACTGGCTTCCCGTGTCCTGCAGGACCGTGCCGACCACGGCGGCCGTCTCCACGAGCGGCACGGCGGCCGGGTCCCGGCCCAGCACGCGAACGGTGCCGGTGGAGGTGCCGCGGTGATGGTGCGGGATCAGCCCGTTCAGCACGTTCACCAGGGTGGACTTCCCCGACCCGGAGGCGCCGACGATCGCGATCTTCTCCCCGCGATGGACGGAGAGGTCGATGTCGTGCAGCGTCGGCGCGGACTGGGCCCGGTACTGGAAGCCGTATCCCGACAGCTCGATCAGCGGGGCAGAGCCCCTGCCGGTGCCGCCGCCCCCGCCCGCACTGCCGCCGGTGCTCGCGGCCGTCACTGCTCGCGGCTCAGCGAACCGGTCCGGGTGCGGGTGCGGGCGTAGACCGACAGGATGATGATGCCCAGCACCACGGCGGTGAGCGAGTTCGAGACGAAGGCGAGAGCGCCCTGCGTCCACACCTTGTTCGCCGGCTCCGAGTAGATCACCACGTCCCCGAGCGGGGCGACGACCAGCCAGGCCACGGCGTTGGCGAGGAGCACGGCGAGAGCGAACCGAGTCGCGGTCCTCCCGGTGAACTCGCCGTCGGCGACGGCGTTCCGCAGCAGGAGGAGCCCGACGACCAGGCCGAACACGCCGGAGGACAGCTCCCAGGAGATCCAGATCCCGTAGCCGGTGACGTCGATGAGCAGGTGCCCGATGAAGCCGGCGAGAGCACCGACCCAGGGGCCGTAGAGCACCGCGAACACGGCGAGGATCGCGTACTGGATGCTGATCGCGGTGTTCGGGACCGGGGTGGGGATCGCCACGAAGCGCCCCAGCACGAAGAACAGGGCGGCGCCGATGCCGATGGCGACCACCTGGGTGACGGGGGAGGGTGAGCGGGTCATGGGAGGTCCTTCGCATAGGGGGTCAGTGCACCGGCACGAGGGTCACGTGCCACGAGGCGCCGGTGCCGAGGGAGAAGGCGCGGGCGTAGTGGCCGCGGTTGATCGCGATCGCCATCCGGTCCAGCGAGTTCACGTACAGCAGCGATTCGCCCACCTCGACGGCGGCGAAGCTGTGCGCATAGGTGACCTGGGCGGCGTGCACCACGGTGTCGTGGTGACGGACCCGCACCGTGACGCGCTCCCCGGGGGCGACGCCCAGCTCCCGGAACAGGGTGCGCGGGATCGAGGTCCACAGCGAGCCGTAGCGGACGTCGAGGGTGTCGATGATGCCGACCACGGCGCCGTCCTCGAGCACCGGATCCGTCACGGGCAGGCGGACGAGGCCGTCGAGGTCGAGCTCGGGACCGATCTCCTCGAAGCTCGTCGCCCCGGAGGCGAGGCGAGCGCCCGTGTACGCGTAGATGTCCCGGCCATGGAAGGTGTACGACTCCTCGGAGCCGGGGCGGCGGTTGCGGGTCTCGTCGATCTCCCGCAGCCCGGTCAGCCCGAAGATGTTCTCCAGGTGGGTGAGGGTGCCGTTGTCGGGGGTGACGACGAAGTGGCCGGTCGCGGTGCGCGCCACCACGGAGAGCCGGTCCGAGCCGACGCCGGGGTCGACCACGGAGACGAACACGGTGCCCTCCGGCCAGTAGGTCAGGACCTGGGCGAGACGGTAGGAGCCCTCCCAGATGTCGTAGGGCGGGATGTTGTGGGTGAGGTCGTGGAGGCGCAGTGTGGGATCGACGCCGACGGCGACGCCGTACATCGCGCTCACCGCGCCGTCGTCGAGACCGAAGTCGGACTGCAGGACGAGTGCGCTCATGGGGCCAGTATGCGACGACGGGACGCGTCGCCGCCCTTCGGCCCGACATGGACCGTCATCCGGGATGCGGTGAGGACCGGCGCTGTCCGGTGACGTGCGCGAGGATGGAGCGATGGCACCCACCGACGCGCAGCCGCCCGCCCTCTCGCTCCTCACCCAGAACATCCGGTACCACGACGAGAGCACCCTCCCCGGTCAGGCCGACCACTGGCCCGAGCGGGCCC
>DXDT01000106.1 GCA_019115335.1 Candidatus Brachybacterium merdigallinarum
ACCGCGTCGCCGAGGATCGTGGGCGCCCACACGGTGAGCACCGCGGAGATGATGCCGAAGGCGAGCACGACGGTCAGCGCCAGCTTGTGGTCGCCGAACGTGCCCATGAGGCGCTTGGCCGAGGGCCAGAATGCCTTGGCCTTGCGAGGTGCGGACTCGCCCCACTCCCCGCTCATCGAGTCCTGCATCTCGAGGATCTCGTCCTCGCTGAGGGTGGAGGTCGCGGACGTCGTCGGGGTGCTGCGGTCGCTCATGCCAGCTCCTCCTCGGTGATCTGCGAGTCGACGATCGCTCGGTATTCCTCCGAGGTCTCGAGGAGCTCGTCGTGGGTGCCGCGGGCGACGATCCTCCCCTCGTCCAGGACCAGGATCTGATCGGCCGAGGTGATGGTGGAGACGCGCTGGGCGACGATGAGGGAGGTCGCTCCCCGGGTGTACTCGGCGAGCCCGGCCCGGACCTTCGCGTCAGTGGTGACGTCGAGGGCGGAGAACGAGTCGTCGAAGACGTACACACGGGGCTGGGCGACCAGGGTGCGGGCGATGCACAGCCGCTGGCGCTGCCCGCCGGATACGTTGGTGCCGCCCTGGGAGACGCCCGAGGCCAGGCCCGTCTTCACGGCGTCGCCGCTGCCGGTGGTGCGCTCGGCGACGAACTCGGTGGCCTGGGCGGTGTCCAGCGCCGCCCACAGGCGGGCGTCGTCGGCGGTGGGGTCGCCGAAGCGGAGGTTCTCGGCGATGGTGCCGGAGAACAGGTAGGGCTTCTGCGGCACCAGGCCGACGGCCTCGGAGAGGGTGGCGCGGGTGAGCGAGGTGACGGGGACGCCGTCGATGAGGATCTCGCCCCCGGTGGCGTCGTGCAGCCGTGGGATCAGGCTGACCAGGGTGGACTTTCCCGAGCCGGTCGAGCCGATCAGGGCGGTGGTCTTCCCGGCCTCGGCGGTGAAGGTGATGCCGTCGAGCACGGGGGCGTCGGCGCCGGGGTAGGCGAAGGTGACGTCGCGGAACTCGACGGTCGAGCCGGGGCCGGTGGCGGGCAGCGGAGTGGGCTGCGCGGGCTCGGCGAGGGTCGGGACCGTGTCCAGCACCTCCCCGATGCGGCGGGCGCTGATCACCGCGCGGGGGAACATCATGAACATGAAGGTGCCCATCATGACGGCCATCAGGATCTGCAGCAGATACTGCATGAAGGCGGTCAGGGAGCCGACCTCGACCAGGCCGGCATCCACCCGGTGCCCGCCGAACCACAGCACCGCCGCGGTGGCCAGGTGCAGGATGATGGTGATCGCGGGGCCCATCAGCACGAACAGGCGGCCGATGTTGACCGAGGTGCGGGTCAGCAGCGCGTTGGCGTCGGTGAAGCGGGCGGTCTCGTGCTCCTCGCGCACGAAGGCACGGACCACGCGGATGCCCATGATCTGCTCGCGCATCACGCCGTTGATCGCGTCGATCCGGTCCTGCATCTGCTGGAACAGCGGCATCAGGCGGCGGATCAGCAGCAGCACGATCACCAGCAGCACCGGCACGGACACCCACACCAGCCAGGACAGCCCGGGATCCTCCTGGATCGCCATCACGATCCCGCCGATGGACATGATCGGCACCATCACCATGAAGTTCAGGGCCATCAGCACGACCATCTGGACCTGCTGGACGTCATTGGTGGCGCGGGTGATCAGGGTGGGCGCGCCGAAGCGGCCCAGCTCCTCGGTGGAGAAGCGGTCCACGCGCGTGTAGACCGAGCGGCGGACGTCGCGGCCGATCCCCATCGAGACCCGGGCCCCGAACCACACCGAGGCGACCGCGGTGACCAGCTGCACCATGGCGACGACGAGCATGATCCCGCCGACCCGCCAGATGTAGTCGGTATCGCCCGTGGCCACGCCGTTGTCGATGATGTCGGCGTTCAGGCTCGGCAGGTACAGCGTGGCCAGGACCGTGGCGAGCTGGAGCACCACGACGGCCGCCACGGAGGGCAGGTAAGGGCGGATGTGGCGCTTGATCAGCGTCCAGAGCATGAGGGGGTCTCCCGGAAGAGGGTCGTGCGGCCCGGCCAGCAGGGGGTGGGAGGGCCGGGGTCTCGGTGGAGCGTAGCTGGGAAGGCGGACAGATCCTGTCCGCGAGGGGGTGGTGGCGGGAGGATCCTGGGTGATCCGGGCGGCAGGGGCCCGGGGGGCCCGGGCGGCAGCAGTGCGCCTTCCCGGGGACGACGGTCAATCCTCTCCGATCCCGTGCGGGAGCGCTACCGACTTTCCGCCGGGGTCGCTCCGCCCTGAGCGGAACGCGGGCAGGGCCTCAGCCGGTCACCAGCGCGGCGACCAGGGGCAGGGCGATGGTCATCACCAGGGCGTTCAGCACCATCGCGGCGCTCGACCAGCCACCGGCGGCGCTAGATTCGGTCAGCACCCGGGAGGTGCCGATGCCGTGCGAGGTCAGTCCGACCGCGAAGCCGCGCGCCCGCTCGTCCCGCACCCGGGCCAGGCTCAGCAGCGCCGGGCCCAGCACCGCGCCCAGCACGCCGGAGATCAGCGTCAGCACCACCGCCAGGGGCACGGAGGCCTGCAGGATCTCGGCGATCGTGAGGCCGACGGGTGAGGTCACCGACCGCGGCAGGGCGGCGCGGAGCACCTCGTCGCTGGCCCCGAGGGCGAGCATCCCTGTGACGGTCACCGCGATGCTGAGCACTCCCCCGATCACCAGCGTGATCGTGACAGCAGGGGCGGAGGTGACCAGCGCCCGCCCGTTGCGCAGCAGCGGCAGAGCGAGGGCGACCGTGGCCGGTCCCAGCAGCATCGTCAGCAGCGCGACCTGCTCGAGGTAGAGGGCGTAGGGCATCCCGGTCAGCTGCAGGACGCCCGCGATCACGACCACGCTCACCAGTACCGGGGAGGCGAGGCCCGGTCGGCCCAGCCGGTGGTAGAGCCAGAAGGACGCGAGGTAGACGCTCAGGGTGAGGGTCAGGCCGAAGGCGGGCAGCTCGTACAGCCAGCTCACGCGGGGGCCTCCCCCGTCGGCGCGGGACCGG
>DXDT01000107.1 GCA_019115335.1 Candidatus Brachybacterium merdigallinarum
CGACCAGCGCGCTGGAGATGCAGCAGAACGCCAGCCGTGATGCGTGGAGCTTCGAGTACACCGAGGACCGACTGACCGAGATCATGAAGGGCATCCACCGCACCTGCCTGGAGACCGCCGAGGAGCTCGGCTGCCCCGGCGACTACGTGGTGGGCGCGAACGTGGCCGGCTTCCGCAAGGTCGCCAACGCCATGCTCGCCTTCGGCGTGATCTGATCTCGCCCGCCGGCGATCCGGCTGACCGATCGGGCGGACCGTTCCCGCGGGAGCGCCCCGCCGGTCGGCGTCCAGAGCCTCGCCAACATCCGATGGACCTGGGGAGCAGCTCACCTGCACTATGCAGGGCAGCTGCTCCCCGGGTCCATTGAAGGTTTCGGGCAGTGCCGCTACAGGCGCGCGGGCAGGGCGGGTCAGCGCCGCTGGGCTGCATTGGCGTGTCGGGCAGTGCTGCCGGGGCGCGTCGGCATGTCGGAGCAGGGTGGATCTGTGCAGGTCAGCACCGCGAGTCGGTCTCGGGCGGGCCGAGGAGTCGTTGCACCGTGGCAGGGGGATTGCTACGTTGCTCGCCACGAGCCGTGTGCATCACATGACATCCGTGACCGCTGATCGGTGAGTACCGCTGCTCGCTCCGCAGGGCCTTCGATCCCTGTCCAGCGGCAGGCGAGGAGCCGAGCTGTGAACGACGCCGCCCCCGATCCACTGCCCGCAGTCCCCATCCCGGAACAGACTCACCCCGCCCCGAATCCACCACCGCCGGGGAGGCACGACCGGCCCGGCGCAGGATCCTGGCGACCCTCGGCACCCTCCCCGCCGGGGCTGTGCTCGCCGGGGGCGCCGCCCATGCCACTCCCGCCCCGGGGCGCGGCACGGGTGGCCAGGGCACGAAGGGGAGAGGGCGCGGCAGACTCGCGCTCGGTGTCGAGAAGCTCCTGGAGCTCCGCACTCTGAAGACCCTCGATGGGGCGAGCGTCGGTCTGATCACCAACCCCACGGGCGTCGACCAGGCGCTCACCAGCACCATCGACCTCCTGATCGAGGCGTAGGACCTGGGCGGCTTCACCCTCGTCGCCCTCTTCGGGCCCGAGCACCCCGAGCACGGAGTGCGCGGCGCGGAGCCCGCCGGGGACGGGGTGGAGGACTACAGCGACGAGAAGACCGGCCTCCCGGTCCGCTCGCTGTACGGGGAGACGCAGAAGCCCACTCCCGAGATGCTCGTGGACCTCGACACCCTGGTGTTCGACATCCAGGACATCGGCACACGGTACTACACCTACATCTGGACCCTGTTCTATTCGATGGAGGCCGCGGCGGAGAACGACAAGCGCTTCCTGGTCCTGGATCGGCCGAACCCTCTGGGCACGGGCGCCGAGGGCTTCGTCCTGGAGCCGGAGCTGTCCAGCTTCGTGGGTCTGAAGGAGATCCCGCAGCGCCACGGCCTGGCCGTGGGCGAGCTCGCCCAACTGTTCAACGCCGAGTCCCTGGACGGGGCGGTGGATCTCGAGGTGATCGCGATGAGCGGCTACGACCCGGAGACCCCTCCGCTCGACGCGCTCCCGTGGGTGCTGCCCTCCCCGAACATTCCCACCTCCGGCACCGCGATCGTCTACGCGGGCACCGGTCTGCTGGAGGCGCTGAACGTCTCCGAAGGCCGCGGCAGGAGCGAGAACCTCGAGGACATCACGCAGATCGCCACCCTCTCCAACGATGCCCAGGCCGCCGCTCTCGACTCCGGCGGGGTCCCGCTGCTGATCAGCACCGATGAGGAGCGCGGCGTCGTGTACCGCCTGCCCGCCCCTGCCACCCCGCTGCCCGGCGCGATGGCGCTGGGCGCGACCGGCTCCCGCACCCATGCCCGCAGCGCCGGGAAGATCGTCGGGGCCGAGCTGCGGGCGGTCGGCATCCACCAGGGCTTCGCCCCCGTCGTCGACGTCAACATCGAGGCGCAGAACCCGGTGATCGGCGTGCGCTCCTTCGGCGCGGACCCGCACGCGGTGGCCCGCCTCGGCGCCGCCCAGATCACCGGGATGCAGGGGGTGAACTGCTCGGCAGCCGCCACGCACCTCTCCGGCCACGGCGACACCGCCGTCGACTCCCGCGTGGGCCTGCCGGTCATCGACCACACCCGGGAGCAGATCGACGAGCTCGACCTGCCCCCGTTCGTCACCGCGATCGAGCAGGACGTCGACGGGATCATGACCGCCCACATCGTGGTGCCCGCGCTGGACGACTCCGGGCGCCCCGCCACCCTCTCCGCACCGATCCTCACCGGGCTGCTGCGCGAGGAGCTCGGCTACGAGGGCGTGATCGTCACCGACTCCCTGGCCATGGACGGCGTGCGCACCATGTTCAGCGACGACCGGGTGCCCGTCGAGGCGATCCTCGCCGGCGCCGACCAGATGCTGATGCCCCCGGATCTCGCAGTGGCGATCGCCGGGGTGCGCGACGCTGTCGCCGGCGACGAGATCACCGAGGAGCGGATCGACGCCTCCGTGCGCCGCATCCTCGCCCAGAATGTGAAGCGCGGCCTGTTCGAGCAGACCCAGGTGGATGCCGAGGCTGCCGAAGCTGAGATCGGCACCCAGCGATCCCGTCGGGCCGCGCAGCGAATGGCTGAGGACGCGATCACCCTGCTCACCGACGACGGCGGGCTGCTGCCGCCGGCATCCGGTGCGAGCGTGCTGGTGACCGGGGTCCCCGCCCAGGCGAAGCTCGATGTGGCCGCCTCGGCGCTCGCGGAGCAGGGCTTCGAGACGAGCTCGCTGCTGCTGGATCTGCTGGATGCGAGCACGATCGCGCAGGCCGCGGAAGCGGCGAGCGGAGTGGATGCGGTGGTGGTGCACGCCTCCTCGAGCGGGTTCATCACCCCGCCGGAGCAGGTGGAGCTGGTCGCGGCGCTGATCGACACCGGAACCCCGGTGGTCGGCGTCTCACTGCGCAATCCGTACGGCGTGGTCCACCTCGGGGACGTCGCCGCCTCGATCGCCGCCTACGGCGACTCCGATGCCGGCCTTACCGCGCTCGCCGGAGTCCTCTCCGGTGCCCTGCGCATCCGAGGGAGGCTGCCGGTCCCGATCCCGACGGCCGACGGGACGGGGGAGGCGTTCCCCCTCGGCCACGGGCTGTAGACGCCACTGGTGGGAGGGGCGACGAGCTGTCGGAGCCCCGCAGTCTTCCGGGACACTACCCTGGGCATCATGGCTCCTTTCCCTGCCCTCGACATCGGCCGCCCGTGAACCCTCTGAAGCGGGCCGCGCTCGCGCTGTACTCGCTGCTGCGCATCGACGTCCCCAAGGACTACGAGCGGGTCCGGAGGGTGCAGCGTCAGATGGCGGCACGCCCCGGGCAGCAGTTCCGCACGCTGGATCTCTGGACCGCCGCCCGTGACGGCCTGCCCCCGGTGGCTGTGCGGGTGTTCCGGCCCCGGGTGCAGCACCGCGACGAGGTGCTGCTGTTCTTCCACGGCGGCGGCTGGGTGACCGGTGACATCGAGAGCTACACCCCGGCGTGCGCGAACCTCGCCGAGGCGACCGGCTGCGTGGTCGCCTCGGTCGACTATCGCCTGGCGCCCGAGCATCCCTTCCCGGCCGGGCTCGAGGACTGCTACCGGGTGGCTCGCATGTTCCTCGAGGAGCCGGAGCTGCTGGGGATCGACGACCCGCGCCGCATCGTGCTCGTCGGCGACTCGGCCGGCGGCAACCTCGCCGCCGTCGTCTCCCTCGTGCTGCGGGAGCACGGCCGCCCCGGCGCCGGCCGCCAGATCCTGCTGTACCCGGTGACGTACTGGGACCACGACCCGGAGACCTCGCCCTTCGACTCCGTGCGGGAGCACGGGGAGGACTACCGCCTCACCAGCACCGAGGTGCAGGACTACTTCGCTCTCTACACCCCGGACCCCGCGCAGCGCCAGCACCGCCTGGTCGCGCCGCTGCTGGCAGCGGACCTCACCCGGCAGCCCAGCACCCTGGTGATCACCGCGGAGCTGGACCTGCTGGCCGATGAGGGCGAGGCCTACGCGGCAGCGCTCGCGGAGGCCGGGAACCAGGTGCGGTTCGAGGAGGTGCCCGACGCGGTGCACGGGTTCATCTCCCTGCCCCGCTTCGCCAGGCCCCTGCGCGAGGCCTACCAGCTCATCAACGAGTTCCTCGACGCGGCCGTCGAGTCTGAGCGGGCCGAGGCCCCGCGGAAGCGGCCCACCGCGGGGACCGCTCGGGTCGAGGCTGGTGAGGGCGCCGACGGGAGGGGGAGGGCATGACGCGGCGCACCTGGGTGCGGCTGGACAACGCCTCGAACATCTTCCTCGCCGCGCGCACCGCCGCGGATCCGAAGGTGTTCCGCTTCAGCGCGGAGCTCGACCACGAGGTCGACCCGTCGCTGCTGCAGCTGGCGCTGGACACCACCTTCGACCGCTACCCGCTGTACCGGGCCGTGCTGCGCAGCGGGGTGTTCTGGTACTACCTCCAGGACAGCGATCTGCGGCCCGAGGTCCAGCCCGATCTGCTGCCCACCTGCGCCCCGATCTATCAGCCTGATCACCGCACGCTGCTGTTCCGCGTCATCCACCATGGGCGCAGGGTCTCCCTGGAGGTCTTCCACGCCCTCTCCGACGGCACTGGTGCGCTGTGGTTCCTCACCGACCTGCTGGTCGCCTACTGTCGGCTCCGCTTCCCGGCGGAGGCGGCGACGGCGAGCGAGGGCCCGCTGCCCGTGCCGGGGGAGCCGACGGTGCACGACGATGCCGGCGAGGATCCCGTCGAGCCCGAGCACTCCCTGACGGTGGACAGCTTCACCCGCTACTTCCGCCGCCGTCGTGGACGCGGCGCTGACGCCTTCGACCACGCTGCCGCGCCCGGCTACCTCGGTGCCGAGGACGAGGTGCAGGACGAGGCGGAGGCGTCGTCGGAGGCCGGGGCGGCGCCGCCGGAGCCGTCCCCGCCCCGCTCCGCCCTGATGCACAGCGCACGCGTGCACCGGGTGCGCGGCAGCCGGACCCCGGACAATCGCCCCCGGGTCCTCGAGCTGTCCATGCCCGCCCGCCAGGTCATCGCCTTGGCGAAGCAGTCCGGTGCGTCGCTGACGATGTATCTGCTGGCCCTGTTCATGGAGTCGATCCGGCGCTCCTCCGGAGGGCTGGGGCGCTCCCGCACCCTCTCCGCCTCGGTCCCGGTGAACCTGCGCCAGTTCTTCCCCTCCACCTCGGCACGGAACTTCTTCGCGACCGTCCGCGTGGAGCACACCTTCGGGCAGGGCGAAGATGATCTGGCGACGATCGCGCAGGGCCTGGAGGAGCGTTTCCGCCCGCAGGTGACCGAGCAGGCGCTCTCGGCACGGCTGCACTCCCTGATCCGGCTCGAGCAGATGGCTCTGCTGCGGATCGTGCCCCGGCCGCTGAAGGACGTGCTGCTGTCATGGGCCAACCGGATCAACAATCGCGGCCTCACCGTCGCGATCTCCAACATGGGGCGAGTCACCCTGCCCGCCCCGGCCGAGGCCCACGTGCGCCGGATGTTCCTGCACGTCTCCGCCGCCCGGCCGCAGTTCTGCTCCATGTCCCACGCCGGGATCCTCACCATCAGCTTCTCCTCCCCGCTGGTCGGCACCGAGCACGTGCGCGAGTTCGCGCGTCATCTCAGCGAGCGCGGCGTGGACGTCACCGTCGCTGCCACCCGGGTCACCGAGGAGGAGCTCGCAGAGGGGGCCCCCACGGACGGGGAGCACGCCGGGGAGGGGCCTGTGGGGGAGGCGGCCGCTCAACAGGACCGTCCTGCGCGGCAGCACCCGGAGGAGGACGCCTCATGAGCCGGTGCCCGGACTGCGACGTCCAGGTCGAGGGGACCTGGCGCAGCTGCCCGCTGTGCGGGGCCGCCACGGCCGGGGAGCCGGTACCCGCCTCGTTCCCGACCGTGCCGCTGGTGTACTCCCACCGCCGCCTGCTGCGGGTGCTGGCCCTGGTCTCCCTCGCGGTGATCGGGGCGTCCTTCCTCGCCCAGCTCCTGCTCGGACACGACCTGGGCAGGATCGGAGTGGTGCGCTCGGTATGGCTGGGCCTGGCCGCGATGTGGCTGCTGGTGATCGCCGCGATCAGCAAGCGCCGCAACCTCGCCAAGACCACCGTGTACCTGGTGGTGCTGACCGGCCTGATCTGCGTGTACTGGGACTACCTGACCGGCTGGCACGCCTGGTCGCTGACCTACGCGATCCCCTCGGTGTGCACCGCCTCCATCCTCGCCCTGGTGATCCTGGTGCGGGCGATGCGGACCGAGACCGGCGACCACGTGGTCTACACCGGGATGACGGTGCTGGCGGGGCTCACCCCGCTGGTGTTCCTCCTGGCCGGCTGGGTGAGCACCCCGTGGCCGTCGATCACCTGCGGAGCGCTCGCCGGAGTGGTGATGGCGGTGCTGCAGATCGCCCGCTGGCGGGACCTCCGCCACGAGCTCGCCAAGCGCCTGCACCTGTAGCAGTCCGGCGCCGTGGACCGGACCTGACCGGGACGGCCCGGGCTCAGGCGCGAGGGACCAGCCGCACCGGGGCGTGCGCCCATCCGCCGACGGGGGCGATCTCGCGCTCGCCGGGCGCATCGGCGGGGCGGACCTCTGCGGCGGTCAGGATCTCCTGCATCGCCACCACCAGTTCGAGGGTCGCCAGCGGCCTGCCCGGGCACACGTGCTTGCCCGTGCCGTAGACGATGTTCCCGGCGGCATGCGACTCGGGGTCGAAGGCGTCCGGATCGGCGAACACCCGCTGGTCGCGATTGGCGGAGGTCCAGTGGATCTGCACGCGCTCGCCGGCCTCGATCCGATGCCCGGCCACGGTGACCGGGCAGGTCGCGACCCGGCGGTTGGAGACGAAGGGGTCATCGATCCGCAGCAGCTCGTCGACGATCGCCGTCGCCTCGTGGAATGATCCCACCCGCAGCCGCTCGGCCAGCTGCGGCATCTGGGCGACAGAGGTCACCAGCACGCCGATGCACAGAGCGATCGACCCCAGGTCCCCACCGGTCCAGTTGCGCAGGATCGAGACGATCTCCTCGTCCCGCAGCGCCCGGTCGGTGGATCCGGGCACCTCGGGATCCGGCAGCGCGATGCGCTGGTAGAGCAGCCGCGTGGTGACGTCGTCGGGCGCGTCCTCACCGGCCTGCCGCCGGGGTGCGACCACCGAACGGATCAGCGCATCGAAGCGCTCGGCGACCTCGGCGGTGCGGGCCAGCTCTCCCGAGCGGGAGGCCTCGTGGTTGTCGACCATCCACTGCAGCAGCTCCGGCTCGAGCTCGCGCGGCCAGCCCAGCCATGCCGTCTGGCCTCGCACGGCGAGCACCGCGCCCAGCTCGGCGACCGCGTCGACCTCGATGCCCGCGGCGGGGGCATCGGCGAAGACCTCATCGACCAGTCCCTGGGCGATCTCACGGAGCACGGGCTCCAGCTTCCGCATCTCCTCGGGGCTGAAGTACGGGTCGGTGGCGGCGCGCACGGCCGCGTGCTCCTCGCCGTCCATGCCGTTGGGGACCTGCAGGAACCGCGAGACCGCGGAGGAGAACGAGTCGTGATCCTGCGCCACGGCCACCGCTTCCGGGTGGCCCAGGACCACCCAGGTGCCGTCCTCCGTGCGGGCCACGGGCCCGTCCTGACGGTGCTCATCCGTGATGGAGCGCGGCTCCAGACTGCGCAGCTGGATCGTCGGGGCCGGGCTGGATGCAGTCATGGTTCCACCGTAGCTCCGGCGACTGCGCGACAAGGGCGGAACGTCCCGAACGCGCAGGCACTAGCGCCGATCCGTTGCGGACTCCTGGGGCTGCGGCACGTCGGGCATCGGCCGGATCTCCGCACGCATCCGCTCCATGCGCGCATCGAGCTCCGCGGCGACCTGCGCCGCATCGTCGAGCTCCGCGCGCAGACGGGCAGGGAGGTTCTTGCGGTACTTGTAGGAGAGCTTGTGCTCGGTGGATGCCCAGAAGTCCATCGCGATG
>DXDT01000108.1 GCA_019115335.1 Candidatus Brachybacterium merdigallinarum
GGGTGACCAGGCCTCCCGGGTGCTGCACGCCCTGGACCCGGAGGGCGCCGGAGCGCGCCACGAACGAGCGAAGCGCAGCCGCGCCGTGACGGTGCGGAATGCGGACGACGGGATGGCTGTGGTCACTGCGACGGTGACCGCGCTGGATGCCGCCCGGATCCGTCGCTCGCTGTCCCTGGGTGCGGAGAAGGCCCGTGCCGGGGGAGACCGGCGAGGCCACCAGGCGATCATGGCGGACCTGTTCACCGACGCGCTGCTCGGCAGACGCGCCGCAGCCGCCAGCGGTGACGGCACCGGTGACAGCGCCGCCCCGGTGGCAGGTCGCGGCACCGGGACGCTCGACATCGGAGTGATCATCACCGACCGTTCCCTCCTCGCGCCCGGACACTCCGACGCCGCGACCGTCGAAGGACTCGGCACCGTCCCGTACGAGCACATCCGCCAGGAGATGCAGAAGACCCTCCACAGCGCCGAGGAGGACGATCCTGACCTCGCGATCACCATCCGCCACCTCTACCTCGAACAGGACACCGGCCAGCTCGTCGCCGCCGAATCCCGCAGCCGTGCCTTCCCACCTGCGATGGCACGCCTGCTTCGCTGGTCCCACCAGACGTGCCGGGGCCCGTTCTGCGATGCTCCGACCCGCCAGCTCGACCACATCCAGCCCCACGCCGCCGGAGGCCCCACCGCGCTCGACAATGGCAACGGCCTCTGCGCCGGCTGCAACCAGAAGGAATCGGCCGGCCGCACCGCCCAGGTCATCACCGACGAGCACGGCACTCGTCGGACGGTCGAGTGGCGCAGTCGCTACGGGCAGACCGCCCGCCGCTCCGGCATCGACTTCGACCCCCTGCACACCGCGGAGCGACGCGCGCTGACACCGGCACGCCCCGCACCACCCCTCGGCCCAGGAACGGCGCGCGACTGCGGGCAGCATCGAGGCCAGCGCGGGCCGTTCGATGGCGACCTCGATGACCCGATCTCCCGGCGCCTCGCCCTGCACATCCTCGAGAACATTCCCGCGAATCGCCCCGAGTTCGAGATCGTTCCCGCCCAGCAGCCGCGCGACTCGGCTGCCTGAGCCCGGCACGGGGAGCGAGGCGTCAGATACTCAGCGTCAGCTCCGTGGGGACAGGTCTCGCGGAGGCAGTGTCTCCCGCAGGAACTGCAGAGTCTGAGCCCACGCCGCCTCCGACGCCTCGGCATGATGCAACCCGGCGTGGGGGTTGTCGAAGGCGTGGCCGGCCCCCTCGTGCAGTTCGAAGCGAACCTGCTGACGAGTGCCGCCGGCGGTGACCGCCGCTCGGATCTCCCCGACCTGCTCCATCGGGATGAACGCATCGGCCGTCCCGAAGTGATGCAGACTCGGCACGTCCACGATCTCCGCCCGATCCAGGAGCGCAGGCAGCGCCGACCCGTAGTAGCTGACCAGCACCGCCGGCGCCGCAGGATCACCAACGCTCGGCGCCGCGGCCGTGGCGGCAGCAGCGAAGGCGAGCCCGCCGCCGTAGCAGAAGCCCATCAGCCCCACCTTCTTCGCATCGACCTGCGGGTGCTCGCGCAGCGCGGCCAGGGCGGCCACGGCATCCGCCTCGGCGCGGTCCCACGGCAGCGCCTGGGTGAGCTCCATCCCCTCGGCCAGCCACTCGTCGAAGTCGTCCCAGTCCTCGAGGCCCACGACCGGCGGGTCCAGGCGGGCGAACAGCTGCGGCGCCAGCACCGCGTACCCGGCTGCGGCCAGGTCAGCGCAGCGCCGCTGCATGTACTCGGAGAGGCCGAAGATCTCCTGCAGCACCACCAGTCCGGGAACCGGACCACTGGAGTCCTCGGGCAGCCAGAGCAGGCCCGGCAGATCGCCGGCATCGGTGGGGATCAGGAGCGTCGTCGCAGTCACGTCACTGAGCGTACCCCCGCCCCCGCAGACCTGACCGGCTCTGCAGACCCGACCCGCCTCAGGAGAACAGCACCATGGCGTAGACGGCGAACAGCACCAGGTGCACCGCCCCGTGCAGAGCTGTGACCCGTGGAGCGGCCGCCGACACCGCCGCCACGGCGAAGGTGAGCCCGAGCAGCAGCAGATTCGCGGCGGACTCCGCGAACACCACCTGCTGGCCGGTCAGCAGCGCGATCACGAGCACGGTGGGGATGGTCAGGGCGAGGGAGGAGACCAGCGCGCCGTGGTTGAGGTTCACCACGCGCTGCATCTCCCCGCCCCAGGCCGCCCGCAGCGCTGTGATGGTCTCGGGGGTGAACACGATCATCGCGATCAGCACGCCGCTGAGCGCCACCGGGGCGCCGAGGCGCTCCAGGCCGTCGTCCAGCAGCGCCGCCATGTCGTGGGAGAGCAGGATGATCGGCAGCACCGTCGCGATCAGCAGCCCGGTGCGGGCCAGCAGCTCGCCGCGGTGCGTGGCGAGCACCTCGCGGAGGGACGCGGAGCGCCCAGCGTCGGCGGTCGATTCCGCGGCGGGAGAGCTCTGCGCCTCCTGGAAGTCCGCGGCCTGAGGGCCCGTCTGCCGCCACAGGAACACGGCATACACCGCGATGGTCAGCGGGATGATCACCAGTGCCTGTCCCGTGGTGAACACCCCCTCGGCGCCGACCATCCCTGGCAGGGCGAAGGCCAGACCGGACAGCACGATCAGCAGCACCAGGTAGGCCGAGGTGCCGGTGCGGGAGACCTGTCGACTCCCGTGCCGGATCCCGCCCACCAGCAGGCAGGCGCCGAGCACGAGGTTCATGATGATCATGGACACCGCCATGATCGAGTCGCGGGCGATGGTGGTGTGCTCGCCGGGGCCCAGCATCACCGCCGCGATCAGCACCACCTCGATCACCACGATCGAGAGGGTCAGCACGAGGGTGCCGTAGGGATCGCCCAGGCGATGGGCGAGCGCCTCTGCCTGGCGCACCACCCCGAAGGCTGCTATCAGGATCACCGCGACGATGCCCAGCAGGGCCAGCAGGGTCACGATGCCCGGCAGCGGGGGAGCGAGAGCATCGCCGAGCAGGGCGAGGGCGAGCACCCCGGCCCAGCCGAGGCCGAGCTGCAGCACGGCGGGCGGGGTGAGGACGGTGCGCCACAGGGGAGTGCGCGTGGAGGGCGCGGTGGTGGACGGCATGCGGGATCAGTCCTTCTCCGCGGGGCCGTCCCCGCCCGGGTGATCACGTGCCGGGTCGTCCCGGTCGTGGTGCCCATCGGGCAGCGCCTGCCCAGGGTAGGCAGAGTCCCGCCGCCCGGTCAGGTGCTGGTGAGGAACCTGACCGAGCGGCGGGAGAGATGTGCGCCGACGGAGCTGCACTGCCGCCGACGGAGCTGCTCAGACGTCGACCGGGCTGCCGATCGCGACCAGCAGGCCCCGGTCGTTGTCCACGAAGGTGCCCGGCAGCACGGAGAGCTGCCACTCATCGCCGGCCTCGGTGGTGGCCGTGCACGGGACGGGCGCGAACACGTCCATGCTCAGCTCGTTCTCACAGGTGACCTCCGACCAGGCCGACTCCTCACCGAGCAGGATATCCGCCACCGGGATGTAGGCGTTCTCGGAGGTCAGCACCGTCAGGGTGTCCTCTCCGAGCTGCTCTGCGCTGATCGGCTCCATGCCGTACATCGATCCGAAGCCCAGGCCGGTGAGCATGTCATCGCCGTCGATCGCGGACTTCGCCTCCTCGCTGAGCTCGGCGCCGGTGGTGAACAGGACCGCAGGCACCGTGCCCTGGTCCACGCCCTCGGGGTTCGGAGCGTGCACCGCATGTGCCGTCCAGGGGGAGAGCGTCTCGGAGTCATCGGGGCTGCTGGGTGCCTCGCAGGAGACGCTCTGCCCGATCTCGAGGGTCAGATCGCCCTCGCAGCTCGCGTCCTCCCCGCCGAAGGCATCCTGGAACGGGGTGACCAGCTGATCGGCCGTGACCGTCTGGCCGTCGCCGAGGTCGGGGGCGAACAGGATGCGGGTGTCTCCGCCCGTGTCGCCGAGCTCCCCGGTGGCCTCCTCGGAATCCTCAGCATCCTCAGCGCTGTCCTCACCGGCTCCGCCCTGGTCACTGCCGCCGCCCTGGTCGCTGCCGTCGCCCTGGTCGCTGCCGTCGCCGTCGGGCTGCTCGACGGGCGGGGGAGCGGAGTCCTCCTCCGGGGCGTCGCCGGAGCCGCCGCAGGCGGCGAGGGTCAGGACCGCAGCCCCGGCGAGGGCGGTCAGGGCGGTGCGGGTGCGTCGTGCGGTGTGCGCGA
>DXDT01000109.1 GCA_019115335.1 Candidatus Brachybacterium merdigallinarum
GCTCACCTTCGACGCGCTGGCCAGCGGTATCAAGCCCGAGCAGATCATCGACGCGGTCTTCCACGCCGTTCCGATGCCCTGATCCGGGCACGGAGACCAGATGGCGACCTCACTGCTGACCCGGGTCAAGGCCCGGGTGGATCTGCACACGTCCTCCCGGGCTCGCGGACTGATCCAGGGCCGCGGCCGCTCCCTGTTCAAGGGCAGCGGGGAGGACTTCGACGATCTGAAGTACTACCAGCCCGGGGACAAGATCTCCGACATCGACTGGAAGGCCACCGCGCGCAGCGGCGAGCCGCTGATCCGTCAGTTCAACGAGGAGCGGGTGCGGCACCTCTCGATCGTCGCCGACACCTCCTCGGCGATGGCCGCGACCGCCGCGGACGGCACCTCCAAGCGCGACGCCGCGGTGATGGCCGCCGGACTGGTCTGCTTCCTGGCGCAGAAGAACGGTGACCTGGTGGGCATGGTCGGCGGCGGGGAGGACCGGCCGATCCAGCTGCCCTCCCGGTCCAGCGACGGCCATCTCGAGCTGCTGCTGCGCTCGATGCAGCAGGCCACCACCACGTCCGCGGCGAGCACCGACAGCGCCTGGCTGCTCGAGCGGGCGTTCCGCGTCACCTCGCGTGCGACCCTGATGACGATCATCACCGACGAGGCCCATCCCACCGTCGAGGACTTCTCCCTGCTGCGCCGGCTCACCACCCGGCACGACGTGATGGTGGTCCGGATCGCCGATGCGGACCCGCTGCTGCGGGAGGATCCCGGGCACGACGTGGTCGACGTCGACGCCCCGCGCGAGGTCGCGTCCCTGGCCCGCGCCTCGAAGCGGGTGGCGCGCGATGTGGAGGCGTATCGTCGTGCGCGCCGCGACGGCATCTCGCAGATGCTGGACCGGCTGCACCTCACGCATGTGCTGACACAGGGGGAGAGCACGGTGGTCGAGGACATGGTGCAGATGCTGCGGGAGAGGGAGTACCGACATGGGAGCGGCTGAGCTGTACGGTCGCCTGCTGGCCGAGCCCGCCCCGGAGCAGCAGATCATCGACCCGCCCCAGTACTCCGTGGCGTGGGTGATCCTGGCGGTCCTGTGCGTGCTGGTGATCGCCGCGATCATCTGGGCGGTGCTGCGGATCACCAAGGGCATCGAGCAGCGGATCGCGTTCCGCTCCCGGCCCAGCGAGGTCGAGGGGCTGAAGGCCGAGTTCCTGCGCACCGTCAACGACATCGCCGCCCGGCACGAGGCCGGCGACCTGGAGGCCAAGGCGGGCCATCACGAGCTCACCGCGGTGATGCGCCGCTTCGTGCGCCGCACCACCGGACACGACGTCACCAGCCAGGACCTCGCGACCCTGCAGGCCGATCCCCGCACCCGGGCGATCGGTGAGCTGATCGGCGATCTGTACGAGCCCGATTTCGCGATGTCCTCGGACCGGGAGCTCGAGGAGTCGGTGCGGAGGTCACGGGAGGTGATCCGGCGATGGTCATGACGTTCTGGTGGGTCACCGCCCTGCTGCTGCTGGCGGCCATCGCGGTCTGGGCGATCACGTTCTGGAACCGGCGGGCGATGCGGAAGTCCCCGGTGCTGGTCGCCAACTCGCAGTACATGGACCGGCTGCCCAGCTTCGTGCGCGCCCAGCGGGCGGCGAAGGCGCTGCGCATCGGCCAGGTGATCATCGCGGTGCTCGGTGTGCTGGGAGCGTCCGTGCTCTCCGGCCGGATCGCCTCCGAGCGGATCGAGACCCCGGAGTTCTCCTCCCGCGACATCGTGCTGTGCCTGGACGTGTCCGGCTCGATGTACGAGTACGACACCGAGATCCTCAGCACCTTCGCGGACATGGTCGACACCTTCGAGGGGGAGCGGGTGGCGCTGTCGATCTTCAACTCGACCAGCCGCACCTCCTTCCCCCTGACCAACGACTACGAGCTGATCGAGCGCGAGCTGCGCGAGGGCGCCGAGGCGATCGACTTCGACGAGTTCGGGTACCGGCTCGGCACCCGTGACTACTCCGACGAGAAGGTGCAGCAGTACGTCAGCTTCGTCGACGGCACCCGGGGGATCCCGGACGAGGCCTCGATCGTCCCCGACGGCCTGGCCTCCTGCGGCATGCTGTTCGACCAGGCCGAGGAGGACCGCTCGCGATCGATCATCTTCGCGACCGACAACGAGGTCAACGGCGAGCCGATCTTCAGCCTCCAGGAGGCCACCGAGGGGATCGCCGCGCGAGACATCGACCTGTACACCTTCTACCCCGGGGCGTACGAGTGCTCGGCCAGCTGCTTCGATGAGCTCGAGGAGGCGACCGGGACGGTGGACGGCGGGCTCTACCAGTCCTCGGACCCCGAGGCGATCCCCTCGATCATCAACGAGATCCAGAAGACCCAGGCCGAGGTGCTCGGGGCCACCCCGACCGTGATCCGCACCGACCATCCCGGGCCGATGTTCGTGGTCGTGTTCCTCTCCCTGGTGGGAATCCTGGTGCTGGGCTGGAGGGCGCGATGATCCGCCTCGAGTACCTGCTGCCCCTGTGGGCGATCATCCCGCTGTTCGGCGCGATGCTGACCGTGTGCGCGGTGCTGCTGATCCGGCGGCCCCGGCAGCGGATCCCCTGGCTGCGCCGCACCCTGATGGTGGTGCTGCTGCTGGTGGTGGCGCTGCGACCGGTCACCCCGATGGAGACCGAGCAGACCGAGCGGATGAACGCGAACGTGTTCTTCGTGGTGGACCGCACCGGCTCCATGAACGCCGAGGACCTCGGCGACGGCCAGCCCCGCCTGGACGGCGTCAAGGCCGACATGGAGCGGATCATGGGCATGACCGAGGGCGCCCGGTACTCGATCATCGCTTTCGACTCCTCCGCCACCCAGCAGCTGCCGCTGACCACCGATGCCGGCGCGGTCGGTGCCTGGATCGACACCCTGGAGACCGAGCCGACCGCCTACTCCCAGGGCTCGAACGTGGACCGTCCCCTGCAGACCCTGCAGTCCGAGCTGGTCGCCGCCCATCAGGAGGATCCCGACTCCCATCGCCTGGTCTACTTCCTCTCCGACGGCGAGAACACCGATGAGCAGGAATCGGAGTCGTTCTCCGCGGTCGGCGGGTATGTCGACGGCGGGGCGGTGCTCGGCTACGGCACCCCCGAGGGCGGGCCGATGAAGGCCCAGGGCGGCTCGACCGACGGCGAGTACATCCTGGACGGCAACGGTCAGCAGGGCATCTCCATGATCGACCAGGACCAGCTGCAGACCATCGCGGACGAGATGGGCGTGCCCTACCTCCACCGCACCGATCCCGAGGAGCCGATGGAGGGCACGATGGAGGGGATCACTCTGCGGCCCGTGCCCACCGAGTCCGAGCGCTCCGTGGCGAGCTTCACCGACTGGTACTGGATCGCCTCGATCCCGCTGGCGCTGCTGATGATCTGGGAGCTCGGTGAGCTCACGTATCGCCTGCCGCGGAAGCTGGACCGCTACGACATCCGAGGAGCGCAGCGATGAGCACGACCAGTCCCACCCAGCCCGAGCAGGACACCGCCGGGCCCGGGGCGAGCAGTGCGCGATCCGGCACGGACGCGCCACCTGCCCTCCGCCAGGACACCCGTGGGCGCCCCCAGAACTTCGGGCTCGACGTGAAGCGGCTGCGCCTGGTGCGGGCGATCGTCTTCGCCGTGCTGGCGCTGCCGATCCTGCTGCTCGGCCTGCTGGCGATCAAGTTCGTCTCGATGCCGATCACTCAGAGCATGCACCACTCCGCCTACCAGGACGGCGACTACGCCACCGCGATCGAGCGTCTCGCCCCGGTGCAGGTCGCGAACTGGTTCGAACCGTATCTGCCGCATCTCTCCGAGGGCACCGACCTGCTGCAGCAGGGCGAGAACGCCGCGGCGGAGGAGGAGCTCACCATCGCCCTGCAGAAGTGGGAGGGGGCCAGCGACCTGAATCAGCCCCTCCACGCGATGTGCAAGATCCGCAACAACCTCGCAATCTCCATCGAGCGGCAGGCCGACGAGATCGAGGACCCGGCCCAGCGGGCGGAGCGGCTCTACGAGGCCGAGACGATCATCGCCCCCTGCGCAAGCGGCGGCGGGGGCGGCGACGGGGACGGAGAAGGCTCCGGCGAGGGTGAAGGCGAAGGCGAAGGCGAAGGCGAAGGCGAGGGCCAGGACGAGGGCGGCGGCGAGGAGCAGGGGGAGGACTCCGAAGGCACCGGCAATGAGGACCAGGAGACCACCGACGGCAACGACGAGCGCATCGAGGAGAAGCGCCGCGAGGCCGATGAGGAGGCCGGAAACGACCCCGACGCTCGCGAGGACGGCGAGGACGAAGGGGGCGAGGGCGACGAGGAGGGCGGCGACAGCCCCCGCGATCCCGGTGACCCGACCCGCACCGACCCCGACGGCGAGGAGCCGCCGCAGGAGACCCCCACCTCGGGCGAGGACCCCAATCAGGAGAAGGAGGACGAGCTCGAGCAGCGCAACCGCGAGGCCCAGGAGGGCGGCGAGGGCGAGGGCGACCCCTCCGGCAGCGATCAGGACCCGAGCCGGCCATGGTGAGCATCCCCGCACACGGGCCCGCCGGCGAGCGGGCCTATCTCGACCATGCCGCGACCACGGTGATGCGACCGGCGGCCCGCGAGGCGTTCCTCAGCGCCTCCGGTCTGCCGGGCAACCCCTCCTCGGTCCACACCTCGGGTCGTCGCGCCCGCGCCGTGCTCGATGACGGACTGGAGGAGATCGCGGCGCTGCTCGGCGCCAAGCGCAGCTGGTTGGTCATGACCTCCGGCGGCACCGAGGCGGACAACATCGCGATCCGCTCCCTCGCCCAGGGCGCTCACGCCGCAGACCCCTGGCGCACCGCCGTCGCGGTCACCGCGACCGATCACCCGGCCGTGCGCAGCACCGCCGAGGCGATCCATACCGACCCGTCCCCGCTGACCGCCCGCCTGCTGCCGGTGGATCACCGCGGCCTGCTGATCCCCGAGCAGGTCGAGGAGGCCCTCGCCGACGGCGCCGTCAGCGTCGTCTCCACAGCCCTGGTCAACAACGAGACCGGCGCCGTCCAGAGCCTGCCGGACCTGGCCGCCGCGGCGCGCCCCCACGGCACCTGGGTGCACACCGATGCGGTGCAGGCCGTGGGCCACGTGGAGCTGCCCGCCTGGGATCACATCGACCTGATGTCCCTGACCGGCCACAAGATCGGCGCCCCGGTCGGCATCGGAGTGCTGGTCGCCAAGCCCGAAGTGCCGCTGGCCACGGCTAGCACCGGCGGCGGCCAGCAGCGCGGGATCCGCTCGGGCACGCTCGATGCCCCGCTCACCGCCGCCCTGGCCGCTGCGCTGCGCGAGACGATCAGCCACCGGGAGGCGGAGAACCACCGGCTGCGGGGCCTGGCGCAGCAGCTGCGGGAGGGGATCGCCCGCCTGGACCCCACCGCCCGCTTCACCCTGGCCGAGGACGCCCCCCAGTCCGGGCACATCGTCCATGTCGTCTTCCCCGGCGCGGACTCGGACTCCCTGCTGTTCCTGCTCGACGAACGCGGGGTGGACAGCGCCGCCGGCTCCGCCTGCTCCGCCGGCGTCACCCAGGCCAGCCCGGTGCTGGCCGCGATGGGCATCACCGATCAGGAGGCCCGGGGTGCGCTGCGGCTCTCCCTGGGCTGGACGAGCACCGAGCGAGACGTCGAGATCCTGCTGCGGGCGCTGCCGGACGCACTGGAGAAGGCTCGCGCGGTCGGCTCCCTCACCCGCTGAAGCGCCCGCCGACCCCGCCGACCCCCTCGCCCCGCCTGGCCCCTCGCCTGCCCGGGAGGGCAGAGCTGTGCTGCGCTCAGGACCGGTGTGGGCGTGCGCATCGGTCCTGAGCGCAGCAATGCTCGATCGGGTCCCTCATGGGCGGGGTGCACGTCACGTCCGCGCCGGTACCGCGGGGGTCGCCCGGATCCGTACACTGGAGCGGCGGACCAGCAGAGAGGCGGCAGAGGTGAAGGTACTGGCAGCGATGAGCGGCGGGGTGGACTCCGCCGTGGCCGCGGCTCGGGCTGCCGAGGCGGGGCACGAGGTGGTCGGCGTGCACATGGCGCTGTCCAAGAGCCGCGACCAGACCCGCACCGGATCCCGCGGCTGCTGCACCGTCGAGGACGCCTCCGACGCCCGCCGCGCCGCCGAGAAGATCGGCATCCCCTACTACGTGTGGGACCTCTCGGACGATTTCCACGACCTGGTGGTCGAGGACTTCCTCTCCGAGTACGCCGCCGGCCGCACCCCCAATCCCTGCGTGCGCTGCAACGAGCGGATCAAGTTCGCCTCCCTCCTGGAGCGCGCTACCGCCCTGGGCTTCGACGCCGTGTGCACCGGCCACTACGCCTCGATCCGGGCCGACGGCCCCGGCGGCGAGCCGTCGCTGCACCGCTCCCGCAACATGGCCAAGGACCAGTCCTACGTGCTCGCGGTGATGGGACCGGAGGCTGTGGGCCGCTCCCTGTTCCCGCTGGGCGAGTTCGAGACCAAGGAGGAGGTGCGTGCCGAGGCGCGCGCCCGCCGCCTGGGCGTCTCCACCAAGCCCGACAGCTACGACATCTGCTTCGTCGCCGACGGCGACACCCGCGGGTTCCTCGAGCGGAAGCTGGGGGAGAAGCCCGGCGCCATCGTCGACGCCGACGGCACCACCCTGGGCGAGCACCGCGGCACCCACGGCTTCACCATCGGCCAGCGCAAGGGCCTGGGCCTGCAGCAGCCCGCGGCGGACGGCGCCCCGCGCTATGTCGTCGACATCGACCCCGCCTCGCGGCAGGTCGTGGTCGGGGCGGCGGAGCTGCTCTCCACCCGGGAGCTGATCGCGACCGACCTGATCACCTTCGAGGAGCTCGCTCCCGGCCGTGCCATCAGCGCGCAGATCCGGGCGCACGGCGAGGCCACCCCCGGCACGGTCCTGGAGGTAGACGGCGGTGGCACCGGGTCTGTGCTGCGCGTGGGCCTGGACACCCCGATCCGCGGCGTCGCCCCGGGGCAGACCGTGGTGCTGTACGACGGCGACCGGGTGATGGCCGCGGCGACCCTGGAACGTCGCGCATGAGCCCCCTGGTCACACTGACCGGCGACGGCACCTTCCGCGCCCCCGTCCCGCAGCACTCCGGCAGCCCGCAGCCCGGCAGCCCGCAGCCCGGCAGCCAGCAGTCCGGCCAGCTGACGGCGATCGAGGACCCTCAGCTGGATGCCCTGATGCGCCTGCGCGGTCTGCTCGGCGACGACCTCGAGGACCAGATCGCCACCCGGCTGTACCTGCCGATGGCCCTGGGCACGGACGCCACCGATCACCTGCTGCCGGCGAGCCTGGCGATGCTCTCCGACGAGAGCGGCGACCTGGCGCCCTACGGGTGGCGGATCGGGACCGGGCTGGGCCGTGACTGGCAGCGTGCCCGTGACCGCATCGCGACCCTCGCCGATGCCGCCCGCATCGCCCTGCTCGGCTACGAGGGCCCCCTCTCCACCGCCGTGCTGGGCCCGGCCACCCTGGCCGCCTCGACCTTCGTCGGCTCCGGGGAGCGGACGCTCTCCGATCCCGGCGCGGTGCGCGACCTGCCGATGCTGCTGGCCGAGGGCCTGGCGGACCACCTTGACCTGATGGCGGAGCGAGTGCCGGGCGGGCGCGCCGAGCTTCTGGTGCGCGAGGACGCCGTCGGCGCCGTCGCCACCGGGCTGATCCCCACCCCGTCCGGCCGGCGCACCTACCCCGCGATCCCGGCCACCGTGATCGGCACCCTGTGGCGATGCCTGCTGGCCGAGCTGATCGACCGTGATGTCCTCGATCCTGACCGCATCACCCTTGGCATCGGTGCCTCCCGCCCACTGCTGCAGGAGGCGAGGCAGGCAGGCTTCCGCCGCTTCGCGATCGCCCCGCACCGGCTCCCCGCGCTGAGCAGCGCCGGCGGCCGGGACCTGTGGGAGGAGATCGCCGGAGCCCACGACGCCGGCTGCCGGATCGAATGGGTGCTGGATGCGCGCCCCGGCGGGGCGCTCACCGCCGAGCTCGACCAGATCCTGCGCACCTGGCAGCAGCTCGGATTCGGCGCCGCCCAGGCCCAGGGATTCACCCTGATCGGCCACACCGGCTCCTCGCACGCCCTCCATGCGGGCACCACCGACCCTTCCGAGCAGCCCGCTGACCGGGCTCTGCTCGACGAGGCCGGCCTCGAGCACCTGCTGCGCGCCGCGCCGCTGTGGGCCGAGCGCGTGCAGAGCTGAGCCTCCGCGCCGCGCGTGCGGGCAGAGCCTCCGCGCCACGACGGTGAGCAGCACACCCGCGCCGTGCCGGCCGGCAGTGCCCCGGGCCGTGGCTCAGCCCAGCAGCACCGCGCCCGCCAGCCCGATGGCCAGCACCACCACGGCCAGGATCCCGGCCAGCAGGATCGGCCGCCCGCCCACCTGTCGCAGCAGGCTGACCCGCACCCCGGTGCCCAGGGCGAACATCGCTGCCGCCAGCAGGACCGCCTGCACCAGCTGTGCCGCATCCAGCACTGCCACCGGCAGCACTCCCAGCGAGCGCACCACCACGGCGGCGAGGAAGCCCACGATGAACAGTGGCACCAGCGGCGGGCGCGCCGCTCGGACACCGGTCCGCGCCGCCTCGGCGGTCTCGCTCCGAGTGGCGAGGCGGCGCAGATGCACGGTCAGCAGCGCGATCACCGGCGCGAGCATCAGGACCCTCGCGAGCTTGACCAGCACCGCCACCTCCAGCTCCGCGGTGCCCATCAGCCCGCCCGCCGCCACCACCTGCGCGACCTCGAGCACCGAGGCACCCGCCCAGGTGCCGGAGGCCGCCGCATCCAGCCCCAGCACGGTCGCGGCCAGCGGCACCAGGGGGATCATCAGCGTCCCGAACACCACCACCAGGGCGACCGCGGTCGCGGTCTGCGTCTCCAGCGGGACCGTTCGGCCCTCGGCCCCGCGCGCGGCGGTCCCGACCGTCTCGTCCTCGCTCGTCGCCTCCGCTGACCGCTGAGTGCTCTCCGGCCCGGCCGCGAGGGCTCCGGCGGTCGCCGCGACCGCGGCCGCCCCGCAGATCGAGAATCCACTCGCGACCAGGACCGTCTGGGCGAAGGGGAGGCGCAGCAGGCGCCCCACCAGCAGTCCGGCTCCCATCCCGGTGGCGACCACGGCGATCACCACCACCAGGGGCCCGACGCCCAGGGCCAGCACATCGCCGAGCGCCAGCTGGAGCCCGAGCAACACGATGCCCAGCCGCAGCACCTGCTTGGCGCTGAGCGCGATGCCGGGTGCCGCCCGGTCCCAGGCCGCGCTGCGCACCAGCGGGGTGTTGGCCAGCACGGCACCCAGCAGGATCGCGATCAGCGCCGCGGACAGCGTCGGGACGACGCGGGCGATCAGCACCGCGGCCGTCCCCACGGCGAGGCTCAGCAGCAGGCCCGGCAGGAGCCCTGACCACCGGCGCACCGGGCCGCCGATCGCCGAGCTGCCCGACGTCGCAGCGGCGCCTCGCGGCGCAGAGCTGCCTCGCACCGCAGCCGGTCCGCCCGTCGCCGTCGAGGCAGGGGACCGCGGAGCGGGCGACGCGGCAGAGGTCGCCGCAGGAGGCGAGACACGGGGGCGGGCAGAATGCATGTCCACCAGGGTCGCGCCCGATCGGGGCGAGCGGTAGCCCTCAAAACGACCTAGCCCATATCATCGGTGATATGTCTCCGTCTCAGGCTCCGCCCGCTCGACCCGACCTCGATGCCCTCGAGCTGCTGGTCTCCATCGCCGATTCCGGGAGCCTCTCCGCCGCCGCCGCGGATCTCGGGCTCGCCCAGCCCAACGCCTCCCGGCGACTGGCCCGGCTCGAACGCCGGCTCGGGGCGCGACTGCTGACCCGCGGGGCCCGTGGATCCGAGCCCACGGCCTCGGGTCGCGTCGCGATCGAGCACGCCCGACGGGTGCTGGACGCCGCCGACCTGCTGGTCGAGCAGGTCCGTGACTCCGCTGGGCACGGCCGGGTGCGGATCGTCGCCTCCCAGACCATCGCCGAGCACCTCATGCCCACCTTCCTGGCTGTCCTGGCCGGGGATCTGCCTGGGGTGGCGGTCTCCTTCGAGGTCGAGAACACCGCCGGGGTGCTCACCTCCCTGCGCCGGGGACGGGCGGACATGGGCTTCGTCGAGGGCGGCGAGGTGCCCAACGACCTCGGGGTGCGGGAGATCGCCGCGGACCGCTTGGTCGCTGTCGTCGCCCCCGGGCACCCCTGGGCCGGGAGGAGGGAGGTCTCCGCCGACGAGATCGCCGAGACCCCGCTGATAGTGCGGGAAGAGGGCTCGGGCACCCGTGCCGTGCTGGATCGGGCCCTGGCTCCGCGGCGGGTCGCCGCACCCGCCCTCGAGCTGCACTCGAATGCGGCCGTGCGCACCGCGGTCGCGGCAGGCTCCGGCTGCGCCCTGCTCAGCGAGCTCGCGGTCGCCGAGGACGTGCGCAGCGGCCGCCTGCTCGCCCTCGACGTCACCGGTGTGGACCTGCACCGCTCCCTGCGCGCGGTGTGGCTGGGCCCGCCCTCGCAGCGACTGGGCCACGCCCTGGACGCCCTCAGCGAACGCCACCGCTGAACGGCACCCCAGCCGCCCGCAGCGGCAACGGCGGCGTGGATCTGCTCGCCCCAGTGCGCGACAATGCTCGGGTGAGTGCACAGACCCCGGATCCCGAGCAGTCCGCCCCGCCGCAGGATGCCCCTGCGCCGCTCGCCTCGTCGCCCCAGAGCGCGGACGATGCCCAGCAGCGCATCGCGGAGCTGACCGCCCGCATCGAACAGGCGCGCGAGGAGTACTACCTCCAGGACGCACCGAGCCTCTCCGACGCCGAGTACGACGCGCTCGAGCGTGAGCTGCGGTCTCTGGAGGCGGAGAACCCGCAGCTGGCGAAAGAGGACTCGCCCACCCGGACCGTCGGCGGAGCCGTCGGGAGCGGCCTCGCCCCGATCGACCACGCCGAACGCATGCAGTCCCTGGACAACGTGTTCTCGATCGAGGAGCTGCGCGAGTGGATCGCCCATGCCTCCGCCGAGCTCGGCGGCGAGGTCCGCTTCCTGACCGAGCTGAAGATCGACGGTCTGGCCATCAACCTCCGCTACGAGAACGGTGTGCTGGTCACCGCCGCGACCCGCGGCGACGGCCGCACCGGCGAGGACGTCACCGTCAACGCCCTGCGTGTGGCCGGGATCCCGCAGCAGCTCAGCGGCCAGGGCCACCCGCCGCTGGTCGAGGTGCGCGGAGAGGTGTTCATGCCCACGGAGGCGTTCGCACGCCTCAACGACCTGCAGGTGGAGCTGCGCGATCGCGCCGTGGACCAGGCCCGCGCCCGCTATGAGGCCCGTCAGGCCACCGCGAACCGGCCGTTCGACGAGGAGCGCGAGAGGCTCGCCGCCACTCGCCGCTTCCCCACCTTCGCCAACCCCCGCAACACCGCTGCCGGGGGCCTTCGCCAGCAGCTGGAGAAGAAGGAGGGCCTGGAACGAGAAGCCGGGGAGGCGAGGCTCGGAGCGCTGCGGCTGACGGTCCACGGCCTGGGCGCTTGGCCGGATCCGCCGGTCGGCTCCCAGAGCGAGATGTACGAGCTGCTGAAGTCCTGGGGCCTGCCCACGAGCACCCACCTCGGCGTGGCAAACTCGGCCGACGAGGTCGTCGCCTATGTCGAGCACCACGGCGAGCGCCGTCATGACCTCGAGCACGAGATCGACGGGATCGTGGTCAAGGTCGACTCCTTCGCGCAGCAGCGGGCGCTGGGCTCCACCTCCCGCGCCCCGCGCTGGGCGACCGCGGTGAAGTTCCCGCCCGAGGAGGTCATCACCAAGCTGCTGGACATCCAGGTGCAGGTGGGCCGCACCGGCCGCGTGACCCCTTTCGGGATCATGGAGCCGGTGACGGTCGCGGGCTCCACCGTGGAGAAGGCGACGCTGCACAACCAGTTCGACGTCGAGCGCAAGGGCGTGCTGATCGGCGACATGATCTACCTGCGCAAGGCCGGGGACGTGATCCCCGAGATCCTCGGCCCGGTGGATGTGGAAAAGCGCGACGGCTCCGAGCGGCCCTTCGTCATGCCGGCCCGATGCCCTGCCTGCGGCACCGAGATCAGACCCGAAAAGGAGGGGGACAAGGACTGGCGATGCCCGAACCGCCGAGACTGCCCCGCCCAGGTCACCGGCCGGGTCGAGCACGCCGGCTCCCGGGGCGCCTTCGACATCGAATCCCTCGGCGAGGAGAGCGCGATCGCACTCACCGATCCGGACAAGCGCCGCCCGGAGGCCCTGGCGGCGCTCGCCGAGGGCCACGCGATCTTCCTCCCGATCCGCTCGGTCCAGGACACGGAGCGGGGCGCCTTCGTGGTGATCAAGAACGGCGACGTCGTCCAGGGCACCGACGGGGTGCCGCTGCTGCGCATCACGTCCGCCGAT
>DXDT01000110.1 GCA_019115335.1 Candidatus Brachybacterium merdigallinarum
GGCGACCAGCTGCAGCAGGATGGTGTTGTCGCCCTCGAAGGTGGTGTAGACGTCGAGGTCCTGGTGCAGGCCCACCAGCTGGTTCTCGGCCATGTAGCCGGCACCGCCGCAGGCCTCGCGGGCCTCCTGGATGGTGTCCAGGGCCAGGCGGGTCGAGGTGGGCTTCAGCGCCGCAGCGAGGGTCTCGAGGTCCTCGCGCGCCTCGGGAGCGTCTCCTCGGCCGGAGAAGCCGTCGTCGAAGGCCTGCAGCAGCTGCTCGTGGGCGAAGGCGCCCGCGTAAGTGGCGGCGAGCTTGGGGAGCAGGCGATGCAGATGGCTCTGATAGTCCAGCAGCACCGTCTCCTGGGTGGGATCGGCGGCGGTGAACTGACGGCGCTGGCTGGCGTAGGTGATGGCGATGTGCAGCGCCAGCTGGGAGGCGCGGATCGCGGAGCCGTCCAGCGAGACGCGGCCCTGCACGAGCGTGCCGAGCATCGTGAAGAAGCGGCGGCCGGGGGACTCGATGGGCGAGGTGTAGGTGCCGTCGGGGGCGACGTCGCCGTAGCGGTTCAGCAGGTGGGTGCGGGGGATGCGCACGTGGTCGAAGGCGAGGCGGCCGTTGTCGATGCCGTTGAGGCCGCCCTTCTCGCCGTCGTCCTCGCTCGAGACGCCGGGCAGCAGCTCGCCGTCCGCGTCCCGCACCGGCACGTAGAAGCAGTGCACGCCGTGGTCGACGCCCTGGGTGATCAGCCGGGCGAACACCGTGGCGGCGCGGGCGTGGATCGCGGCGTTGCCGAGGAAGTCCTTCCAGGCGGCTCGGAAGGGGGTGTGCAGGACCCATTCCTCGGTATCGGGATCGTAGGTGGCGGTGGTGGCGAGGGACTGGACATCGGAGCCGTGGCCGATCTCGGTCATCGCGAACGCGCCCGGGGTGGCCAGGCTCATGGCGTCCGGGACCCAGGCCCGCTGCTGCTCCTCGTTGCCCAGCTGGATGATCGCGGAGGTGAACAGGCCCCACTGGACCCCGGCCTTGATCTGCAGCGAGGGATCGGCGACGACGAGCTCCTCGAAGGAGGCGACGTTGGCACCGTTGTCGTTGGGACCGCCGAGGTGCTCGGGGAGCATCGGGTGCGAGACGTTCTCCGCGGCGAGGGTCTGCATCTGCTCGAACACGCGCTCGCGGCGCTCGGCGACGTTCATGTCGAGAGGTCGGTGCATCTCGGGGCGAGTGGCGCGCTCGCGGCCGGTGCGGCGGGCCTCGGCCCAGCTGCCCAGCAGGGCGGTGGAGACGGCGGCGACGTCGAGGCGGGCGCTGCCCGAGGGCGGCACCGGGATGGGCCCGGTCGGGGTGGCGGTGGTGGCGCCGGAGGGCGTGGTGCTCGTCGTCGCGGCGTCGGCGGTCGTGGTGGGGATCTGGGCGGTGTTCATGCGTGCATTCCCTTCATGAGCCAGGTGACGAGGTGGTCGACGACCTGTTCGGCGGTGGCAGGGGTGGAGACGGTCGAGGGGGAGGGGGCAGAGGCCGCCTGGTCGATCTCGTCCATCCAGGAGTCCACGGCGCTCTCGACGAAGCCGACGGCGCCGCGCGCCCACAGCTGGGGGGAGGGGACGTGGTCGGGCAGGAAGGTCGTGACCAGGCGGGCGACGGAGTGCAGGAAGTGGTTCAGGCCGTCACTGGGACGGGTGACGAAGCGGTAGACGCCGGGGGAGCGCTGCGCGGTCTCGACGTAGGCGCCGATCATGGCGTGGATGCGCTCGTCGGCCGTGGGCTCGCGCCCGGATCCGGCCTCGAGCCGCCCGAGCTCCTCGAGCAGGCGGCGGTGCATCGTGGACAGGATCGAGCGGCCGAGCGCACGCTGGAGGTGCGCCTTGTCGGTGAAGTATCGGTAGACGATCGACTTCGAGGTGCCGGAGGCGGCGGCGATGTCCTCCATGGTCACGTCGGGGCCGCGCTCGTGGATCAGGTGCCGGGCCACGTCCAGCAGCTCGGCCCGGCGCTCTTCGCGGTGTCGCTCCCAGCGGGCGGATCGACCGTCGACGGGGGCTTGCGTCGTTGCATTCACGATACGTAGGGTATCAAGTACCCGCAGTTCCATGTAAACCCCCGGCTCGAAGTCCTTCGCCGGACGACTCCGCCAGACGACCTTCACCCAGACCACGAAGAGGTGCCCAGTGAACGACTCCCCCCGCGACGCCCTGATCCTCGGCGGCAACCGGATTCCCTTCGCCCGCTCCGGTGGCCCTTACGCCGGCATCTCCAACCAGGACCTGCTCACTGCCTCGCTCGACGGCCTCGTCGCCCGCTACGGCCTGCAGGGCGAGAAGCTCGGCGAGATCGCCGGCGGCGCCGTGCTCAAGCTCGCCCGGGACCTCAACCTCACCCGCGAGAGCGCCCTGAGCACCCCGCTGGATCCCCGCACCCCGGCGATCGACATGTCCAAGGCCTGCGCGACCGGCCTGGAGACCGTCGTGCACATCTCCAACCGCATCCGGCTGCAGCAGATCGACTCCGGCATCGCCGCGGGCGTTGACTCCGCCTCCGACTCGCCCATCGAGGTCACCCCGGCACTGCGCCGCATCCTGCACCGCGCCTTCGCCGCCAAGACCCCGATGCAGCGCCTGAAGGCGCTCAGCGCGATCCGCCCCGCCGACCTCGCCCCCGTCCCGCCGCGCAACGGCGAGCCCCGCACCGGGCTGTCGATGGGTGAGCACATGGCGCTGACCGCCGCCGAATGGGGCATCACCCGCCAGGCGCAGGACGAGCTCGCCCTGGCCTCCCACCAGAAGCTCGCCGCCGCCTACGACGACGGCTTCTTCGACGACCTGGTCACCGGGTACCGCGGCCTCGCCCGCGACCAGAACCTCCGCCCCGACTCGACCCTCGAGAAGCTCGGGGGCCTGAAGCCCGTCTTCGGCGTGAAGTCCCCGCAGGTCACCGAGCCGTCGATGACCGCCGGGAACTCGACCCCGCTCTCCGACGGCGCCTCCTCGGTGCTGCTGGGCAGCGCCGAGTGGGCCCAGCAGCACGGGCTCACCCCGCTGGCGCGGGTGGTCGATGCCCGCACCGCCGCCGTCGACTTCGCCCACGGCGCCGAAGGACTGCTGATGGCCCCGGCCTATGCGGTCCCCGAGCTGCTGGACGCGAACGGCCTGGAGCTGCAGGACCTGGACCTCTACGAGATCCACGAGGCCTTCGCCTCGACCGTGCTGGCGCATCTGGCGGCCTGGGAGTCCGAGGAGTTCTGCCGCGACCGCCTGGGCCGCGACCGCGCCCTGGGACAGATCGACCGCAGCCGGCTGAACGTCGCCGGGTCCTCCCTCGCCGCCGGGCATCCCTTCGCCGCCACCGGCGGGCGCCTGGTCGCCACCCTCGCCAAGCTCCTGCACCAGCGCGCGCAGGAGACCGGCGAGGTCCAGCGCGGCCTGATCTCCGTGTGCGCCGCCGCCGGCCAGGGCACGGTCGCCCTGCTCGAATCCGTCTGATCTCCCCTCTGCTCCCGTCTGCCGCTCCCGGAGGACCCTCATGGCTGATGCCTACACCCGCTTCGTCCGCTCCGCCCCCGGTGCCCTGATCGCCAAGCGCACCGGACTGCCCCGTCCCGCCTTCCTGCCCCGTCGCGGGGACCGACCCGACGTCCTCGGACCCGTGGTCGTGCTCGGTGCGAGCGCCGGGGCCGACGACATCGCCCATCGCCTGCTCGAGGCGGGCCTGGACGTCCGCCGCCGCTTCGACGAGCTGCGCAGCGTCGGCTCCGTGCTGGTGGTGCTCGACGAGATCGCCGCGCCCGCGGACCTGGGGCTGACCCTGCTGCCGATGACCTCGGCGATGCGCCGGCTCGCCCCCGGGGCGCGCATCGTGACCATCTCGCGACCGGCCACGGGGGAGGACCCCGCCCGGGACGCCGCCCGCGGCGCGGTCGAGGGATTCCTGCGCTCGCTGGCCCACGAGATGCGCGGCGGCGGCACCGCCAACGGGATCCAGGTCACCGACGGCGTGCCGTTGGACGCCCCCGGGGTCACCGGCGCGCTGCGCTTCCTGCTCTCCCCGCGCAGCGCCTACGTGCACGGCCAGTTCCTCACCGTCTCCTCTGCGGACGGCACCGCGACCGAGGACCGTGCCGCGCCGCTGGCGGGTCGCACCGTGCTGATCACCGGCGCCGCCCGCGGCATCGGCGCGGCGATCGCCCGCACCCTCGCCGCCGACGGCGCCCGCCTGGTGCTGCTCGACGTCCCGGCCGCCGGCACGGACCTGGCGCGCCTGGCCAATGAGCTGCGGGCCGTGCCCGTCCAGCTCGACGTGACCTCCTCAGGGGCCGGGAAGCGTCTGGTCGCCCAGCTGCGCGAGCGGGGCCTGGTGCTCGACGGGATCGTGCTGAACGCCGGCATCACCCGCGACAAGCTGTTCGCCAACATGAGTGCGGACCGCTGGGAGTCGGTGCTCGCCGTGAACACCACCAGCCAGATCACGATGATGCAGGACCTGCTCGCCGGCGAGGGCGTGCTCGGCACGCAGCCGCGCGTGGTCTCCCTCGCCTCCACCAGCGGCATCGCCGGCAACCGCGGGCAGACCAACTACGGCGCCTCCAAGGCCGGGATCATCGCCTTCGTCGACGCGCTCGCCGCCCGGCTCGAGAGCCATGGCGGCACCGCCAATGCGATCGCCCCGGGCTTCATCGAGACCGAGATGACCGCGAAGATGCCGGCGCTGACCCGGGAGGTCGCCCGCCGGGTGAGCTCCCTGCAGCAGGGCGGGCTGCCGGTCGACGTCGCCGAGGCGGCCGCGTTCCTGCTCTCGGCCGAAGCCGGAGGGATCCGCGGCGAGACGCTTCGGGTCTGCGGCCAGAACATCGTGGGGAAGTGAGGACCATGAGCACGAGATCCACCACCGGGCACGACCCCGCCGCGCAGTCCGGCAGCAGCCCCTCCACCAGCGCTGCCGAGGAGCGGCTCCACGATCTCTCCGACGTCCCCTCCTTCCCCGCCGTCTACGCCGCGGCGCTGGATCCGCGATCCCGGCGCAGCCCGAAGGGTGAGCCCGTGCTCCCGCGGCTCGCGTACCGGGTGCGAAAGGTGCGGATCGACGCCGAGCGCGCCCGCGACTTCGACCACCTGATGGGAGGCCCGGCCACCGACCTCGTGCACCCCGGGGTGCTGCACGTGCTCGCCTTCCCGATCTCGCTGTCCCTGATGGCGCGGCGCGACTTCCCCTTCCCGCTGCTGGGGCTGGTGCACCTGCGCAACCAGGTGCTACAGCATCGGCCGGTGCGGGTCGGGGAGCTCGTGGACGTCGAGTGCCGGGTCCGTGACCTGCAGCCGCACCGCAAGGGCCGCACCTTCGAGGCGGTCGCGACGATCCTGTCCGAGGACGGCGAGATCATCGCCACCGACGTCTCCACCTACCTGGTGCGCGGCCCCGGCTCGACGGCGGAGGACGGCGGGTCGCGGCGGCGCGAGTTCGAGCCACCGCGGCCGACGGGCCGCTGGGCACTGCCCGCGGACACCGGGCGCCGCTACGGCACCGTCTCCGGGGACGTGAACCCCATCCACCTCTCCGCCCTCAGCGCGAAGGCGTTCGGCTTCCCCCGCGCGATCGCCCATGGGATGTACACCGCGTCGCGGGCCTTCACGGAATCCCGGATCGACCTCTCCCGGCCGCTGCGCTGGGACGTCTCCTTCGACGCCCCGGTCACTCTGCCCGGCACGGTGCTGGTCGCCTACGAGGATGATCCCGATTCCGGGGCGGTGCGCTGCGTGGGCTGGCGGCCGGGCCGCGGCGAGAAGGGGCCGCGCCGATGCTTCGAGGTCGAGGTGACCGTGCTGGATCGGTAGGCGCTGGATCGGTGGGCGCTGGGTCGGCGAGCGCCGACCCGGTCAGCGCAGCCCGGTCTCGAGGGTGGTGAGCAGGTGCTCGACGAACTCGGCCGAGCGCACCGCGGTGAGCAGCTCCACGGTCGCCTCGCGCCCCCAGCGGCCCAGCTCGTCTCCGACGGTCTGGCCGCGGGTGAGGGTGCCGGCCAGCTCCACATCGACCGCGAGCGGCCGGGTCGAGGCGAACTCACCGGTCACGGCATGGGCGGTGACCAGCGGGTCGTGGACGTGGGCGGTCCAGCCGAAGCCGTCGGCCCGATGGAACTCGAAGTAGAAGCGCACGGCATCTGCGAGGATCCGCGCGACGGGATGGGAATCGGCGGCGGCGAGGTGCTCGAGGCGTTCGAGCTCGGTGGCGGTGAAGACGATCTGCTCGGTGGCCTGCAGCGCTCCGAGCACCGGCAGGCGCAGCGCAGTGGCGAACTCGGTGAGCACCCGCTGCGCGGCCTCGGGGTCCACGGCGATGTTCCACTCGCTGGTGGGCCCGGTGTTGCCGCGGTGGTTGATCGCCCCGCCCATGATGTGCAGGCGCTTCAGCAGGCGGGGCAGCTCCGGTTCGATCTCGAGGGCGAGGGCGAGGTTGGTGTGCGGGCCGAGGACGAGGCCCACCAGCTCCCCGGGACGCTCCCGGGCCAGGTCGACCCACAGCTGCGCCCCGGAGCGGGGGTCGCCTGCGCGGCTGGGCTCCGGCAGCACGGCGTGGCCGAGGCCCTGCGGCCCGTGGGTGTCGTCCGCGTACATCGGCGGCTCGACCAGGGCCTGGTCGGCACCGCGGGCGATGGGGACGGTCAGTCCCAGCAGCTCGGCGAGGGCGAGATTGTTGCGGTGCACCGCGTCGACCGGGACGTTGCCGCCGGTCGAGACGATGCCGGCGACCTCCACGTCGTCACGGCAGGCGAGATAGCTCAGGGCGAGGGCGTCGTCGATGCCGGTGTCGCAGTCGACGAGGAACGTGGTGGGCATGGCACCAGCGTACGGGTGGGGAGCGGCCCGGCGTCCATGAGCTGCGCCGTCGATCTCAGCAGTCCGGGGCCGGCAGCTCCTGGAACGCCTCCAGCAGCGGCATCAGGTGCTCGCCGATCTCGACCTGGGTGAGCAGCAGTCCGATCGTGCCGTCGGGGTCGACGAAGAAGTCCGTGCCGCACCCGCCGGACCAGCCCCAGCGGCCGCGGTGCACGCCCTCGGTGGCAATGCTGACACCGAACCCCCAGCCGGTCCCGGCCCAGAACCCGGGATAGAAGGAGTCCGGGCGCTTCGCCTCGGCGGGCACCTGGTCGGTGGTGAGCAGCTCGAGGTGTTCGGGGGAGAGCAGCTCCCCGTCCCGCAGCGCCCGCAGGAAGCGCAGATAGTCCGCGGCGGTGGAGACCAGCTCACCGTGGGAGACGTCATGCGAGGGAGCACCGGCGAGTGGACCCCCGCCCGCGGGCTGTGTCTGGACGAGCTCCACCTTCCCGCGCTCCGCCTCCCCGCGCTCCCTGCGGCGGGCGGCGAAGGCGGGCGGCATTCGGTGCTGCTGCTCCTCCGGCACCCAGGCACCGGTGTCGACCATCCCCAGCGGGGTGAGGAGATCGGTGCGCAGATGCTCGTGCAGCGCTGTCCCGGCGAGGCGGGAGATCAGGATCCCCAGCACGCCGAAGGAGTGGTGATAGCGCCAGATGCGGCCGGGCTCGCCCACGAGCGGCAGCTCGCCGAGGGCGGTGAGCCAGTCGTCGGCCGCGAGCTGCCACGGCGCCGGTCCCGCCGCGAGCCCGGCGGCTGCCATCGCCTGGTGCAGCGGACTCTCCACGGTCACGATCCCGACTCCGGACGTGCAGGTCAGCAGGTGCCGCAGCGTGATCGGGGCCGGGGCGGGGATCGCCTCCTCGAGGGCGGCCCCTGGGTGGGGGAGCATACGCGGGGCGGCGAGCTCGGGCAGCCAGGGCGCGACGGGGGAGTCGAGGCCGAGCTCGCCCCGCTCGACCAGGCGCAGCGCCGCGACGGCGGTGATCGCCTTGGCCATCGACTGGATGCGCAGGATCGCGTCGTCCGGCAGGGCCGGGCCGCCCGGCAGGGCGGCGCCGCGGGCCACGGGGCGCGGGTCGTGTCCGTGTGCGATGATCCCGCCGGGGACCGTGCCGGCGTCGATCGCGGACTCGAGCAGAGCGATGGCAGGCGGGGTCGGCGTCGACATGGAGCCAGCGTAGGGCCGCGCCCGGCCTGGGGACAGGGGGCGCCCCACCTCGAGGGCGTATCGCGCGGTCCCGATCTCCCCGGGGAGCTCACACCTAGACTTCCCCCATGAGCACCTTCGAGGACTTCGTGGCCCTGGCGCCCCGGGAGGTGCCGCTCGGCGGCCCGCGCGGGATGACGGTGCACCGCACCCTGCCCGCGCGACGCACCTCGCTCATCGGTGCCTGGTGCTTCGTGGACCACTTCGGGCCCGATGATGTCTCCGCGACCGACGGGATGCGCGTGGCCCGCCACCCGCACACGGGCCTGGCGACCGTGTCCTGGCTGTTCGAGGGCGCGATCACCCACCGCGACTCGATCGGCAGCCACGCCCTGGTGCGGCCCGGGGACGTGGACCTCATGGTCGCCGGCTCCGGCATCACCCACTCGGAGTACTCGGTCGCCGACACCACCGTTCTGCACGGCGTCCAGCTCTGGTACGCCCTGCCGGACCGCACCCGCTTCCGGGACCAGGAGTTCACCGTCCACACCCCGCAGGAGATCCGGACCGCGACCGTCCGTGCGCGGGTGGGTCTGGGAACGCTCCGCGCCGCGGACGGGGACGGTGCCGCGCTCGAGGACACCAGCCCCGTCGTGACCGATACCGAGCTCGGCATGGCGCAGCTCGACCTGCGCGCGGGGAGCAGGCTGCGGATCGAGCTCGAGCCCGCGCACGAGCACGGAGTGCTCGTGGACCGCGGCACCGCCCGGCTCTCGACCACCCGACCCGGCGGCGACCCGACGCAGCAGCGGGACGCCGCGCCGCGCGAGTCCGATGCGGTGCTGCGCACCGAGGTCTCCCCGCGCGAGCTCATGGTGCTACCCGACGGGGTCGATCATCTCGAGATCGAGGCGGCACCGGGCGAGGACCTGCGGGTGATGCTGCTGGGCGGGGAGCCGCTCGGTGAGGACATCCTGATGTGGTGGAACTTCGTGGGCCGCACCCATGAGGAGATCGTGCAGTTCCGCGCCCGCTACCAGGCGGAGATCGGCCACGAGTTCTCCCTGGAGGACGCCCCCATCGCCGAGGTGGCACGGCAGCGCGCGGCTCTTGATGCGGGTGCCGAGCAGTTCGGCCCTTTCGCCCCCCACACGCCTGCCGCGCTGCCGGCTCCGGCGCTGCCCCGGGGTCGGCTGCGCTCCCGCGGCCGCCGCGGCCTGCCCGACTGAGCAGTGCGCTCGGCCCGGTGATGCCCGCTGCCCTGCGATACTCGCTGCCTGCAGTGCTCATTGCTCCGTGCAGCCCACTGCCCCGTGAGCACCCCGATCTCTTCCCGAAGGACGACGTGACCTCTTCCGAGAACATTCCCGGCACCCCTGCAACCGACGCGGGGAACCCGGCGCCCGCGACCGCGGACTCCGCACCTCCGGCTCCCGCGACCACGGACCCCGCACTTCCGGCGCCCGTGATCCCGGAGCCCGACCAGACCGAGCGGGTGATCCTGCGCAGTGCGGAGGAGACGGGCGAGGCGGGCTGCCCGTGCGATCTGATCGTGATCGAGGACAGCACCGGGGCACTGACCTCCTTCGCCCTGGACCTGGTCGCTGACCACCCCTCGGCGACGGTGTGGTCCTGGAATGCGAGCTGTGCCGAGAGCCGGGCGCTCACCGGGCTCTTCCCCGAGCAGGTGGCGACGGGGCGGCTGCGCCTGCCGGCGGGAGAGGCACCTGTCCCGCTCGAAGAGTTCGCCGCCGGCTCGGAGGCGCATCTCGTGCTCGCCCGCCTCCCGAAGTCCCTCCCCGGCCTGGAGGACCTCGCCGGCCGCCTGGCGCAGATCGCCGTCCGCACCGGACGCGAGGATCTCACCCTGGTCGCCGGTGGCCGGGTCAAGCACATGACCCGCTCCCAGAACGAGGTGCTCGGCGCGGTGTTCCGTGACGTCCGCGCGTCACGGGGCCTCGGCAAGTCCCGGGCGCTGATCGCCGCCGCGCCGCAGGCAGGGATCACCGCGCCGGAGCCGATGCACGGCGCCGCGACGGTCTCGGTACGTGGTGACAGGCGGGAGCTGGCGCTGCGCGGGATCGGGGGCGTGTTCGGCGGAGCTCGGCCCGATGCGGGCAGTCTGCTGCTGCTCGAGGCGCTCGATGCCGCGCTCACGGGCGGGGAGCTCGAGGCTCATCAGGCGGTGGATCTCGGCAGCGGCAACGGGCTGCTCACCGCCTACCTGGCCGCTGCACTGCCCGACGCGGCAGTGGTGGGCAGCGATGACGACGCCGACGCCGTCGCCGCCACCCATGCCACCCTGGCCGCGAATGCCCTGGAACGCGAAGAGGTGCGCGTGACCTGGGACGCCTCGCTCTCCCGTCTGCCGGATCACAGCATCGACCTGGTGCTGCTGAACCCGCCGTTCCACGATGGCACCGCCGTGGACGCCACTCTCGTGCAGGGCCTGCTCGACGCCGCCGCGCGGGTGCTGCGCCCGGAGGGGCAGCTGTGGTTCGTGCACAACTCCCACCTGCGCTACCGGCCCGAGGTCGAGCGGAGGATCGGGCCGGTCACCCAGCGCGCCCGCGACCGCCGCTTCACCGTGCTGAGCGCCCGGCGGCGCTGACCCGGGCCCGGGGAGGACCGGACCGGGTCAGGCGACCAGGCTGCGCAGCGCCGAGGTGAACATGGTCAGCCCGTCGGTGCCTGTGCGGGTGCCCTGACCGGGCTGATCCGGGCCGAAGCCGGCCTCGACAGCGTGCTCGGGGTGCGGCATCAGCCCGACCACGTTGCCCGCGGCGTTGGTGATCCCGGCGATGTCGTGACGGGAGCCGTTGGGGTTCTGCTCGAAGCCCGCGGGGCCGTGGGTGGCGCCGGCGGCGTAGCGGAACACGATGCGGCCCTCGGCCTCGAGCTCGGCGAGCGTGCGCTCATCGGCCACGTACTGGCCGTCCTGGTTCTTCAGCGGGATCCGGATCACCTGACCGGTCTCGTAGCCGCTGGTCCAGGCGGTGGAGGTGTTCTCGACCCGGAGCGGTTGATCGCGGCACAGGAAAGCGCGGTGGGCGTTCTTGATCATCGCGCCGGGCAGCAGGTGCGCCTCGCAGAGGATCTGGAAGCCGTTGCAGATGCCGAGCACCGGCATCCCGCCCTGCGCGACGTCGACGACCTTCTCCATCACCGGGGCGAAGCGGCTGATCGCCCCGGCCCGCAGGTAGTCGCCGTAGGAGAAGCCGCCGGGCAGCACCACGGCGTCGACCCCCTGCAGATCCGCGGTGGCGTGCCACAGTGCGACGGGCTCGCCGCCCGCGATCCGCACCGCGCGCATCGCATCCCGGTCATCGAGCGTACCGGGGAAGGTGACCACACCGATGCGCATCAGGCCTGCGCCCCCGCGGACTCGTCGACCGCAGCGCCGTCGACCTCGATCGAGGTGACGTCCTCGATCACCGGGTTCGACAGCAGGGTCGTGGCGGCCTCGCGCAGCTGGGCGAGGACCTGCTCGGTCACCTCGCCCTCGACCTCGAGCTCGAACCGCTTGCCCTGGCGCACCGAGGCGATGCCCTCGAAGCCCAGCCGCGGCAGAGCGGTCGCGACAGCCTTCCCCTGCGGGTCGAGGATCTCCGGCTTGGGCATGACGTGGACCACGACGCGTGGCATGGGCGTACTCCTTCGAGGAACGACGGTGACCGGCTCATGGTACCGGGAGGCGGAGACGCGGGAGCGAGCGGTCCGTGTGCCGCGCCCGCCGAGACCGGCGAGCGGCACCACCGGGGCGCCATAATCGACTCCACCGGTCGGTGGAGGCTCCGATCTGCCGACGGTACGGTGGAGGCGTCCCGCCACCGAGGTCAGGAGCCCGCTGTGAAGATCCGTCACCTCACCCACTCGTGCCTGCTCGTCGAGACCGTCGGGCGCCGCCTGCTCGTGGATCCCGGCGGTTTCAGCGCCGAGGCCGTGCGGGGGCTCGGCCCCGAGACCCTGGCCGGCATCGATGCCGTGGCGATCACGCATCAGCACCCCGACCATGTCGACCCCGCCCTGCTCGGCGAGATCCTCGCCGCCAGCCCGCCGGCGATCGTGGTCGCCGAGCCGGAGACCGCCGTCCAGCTGGAGGACTCCCGCTCCGCGGCGGACTCCCCGCTGGCCGATCTCGTCGGCCCCGAGCGCCTGATCACTCTTCACGCCGGCGACACCCATGAACTCCCCCCTGCGGACGGGCAGTCGCCGCTGCGGATCAGAGCTGTCGGCGGGCAGCACGCGGTCATCCATCCGGACATCCCCCGGGTGGGCAACATCGGGCTGGTGGTCTCCGCCGGGGACGGCCCGCGCCTGGGCATCACCGGGGACTCCCTCACGGATCTCCCCGAGTTCCGCCGCATCGACGCCCTCGCCTTCGCCGTGGTCGCCCCGTGGTCGAAGATGGCCGAGACGATCGACTTCCTGCGCGCCGTCCGGCCCCGTCTCGCCCTGCCGGTGCACGACGCGGTGGCGAGCCCGCAGGGCCGCGCCATCTACCTGCGCCAGTCCACGGCGCTGGCCCCCGAGGGCACCGAGGTGCGGGACTGGCCCGAGGCCGATCGCACCGTCGAGATCACCGGCTGAACAGAAGCGGCCGGCCAGCACCCATGAACAGCACGACGTCAATGAGCAGTGCAGTGCCGACGGGCAGCGCAGCGCCCATGAGCCGATGAGCCGCGCCGACGAACGGGTCTCCCGCGCCCTGGACGCGGTGCCGCGGGAGCTGTTCCTGCCCTCTCACCTGCGTAGTCAGGCCCCGCGCGATGCCCCGCTGCCGATCGGCCACGGGCAGACGAACTCCCAGCCCTTCACCGTCGCCTCCATGCTGACCCTGCTGGACGTGCAGCCGGGGCAGCGGGTGCTGGACCTCGGTGCGGGCTCGGGCTGGACCACGGCGCTGCTCGCCCACCTGGTCGGCACGGGCGGCACGGTGATCGGGGTGGAACGGGTGCCGGAGCTGATCGGCCCGGCGCGGCGCGCGCTCGCCGCCGCGCTCGAGGAGGCGGCAGCCGGTCCCGACGGGGCAGCGGGTCCCGACGGGGCAGCCGAACCCGTCGAGGCGCGGATCCAGGCGGCGCAGCCCGGGGTGCTCGGGGCCCCGCAGCTGGCGCCCTTCGACCGGATCCTGGTCTCCGCGGAGGCCCCCACGCTGCCGGACACCCTGATCGAGCAGCTCGCCGAGGGCGGCGTGATGGTGATCCCCGTCGGCACCACGATGCTGAGGGTGACCCGCCACGGCCAGGACCACGAGATCACCGAGCACGGCGCCTTCCGCTTCGTGCCCCTCATCGAGGACTGAGACTCGCCCTCGGGGGCCGACGCACCGGGAGCGCCCACGGACCGGTCGTGATCCGAGCGTCCCGGCGAGAGCGGGTACCGTGTGGTGCGTGCACGGGAGTCCGGTGAGCCGGGCTGAGAGGGAGTCCTTCAACTCCGACCGTAGAACCTGATCCGGATCATGCCGGCGCAGGGAGATCAGCAGGGCGATGGTCGTCCTGCACCCGTGCCGTGACCCGTGAGAGGTACGGACCATGGCCACAGCGCATCCCAGGACCCTCCTGGACGACCCCACCCAGACCCCGCTCAGCTTCGGCGTCGGTGCCCGCATCACCGCCGCCGTGATGACGGAGGACTACGCCCAGGTGCTCACCGGCGCCCTCGCCGGACTCGACGAGACCGGCCTCGTGCGCGAGACCGGGGACGTCTCCACCTACCTCGGCGGCGCGGAGCAGGACCTGCTGCGATACGTCACCGACCTCGGCGAGGCCCTCGCCCGCACCGAGCACCACGCCACCCTCACTCTGCAGCTCTCCCGCGGCTGCCCCGGCGAGGTCGTGTGCGAGCTGCCCGGCGGCGCCGGACCGCGCCGCACCGAGACCCCGAGCGGCCGCCGCACCGGTCGCTTCGCCACCGCCGAATGGGCGCTGTACCCACTCGCCGACCAGGTCGCCGCCGACGGCACCGCCCCCGACCACATGCGCGACATCTACGCCGCGATCGATTACGCCCGGGAGCTCGGCACCTTCCGCTCCTCCGCCCACTTCGTCACCCGCCTCGAGGGCGACCTCGGCGACGTCCTCGCCACCGCCGTCGCCGGCTGGGTGCTGGTGGGGCGCAGCGTCCAGCACGTCACCAGCCACGTCAGCATCTCCCTGAACAGCCCCTCCCACGAGGTCCGCGCGCTGGACGGAGCGCGAGCATGAGCGGGCAGGGCGCGCGCCGCCTCACGCTGCGCGAGATCGTCCTGATCGTCGTGCTCGGCGTCGTGTTCGGATTCCTGTACTGGGTGTTCGTGCAGGCCTGGAATGGTCTGGCGATCCTGATGGGACCGGCGGGAGACCTCGCCCAGCATGTGCTGGCCGGGTCCTGGCTGCTGGTCGCCCCGGTCGCGGTCGCGATCATCCGCAAGCCCGGCAGCGGGGTGATCGCCGAGCTGCTCGCCGCCGTGGTCGAGGTGGTGTTCCTGGGCAGTCCCGTGGGCCCCCTGCTGATCATCTCCGCGCTCCTGCAGGGGATCGGCAGCGAGCTGCCGTTCGCCCTGACCCGCTACCGCCGCTTCACCTGGACCACCTTCGCGCTCTCGGGCGCCCTGGGGGCCGGTCTGGTGTTCTTCTGGTCCGCGCTCCGCTTCGGATGGTTCGGGCAGGACATCCTGCTGCTGCGGCTCGGGATGCAGGTGGTCTCCGGGATCATCCTCGGCGGCCTGCTCGCGAAGATGCTGGTGGGAGCGCTGCTGAGCACCGGCGTGCTCGACAACTTCGCGATCGGTGCCGCCGGGGAGAACAGCTCCGCCGAGAACGCAACCGCAGGCCCGGGGGCTGCCGGCACGGCGGCTGCGACAGAGGCGGGACCGCAGCGACGTGTCCACTGAGTCCCATGGCCGCTGAGTCCCGTGAGGTCGCGGCCGCCACAGCTCCCAGCGGCGTCACCGGTGCGGGCGCGGGTGCCGCGTCTGCGCCGGCGCGGACGGTGACGGGGGAGGAGCCCGGCGAGCTGCTCGTCGAGGCGCAGGAGTTCGAGATCGTGCTGCCCTCCGGGGACGGCGTCGGCCCCTTCTCCGGCACCATCCGGGCCGGGGAGCAGATCCTGCTGCTCGGCCCCTCCGGATCCGGCAAGTCCACCCTCCTGCGGGGCCTCGCCGGGGCGATCCCCTCCCACGTGCGCGCCACCACCCGCGGGTCGCTGCTGGTGGGAGGCGCGGACCCGGTGCAGGAGGGGGTGGTCGCCCTCGCGGACACGGTCGGGTTCCTCGGCCAGGACCCGGTCAGCGGGATCTGCCTGCCGCAGGTGGATGATGACGTCGCCCTCCCGCTCGAGAACCGCGCCGTGCCGCCGCAGCAGATCACGCCGCGCATCACCCAGGCACTCACCGCGGTGGGCGCTGCGGAGCTCGGCCCGAGAAGGGCGAGCACCCTCTCCGGCGGGCAGATGCAGCGGGTCGCCCTCGCCACCGCGAGCGTTCCCCGGCCGCGCCTGCTGCTGCTCGACGAACCCACCGCCATGCTCGACGCCGACGGGGTCGCCGCGGTGCGGGCGCAGGTGCGCGCGGCGATGACCCGCCCCGGGGTCGCCTCGGTCCTGGTCGAGCATCGGCTCGACGAATGGGCCGGTGCGCTCGGCACCGCCGGGCTCCCGGAGCGCACCATCGCCCTGGACCGCTCCGGGCGGGTCCTCGCCGACGGCCCCACCCCGGCCGTGCTCGCCGAGCACGGGCCTGCCCTGCAGGAGATGGGGTGCTGGCTGCCGCAGGAGAGCGGGAGATCAGCGCCGACGGGTGGGACTGGCGCGGATGAGACAGCGACGGACGAGTCAGCGGCGGGCGGGACGGCGGCGGAGACCGATCATCGACCTCTGCTGACAGCCCGCGGCCTCCAGCTCGGCTATGGGTCTCGGGAGGTGCTCTCCGGGATCGACCTCGAGCTCCGGGCCGGTGAGGTGCTCGCGATCGTCGGCCGCAACGGGGCGGGGAAGTCCACTCTGCTCAGCGCGCTCGCCCGGCTCGACGCGCCACGCGGCGGCCGCGTCGACGGGGCCGCGGCCGGGCTCGTGCTGCAGCGGCCCGAAGCACAGTTCGTCGGCTCCACGGTGCGGGCCGAGCTCGCCGACACCGGCGCCTCCCCGGACCGCATCGAGCAGATGCTTCAGCGGCTGGGCCTGTCCGCCTGGGAGGGGACCAGCCCCTATCGCCTCTCCGGCGGGCAGCAGCGTCGGCTCTCCCTCGGCGCGATGCTGCTGCGCGATCGGCCGGTGCTGCTCGCGGACGAGCCCGGGTTCGGCCTGGACCGCGGTGCGCACCACGTGGCCATGCAGCTGCTCCGCGACGCCGCTCAGGACGGGCGCGCGGTCGCCTTCACCACCCACGACCCGCAGGCGCTGCAGGTCGCGGACCGGGTCGCCGTGATCGCCCACGGCCGCCTCGAGCGGGTGTGCACCCCCGCCCAGCTGCTCGGGGACCGCGATCTGCAGCAGGCAGCGGGGCTCGCCCCCGGCGGTGGGGCAGGACGGGACGGCGAGCCTGCCCCCGTGCCCGCGCAGGGTCAGGACCTCGGGCGAGCATCCCGTCGGCCCGCCTCTCCCGGACATGGCCCGGGCAGTCACGGCCCCCTCTCGCGCGCGAATCCCACGGTGCTGCTGGGGATGCTGACGGCGCTGAGCGTGGTGTGCCTGTTCCTGTTCGACCCGACCCCGCTCCTCGTGCTCTACGGGCTGCTCGTGGCCGGGGTGATGGCCGGCACGAGGCTCGGCCCGCGCGGGCTGCTGCGCGGACAGGCCCCGTTCGCGATGTTCGCCGCCGGGATCCTGGTCGTGAACATGCTCAGCCGTCCCGGCCACGAGCCCTGGCCCGAGCTGCCGGTCCGCATCACCGCGGAGGGCATCGAGATCGGTGCGGCGCTCGCCCTGCGCGCCCTGGTGATCGGGCTCGGTGCGCTCGGTGTGGCGCGCGCCTGCGATGCCCGCCGCATGATGGTGAGCCTGCAGACCCACGCCCGGATCCCCGCGCGGTACGCCGTGGCGCTGCTGGCCGGGCGCCGTCTGCTCGACGAGCTGCCGGCGCAGTGGCGCACCCTCACCCGCGCCCATCGCCTGCGGCTGGATCTGGATCGTCACGGCCAGGTGCCGCCGCTGGGGCCGCGACGCATGCTGACCTGTGCTTTCGCACTGTTGGTGGACGGGGTCCGCTCGGCGGAGCGGATCGCCTTCGCCCTCGAGTCCCGGGGACTGGGCGAAGGGCCCCGCAGCGTGTGGAGACCGGTCCCGCTCACTGGGCGCGACGCCCTGCTGGTGGCGGGGACCGCTGCGGTGGTCGCGCTCGTGCTGGTGGTGTTCTGACCCGGTGGTGTTCTGACGGCGCGTGGCCGGGACCCCGACGGCAGTCGCGCGGGGACCGCACGACCCGGCGGCACAGACGCGATGTCAGAAGCTGCGGCCGGTGAGCCTCTCGAAGGCCTCGACGTAGCGCTCCCGGGTCTGTTCGACGACCTCGTCCGGCAGCCGGGGCGGCGGGGTGTCCGAACCCTTGTGCCAGCCGGATGCCGGGGAGGTCAGCCAATTGCGCACGAACTGCTTGTCCAGGCTCGGCTGGACCTGGCCCTCGCGGTGCTCCGCAGCGGACCAGAAGCGGCTCGAATCGGGGGTGAGGACCTCGTCACCGAGCATCAGGGTGCCGTCGGTGCGGGAGCGGCCGAACTCGAGCTTGGTGTCCGCCAGCAGTATCCCGCGCTCCGCGGCGATGCTGCGGGCCCGCTCGTAGACGGCGAGGGTGAGCTCCTCGAGCCGGGTGGCGAGCTCGTCGCCGAGCCGTTCCCGGGCCTGGCCCACGGTGATGTTCTCGTCGTGCGCCCCGGCCTCCGCCTTGGTGGACGGGGTGAAGATCGCCGGGTCCAGGCGCGAGGCCTCGACCAGGCCCGAGGGCAGCACATGGCCGCCCACGGAGCCGCCGGCGCGGTAATCGGCGAGCCCGGAGCCGGTCAGATAGCCGCGGGCGATGCACTCCAGCGGGATCATGTCCAGGCCGTGGCAGCGCAGGGCGCGCCCGGCCACCTCCGTCGGGACGTCGGTCGCGGAGATCACGTGATGGGGGACGAGGTCCTCGAGCTGCTCGAACCAGAACACGCTGATGCCGGTGAGCAGGCGCCCCTTGTCGGGGATGCCGGGCTGCAGGGAATGGTCGTAGGCGCTGATGCGGTCGGTAGCGACCACCAGCACCTCGGTCGCGGAGGCCGGATCCGTGCCGGCGGGGACGTAGAGCTCGCGGACCTTCCCGCTGACGGCAAGGTCCCAGCCGGGCAGCTCGGGAGCCGCGATCACCGGTGCGCTCACAGCGTGATCTCCCCGCGCGCGGCGCGCAGTGCGATGTCGCGGCGGAAGTGCGCGCCCTCCAGCTGGATCAGAGCGATGCCGTCCAGGGCTCGCTGACGAGCCGCGTCCAGTGTGCTGCCGGTGCCGACCACCGAGAGCACCCGCCCCCCGGAGCAGGTGAGGTCGGAACCGGTGGGCTGGACCGTGCCGGCGTGGATGACGTGGGCGCCGGCCTCCTCGGCGGCCTCGATCCCGCTGATCACGTCGCCCAGGCGGGGGACGGCCGGATAGCCGGCCGCGGCCAGCACGATCGCGACCGATGCGTCCTCGCTCCAGGTGATCTCCCCGGCAGCGGCGACGTCTCCCTGGGCGGCGGCGAGCAGCAGCGGCCCCAGCGGGGAGGTGAGCCGCTCGAGCACGACCTGGGTCTCCGGGTCGCCGAAGCGGGCGTTGAACTCGATCACCCGCACTCCGCGCGAGGTGAGGGCCAGCCCGCAGTACAGCACCCCGACGAACGGGATGCCACGGGCGGCGAGCTCGTCGATCGTGGGCTGGGCGACGGTGGCGATCACCTCGTCGGCGAGCCCCTCCGGGGCCCAGGGCAGCGGCGAATAGGCGCCCATCCCCCCGGTGTTCGGGCCCTCGTCGCCGTCCAGCGCACGCTTGAAGTCCTGGGCGGGGGCGAGCGGCACCACCCGGGTGCCGTCGCTGAGGCAGAACAGGGAGACCTCGGGACCGTCCAGGTACTCCTCGAGCACCACGGTGCCGCCCGCGGCCAGCACGGACTCGCCGTGCGCGGTGGCGATCCCGCGGTCCGGGCTGACCACCACGCCCTTGCCGGCGGCGAGACCGTCGGCCTTGACCACGAAGGGGACGTCCCCCAGCGGGTTGACGCGGTCCAGGCCGGCGGCGAGCTCGGAGCGCTCGCTGACGGTCACGGAGCGGGAGGTCGGCACCCCGGCGGCGACCATGATCTCCTTCGCCCAGGACTTCGACCCCTCCAGGCGGGCCGCGGCGGCCGACGGGCCGAACACCGTCAGCCCAGCGTCCCGCAGCCGGTCCGCGCTGCCGGCGACCAGAGGAGCCTCCGGGCCGATCACCACCAGATCTGCGGCGAGCTCGAGGGCCAGCGAGACCTGGCCGTCGAGGTCGTCGAGGGCGACCGGGTGGCAGGTCGCGTGCCGGGCGATCCCGGGGTTCCCGGGGGCGGCATGGAGCTGAGGGGCGGGGGAGTCGGCCGCGAGGCGACGCACGATCGCGTGCTCGCGGCCACCGGAGCCGATGACGAGGATCTTCACGGGGTCAGGGTACCGAGGCGCTTCGGGCGCCCGGGGGCGGGACCGCCTCTCGATACGATCGGGCCATGACGAGCAGCGCCATCACCTCCGGTGCAGAGGCCGACGAGAGTGCGGAGACGGGGACGCGGACGGAGACGGGGCCCTCGGGAACCACCCGGCTGCGACTGGACCTGTCCTACGACGGCACGGACTTCCACGGCTGGGCGGCCCAGCCCGGCCTGCGCACCGTCCAGGGCGAGCTCGAGGCCGGGCTGCAGAAGATCCTGCGCCGGCCGGTGCCCGTGACCGTCGCGGGCCGCACCGATGCCGGAGTGCATGCCCGAGGGCAGGTGTGCCACCTCGACGTCAGCGACGACGTGCTGGCCACCGTGCCCGGCCGCTCCGCCGCCGCTCCCGCAGATGCCCTGGTCAGCCGCCTGGTTGGGGTGCTGCCCGCGGATCTCGTCGTGCACCGCGCCGAGGTGGCGCCGCCCGGCTTCGACGCCCGGTTCGGGGCATTGCGGCGCCGCTACCGCTACCGCATCTCGGACAGCCCCGCCGTGCACGACCCCCTGCGCCGGGACGTGCTGCGCCACCGCCGGGCCCTGGATGTCGAGGCGATGCACGCCGCCTCCCAGGCACTGCTCGGCGAGCACGACTTCCTCTCCTTCTGCCGCCCCCGCGACGGGGCGACCACCATCCGCACCCTGGAGGAGCTGAGCTGGCAGCGCCCCGCAGCGGAGAGAGCCGACGCGGGCCTGGTGGTCGCCACCGTGGTCGCCGATGCCTTCTGCCATCACATGGTCCGCTCCCTCGTCGGCGCCCTGCTGGGAGTGGGGGAAGGGCGGCACGAGAGCGTCCGCCCCGCCCAGATCCTCGCCGCCCGCACCCGGGAATCGGGGCGGCACGGGCAGGTGGGCGCGGCTCCGCTGTGCCCTCCCGGGGGGCTCACGCTCGAGGGCGTCGAGTACCCGCCGGTCGAGCGGCTCGCCGCCCAGGCCCGCGCGGCACGGGTGATGCGCGGCTGAGAGCCCGCCGGGAACAGAGTGTCGGAGGTCGGGTGTGGGCGAGACGTGGGGGAGACCACGTCCGCGGTGAGCCTTCCGCGTTGACCCTGCGGTGTGCTGGCCAGTATTCTGAGTGGTCGTTGTGCCTTGATGTGGCCCTGATCCGCAGCCGTTGTCTCACGCCCGGCGCGAAAAGGGCACCTCACCCACATCCAGGACCGTCGTCGCGGCGTATGCGGAACGGAACCGGGCACAGCGATGAGGCCATGCTTCTCCGCCGAAGGAAGCGTGTCCACGGACCCACCGAAGTGTGCCCCGTGCATCAGCACGCCAGGGCACTGACACGAGAGAAGAAGGCACGAGTGCGCACGTTCACCCCGAAGCCCGACGATGTCGAGCGCTCCTGGTACGTCATCGACGCAACCGATGTCGTCCTCGGCCGGCTCGCCTCCCAGGCTGCACAGCTCCTGCGCGGCAAGCACAAGCCGGTCTTCGCACCCCATGTGGATGCAGGCGACTTCGTCATCATCATCAACGCGGACAAGGTCGCCCTGACCGGGAACAAGCGGGAGGCCAAGCTGGCCTACCGCCACTCCGGCTACCCCGGCGGCCTGCGCGGCATCCCCTACTCCGAGCTGCTCGAGAAGAACCCCGAGCGTGCGGTCGAGAAGGCCATCCGCGGCATGCTCCCCAAGAACAAGCTGGCCGAGCAGCAGATCAAGAAGCTGAAGGTCTACCGAGGCGGCGAGCACCCGCACGCAGCCCAGCAGCCCGCCCCCTTCACCATCGACCAGGTGGCGCAGTAAGCGGGCGCGCCCCGCGCTACGCCCGCTGCCTGCTGCACGGAAGAACCAAGGAGAACCGTGACCGAGACCACCCCTGAGTCGCTCGAGACCGTCACCGACGAGGACGCCCCTTCGAGCTTCACCACCGAATCCAGCGCCGAGGCCGCCGTCGGCACCGGCCAGTCCGCGACCGCCCCGGGCTACGGCACCGGCCGTCGCAAGCGCGCCGTCGCGCGCGTCCGCCTGGTCCCCGGCTCCGGCCAGTGGACCATCAACGGCCGCAGCCTCGAGACCTACTTCCCCAACAAGCTCCACCAGCAGGAGGTCAACGACCCCTTCACCCTGCTGGAGCTGCAGGGTCGCTTCGACGCGATCGTGCGCGTCCACGGCGGCGGTCCCTCCGGCCAGGCCGGTGCGGTCCGTCTGGGCGTCTCCCGCGCGCTGAACGAGATCGATGAGGAGCACAACCGTCCGACCCTCAAGAAGGCCGGCTTCCTCAAGCGCGACGCCCGCGTCATCGAGCGCAAGAAGGCGGGTCTGAAGAAGGCCCGCAAGGCGCCGCAGTACTCCAAGCGCTGATCCGGCGCGGATCCCGGATCCGCACCGCCGCATCGCTGCCGAACGGCCCTCGACCTCCGCGGTCGGGGGCCGTTCGTGCATGTCCGGGCGACTGGGAACCGGGACAGAAGCGGTGTCGCTCAGCGGGTCCGCGGCTCAGCGGTTCGGGAGCTCGGGAGCTCAGGAGCTCAGGAGCTCAGGAGCTCAGGAGCTCAGGAGCTCAGCTGATCAGCTCGCGGATGTCCTCGGCGCTGATCGCGGAGCGGAAGGCCTCCCCGCCGTCGGTGAGCGCATCGAACAGCTCGGCCTTGCGGCGCTGCAGGGCGAGGACCTTCTCCTCGATCGTGTCCTCGGCGACCATGCGGTACACCATCACCGTGCGCTCCTGGCCGATGCGGTGGGCGCGGTCCACGGCCTGGTTCTCCGCCGCCGGGTTCCACCACGGGTCCAGCAGGAACACGTAGTCCGCCTCGGTGAGGGTGAGCCCGAAGCCACCGGCCTTGAGGGAGATCAGGAACACCGGGGCGTCCCCGTCGCGGAAGCCGGAGACCGCAGCGTCCCGATCCCGCGTGGAGCCGTCGAGATAGCTGTAACGTACCCCGCGCACCTCGAGCTCCTCGGCGACGCGGCCCAGGTACGAGGTGAACTGGCTGAACAGCAGCACCCGGTGGCCGCCGTCCAAGACCTCCTCGAGCCGGTCGAACAGGGCCTCGAGCTTGGAGCTCGGAACATCGGCATGCTGCTGCTCGTCGACGATCCGGGGATCCAGCGCCATCATCCGCAGCAGCGTCAGGGAGCGGAACACGGTGAAGCGCTGTCGGTCCAGATCCGACTCGATCAGCCCCAGGATCTTCTTGCGCTCGCGCTGCAGCAGCGAGTCGTACAGCGCCCGATGCCTCGGCCCCAGGGTGACGGTGAGGATCTCCTCGCGCTTCTCCGGCAGCTCCTTCGCGACCAGCTCCTTGGTGCGGCGCAGCACGAAGGGCCGCACTCGGGAGCGCAGCAGCTCCATCCGCTCGGGGTGCTCGCCCGTCTCGATCGGCTGGGTGAACCGCTGGCGGAACGCCGGGGCCCCGCCCAGCAGGCCCGGGGCGGCGACCGCGAGGATCGACCACAGGTCATCCAGCGAGTTCTCCATCGGAGTGCCGGTGATCGCCAGCCGGAACCCGGTCTGCACCCGCCGGGCGGCCCGGTGGGTGCGGGCACGGCGGTTCTTCACGAACTGCGCCTCGTCGAGCACCAGTCCCTGGAAGGCAGGCTCGGCGTACTCCTCCTCGTCGATCCGCAGCACGGTGTAGCTGGTGACCACCACGTCGGCGTCCCGGACCGCCTCGGGCAGCGCCGTGCCGCGGGCGCGGCCGGTGCGGTCCAGGACCCGTACGTCCAGACCGGGGGTGAAGCGCTCGGCCTCGCGCCGCCACACCGGCAGCACCGAGGCGGGGGCGACCACCAGGAACGGGGGAGCCTGCGGGTCCTGCTCGCGGGCGTGGGCGATCAGGGCGAGGGTCTGGAGGGTCTTGCCCAGGCCCATGTCGTCGGCGAGGACCCCGCCCAGTCCGTGGGTGTGCAGGAAGGTCAGCCAGGTGAAGCCCTCGAGCTGATAGGGCCGCAGCTCCGCCTGCAGCCCGGCGGGCAGCGGCGGCGGCTCGATGCTGGTGAGGTCCCGCAGACCGCCGACGGTCCGCTGCCACTGTGCGCTGGCGACGGCCTCCTCGGCGATCTCCTCGAGGTCGTCCCACATGTCGACCTGGAAGCGGCTGATCGCCTGGTGGTCGGGATCCCATTCCGCCAGCGCCTCCCCGTCGCGGATCAGGTCCCGCAGGGTGTCGAAGACGGGATCCTCGAGGGAGAAGTGGGTGCGATCCGGCAGCAGCAGGCGCTTGCGACCCTCGGCCAGAGCCACGAACAGGGTGGGGAAGGGGATGACCGTCTCCCCGATGGTGACCTCGAACCCGAGATCGAACCAGTCGTGCTTGCCGGCGGATTCGCGCTGGGTGACCCGCAGCCGCGGGGCGCCCCCGAGCTCCTGGAAGTCCGGGCGGGCGCCGTGGATCTCGACCTCCACGTGCTCGAGCGCGCCGAGGCGATCCAGGATGTGCTCGGAGAACCAGGCGGTGTCGGAGCCGCGCAACGTCTGCGGGAGGTCCGAGCCCGCATCGGACCAGACCTCCCGGGCAGCCTCCAGCACCTCCTGCTCGTGCTCGACCTCCCGGTCCGGGCCGTGCGCCGGGTCGATCGGCAGGGAGCGATCCGGGGCGCGGTACTGCCAGGACCAGCGCAGGGTCAGGGTGTCCGGTGCGGAGAAGGAGGCCTGGAGCAGCAGGGTGGGTGGGACCGGGGCGGGCAGCACGACGCTGTCGTCACTGCTGGTCACCGGGGTCATCATCCGCAGCTGCGGGTAGGCGCCGGTCAGGAAGTCCTCCTGGTCCGCGGCCGGGATCCGCAGCGGCTCGGCCCGGTTCAGCAGGCGCTGGATGGTGGTGGGCAGGGGCCGGTCCACCGGTGCGATCCGGGCCGTGAAGCCGTCGGGCCCCCACTCGCCAGGAGCGATCACCCCCGCGGACCCCAGGGCGCGCACCGGGGTCGCCTCCTCAGCGTCGATCAGCACCCGGGGTGTGAGAGTGAGCGCGTCGGCGTGGTCGGTCACCTCGGTGTCCTCCTCCGCCCCCGCGCCGGCTTCCGCCTCTGCGGTGCGGCCGCGGCGCAGGTCCAGCTCGAGCTGGGCCGTCCCGTGCAGGCTGATCGCGGAAAGGCTGGTGCCGGGCACGAACTCGACGCCCACCTCCCGGGCGAAGGCGAGGGCCTGCCACAGCATCGGCGAGCCGACCGCGGAGAGCCACAGCTGCTCCACCGCGCCGCTCACATAGGAGCGCTCGGCATGGGCGGCGGCGAAGATCCGCGTGAGCGCCTCGGAGTGATCGGGGTGGTACTCGCGGCCGGAAGCCCGGTACTCGAAGGTCCGCCAGGACAGCCCGCCCTTGATCCAGGTGCCCTTGCGGCCCCGCTTCAGCGGGCGGATCCCCAGGCGCAGCTCGTGACCGGCCTCGACATGCGCCGGGGTCGCCGGTTCCCGGCCGTAGCGACGCCCCGCATCCAGCGGGACGGCCTCCAGGTCGAAGCTGATCGCGAGGCTCTGCGGTGCCTGCTCTCGACCCTGCGCGGTCAGCAGCGGCCGCAGCACCGTGCGCCACTCCGCCGGTGGCTCCTGCGCGCTCGACTCCTCGATCAGGGCGTTCACCCGATACAGCACCGCAGCCGCATGCTTGCAGTCCCCGCCCACCGGGCAGTCGCAGCGCGAATGCAGCGGCCTCCACAGGCCACCGGCCGCGGCGGGCAGGAAGCGGCGCGAGACGGCCTCTTCGTCGTACTCCGCGAGCGTGAGCACGGTCAGGTAGGGCTCCGGCGCGGAGCCCTCGCTGCGCCCGCTCAGGGTCCGGGAGGAGGGGTCCCACTCGACATCGAGCACCCGGCCCGTGCGGGCGTACTCCTCCCCCCGAGCGGCGGCTCGGGAACCAGCCATCTGCACGATCGCCGCGGGCAGGATGCGGGGGAGTGCCTCGGAAGCGCGCATCGTCCCACGGTAGTCGGCCCCGGACCGGTGCGGGGGCTCCGAGATCCGGCACGGGACGAACCTCGCACCGGGTCAGCAGGTACTCTCGCCTCGTGGTGCCGGGCAGGCCCGCCCGATGCCGACCCCACGACGAGGAGAACCCTGTGGCCCGACTTTTCGGAACCGACGGCGTCCGTGGACGCGCCAACGTGGACATCACCGCTGAGCTCGCGGTCGATCTGTCCGTGGGCGCGGCGCACGTGCTGGGAACCCTCGGTGCCTTCGGCGGGACCCGTCCCCGCGCCGTGATCGGCCGCGACACCCGCCCCTCCGGGGACTTCCTCGCCGCCGCCGTCAGCGCGGGCCTCGCCTCCGCCGGGGTCGACGTGGTGGATGCCGGGATCATCGCCACCCCCGGGCTGGCGTTCCTGGTGCAGTCCAGCGGGGCGGACCTCGGCGTGATGATCTCCGCCTCCCACAACCCGGCGCCGGACAACGGCATCAAGTTCTTCGCCCGCGGCGGCACCAAGCTGCCCGATGAGGTCGAGGATGCGATCGAGGCGCGCATCGGCGAGAAGTGGGAGCGCCCGCAGGGCGACGCCGTCGGGGTGATCACCCGCTACGAGGGCGCGCACGAGCAGTACGTCGAGCACCTGCTGGGCACCCTCGAGAAGCCCCAGAGCCTCGCCGGCATCACCGTGGTCGTCGACTGCGCCCACGGCGCCGCCTTCGAGACCGGTCCCGAGGTGCTGCGTCGCGCCGGCGCGACCGTGCACGTGATCGGTGACCGCACGGGCGGTGGCGTGATCAACGACGGCGTCGGCTCCACCCACCTGGGCCCGCTGCAGGCCGCGGTGCGCGAGCACGGAGCGGACCTGGGCGTCGCCTTCGACGGCGACGCCGACCGCTGCCTGGCCGTGGACGCCGAGGGCGAGGTCCTCGACGGCGACCAGATCATGGCGATCCTGGCCCTGGACCTCAAGGAGAAGGGACGCCTGCACGACGACACCCTCGTGGTCACCGTGATGAGCAACCTGGGACTCAAGCTCGCCATGCGCGAGCACGGCATCCTCCTGGGCCAGACCGGCGTGGGAGACCGGTACGTGCTCGAGGAGATGAACCTGGGCGGCTACTCGATCGGCGGTGAGCAGTCCGGGCACGTGATCCTCGCCGACCACGCCACCACCGGCGACGGCGAGCTGACCGCCCTGCACCTGATCCAGCGGATGGCCGAGACGGGGAAGACCGCTCGCGAGCTGGCCGATGTCATGACCCGCCTCCCGCAGGCCCTGATCAACGTCAAGAACGTCGACAAGGCCCGTGCCACTATCGACCGGGGAGTGCTCGACGCCGTGGCGGCCGCCGAGGCCGAGCTGGGAGAGCACGGCCGGGTGCTGCTGCGCCCCTCGGGGACCGAGCCCGTGGTCCGCGTGATGGTCGAGGCTCCCACCGACGAGCTCGCCACCGCCACCGCCGAGCGCCTCGCCGCCCTGGTCGGCGAGCGCCTGGCCCTCTGACCCGGTTCCCGCCCGTCCGTTCTTCGCGACACGCCCGTCGAGATCACGGATTTGCCCCGATAATGGGGGATTTCCGTGAACTCGGCGGGCGTGTCGTTGCCTCGGCTGGGTGCGGGCGGGCGTGTCGCTTCCCCGTGTCGCTTCCCCGAGTCAGCCGGGACGGGCTCGCGCCCGGGCCCAACCGGTCGGAGACCGCCTCAGACCTTGCGCAGCAGGACCGAGTGCACGCGGTGCTGCCCGTCCTTGCGCAGCACGAGGTCGGCGCGGCCGCGGGTGGGCAGCACGTTCTCGGTGAGGTTGGGGCCGTTGATGCCGCGCCAGATGCCCAGGGCGGTCTGCCGCGCCTCATCGTCGGTGAGATCGGCGTAGCGGCGGAAGTAGGAGCGCGGGTCGGAGAAGGCGGTGCGCCGCAGCTTCAGGAAGCGCTCCACGTACCAGCGCTGGACGTCCTCCAGCCGTGCATCGACGTACACGGAGAAGTCGAAGAAGTCCGAGACGGCCATCCCGAGCTTCCCGTCGCGGCGCGGGCGGGCGGGCTGCAGCACGTTCAGGCCCTCGACGATCAGCACATCGGGCCGCTCGATCACGACCTTCTCCCCGGGGAGGATGTCGTAGGTCAGGTGGGAGTAGATCGGTGCCTCGACCCGTTCGTGCCCGGCCTTCACATCGGCGATGAACCGCAGCAGGCGCCGCCGGTCGTAGCTCTCGGGGAAGCCCTTGCGCCGCATGATGCCGCGGGCCTCGAGCTCCGCATTGGGGTACAGGAAGCCGTCGGTGGTCACCAGCTGCACCTGGGGGGTCTCGGGCCAGCGGGCCATCAGCTCGCGCAGCAGGCGCGCCGTGGTCGACTTGCCCACCGCCACCGAACCGGCCACCCCGATGATGTACGGGGTGCGCTGCTGGCGCTGGTCGAGGAACCCCTCCCGCGCGCGACGCAGCGACTGTGAGGCGGCGACCTGGATGTTCAGCAGGCGGGAGATCGGCCGGTACACGGCATCGACCTCGCGGAGGTCCACCCGGTCGCCGAGCCCGCGCAGCCGGGTGACGTCCTCCTCGGACAGGGGCAGGGGGGTCTGCCGGGACAGTCGTGCCCAGTCCTCCCGGGAGATCTCCTCGAACGGAGTGACGGTGCTCGACGTCGATGCGGCCTTCATGGAGGTGATTGTTCCAGGACTTGCACCCACCGCGGTGCAAGGGGGGCCGCGGGTCCTCGCCCGGAGGGCTGCTCCTCGTCGGGGCAGCCTCGCCGCGAGACCCCGTGTGGCTCACCGCAGGACCCCGTGTGGAGTGAGCGGACTGTGCGCCGACGACGACGGCTGCGGGTGGTGATTGCGCATTTGTGACTGCTCGTGCCGGGCCGCGCCCAGGGGTGCGCGCCGAGCGGTCCAGAGGTGACGAAGCCCTCGCCCCCGCAGCGCGTGCCGGCACCCGAGCGGCCACCGGGTCGTTACCGTGAGGCGCATGTGTGGAATCGTCGGATACGCAGGCCCCCGTGCCGCAGCCCCCTCAGACCGTCCCGTGGAGGTCGCCCTCCAGGGCCTCGCCCGCCTCGAATACCGCGGGTACGACTCCGCGGGGATCGCGGTGATCGATGACGGCGCGGTGCACATCACCAAGCGCGCCGGGAAGCTCAAGAACCTCCGCGAGGCGCTCGGGGAGAAGCCCGTCACGACCGGCGGGGCGGTGATCGGCCACACCCGCTGGGCCACCCACGGCGCCCCCACCGACGGCAACGCCCACCCCCACCACGGCGGTCGCGACGGCGAGGTCGCCCTGGTCCACAACGGCATCATCGAGAACTTCGCGGCACTGCGCAGCGAGCTCGAAGGACAGGGATTCCCCTTCCGCTCCGAGACCGACTCCGAGGCCGCCGCCCACCTGGTGGCCCGCGAGATGGAGGAGACCGGGGATCTCACCGAGGCGCTGCGCCGCACCATCGGGCACCTCGAGGGTGCGTTCACACTGCTGGCCGTCCACCGCGACGCCCCCGGCACCGTGGTCGCCGCCCGCCGCAACTCCCCGCTGGTGATCGGTCTGGGCGAGGGCGAGAACTTCCTGGGCTCCGACGTCGCCGCCTTCGTGGACTCCACCAAGGAGGCGCTCGAGATCGACCAGGACCAGATCGTCACCGTCACCGCCGATGCCGTGCGCGTGATCGACGCCGAGGGCGCCGAGGTCTCCGACCCCACCCGCTTCACCATCGAGTGGGACGCGACCGCTGCGCAGAAGGGCGGCTACCCCTCCTTCATGGCCAAGGAGATCCACGAGCAGGCCAGCGCGGTGGCGGACACCCTGCGCGGCCGCATCGAGGACGGCGCCCTGCACCTGGACGACATGAGGGTCGACGAATCCGTGCTGCGCTCGATCGACAAGATCGTGGTGGTCGCCTGCGGCACCGCCGCCCATGCCGGCAGCGTCGCGAAGTATGCGATCGAGCACTGGTGCCGCATCCCCACCGAGGTCGAGCT
>DXDT01000111.1 GCA_019115335.1 Candidatus Brachybacterium merdigallinarum
GACAATACCAGCGCACCGCCCACAGGATCACATCACCCTGGAAATGGCGCCACTTGAAATCCGTCATCGTTCCGTCCGTCCAATCTCCGCCAAGCATGCTCAAGCTTCACGATTTTTGCAACAGAGCCCCCAGCATCTTCTTCCTCACCGTGACCAGCGTGATCGGCGGGTTCCAGCTGTTCGACCTCCTCTACGCGGTCCTCGGCGACGCCAACCCCGTCATCTACGAGACCCAGTCCCTGGTCTACCTGTTCTACAGCGCGGCCTTCCCCGGGGACGACAAGGGTTACGCCTCCGCGATCGCCCTGTTCATCCTGCTGGTCGTCGGCGTCGTGACCCTCATCCAGTTCCGCATCCAGAAGAGGTGGGTCTCCTATGACTGAATCCCTCCCCCCCGACCGTCGGGGCTCCTGCAGCCACCGGAGCCTCGGCGGCCCCCGGGGCCCCGGCTCCCGCCGTGATGACCGGGGCCCCGGCCCCGCGACGTCGGGGCCGCCGCACCGGCCGCGTCTGGGACGCCCATCTGATCCTCTCGATCGGCGCTCTGACCATGCTGTTCCCCTTCCTGTGGCAGATCAAGCTCTCCCTGAGCACGCGCGCGGAGGCGACCGCGATCCCCATCAACCTCTGGCCCGAGGAGCTGCAGTGGGAGAACTTCGCCAGAGCGTTCGAGATCATCCCCTTCGCCGAGCAGATGGGTGTCACCGTGGCCTACGCGCTCGCCCGCGCTGCCGCGGAGCTCGTGACCTGCTCGCTCGCGGGATACGCCTTCGCGCGGATGCGCTTCCCGCTGCGCGGCCCGATCTTCTTCCTGATCCTGACTGTCCTCATGGTGCCCGGGCAGATCTTCCTGATCCCGCAGTACCAGATGGTGCAGGCAGCGGGCCTGCTGGACTCCTTTGCGGCGATCCTTGCCCCCGGCCTGGTCAGCGCGTTCGGCACCTTCTTCATGATGCAGTACTTCCGGAAGATCCCCGAGGAGCTCACGGAGGCCGCCCGCCTCGATGGCTGCTCGCCGTGGCAGTCCTTCTGGCTGGTGGTGATGCCGCTGGCCCGCCCCGCGCTGCTGTCCCTGGCGGTGATCACGCTGCTGGCCGCCTGGAACAACCTGCTGTGGCCCCTCGTGGTCATCAGCACCACCGAGAAGTTCCCGATCGCCGTAGGGCTCGCCGCCCTGCAGGGGGATCATCTGCGCGGCACCGACTATCCCGTGGTGATGGCCGCCAGCCTGATGGCCATGCTCCCCGTCTTCCTCGCCTTCGTGATCTTCCAGAAGCGAGTGATCGACGGGTTCGCACTCTCCAGCTTCCGCTGAGGCTGCTGCATGCCGACGCCCCGTGACTATGATCGATCGATCGACCCTGCCCCTCCGACGACGGAGACACTCTCCATGCGCACAGACCCACCCGAGTCCACACTGCGGATCGGGGTGATCGGCACCGGCGGCATCTCCCGCGCCCATGCGCCCGGCTGGCGGGCGGTGGGAGCCGAGCTGCACTGCTTCAGTCTGGCCGGCGCCCAGGAGTTCGCCGAGCAGTTCGACGCCACGGTCCACGATTCCCTCGAGAGCCTGCTGGCCGCGGTCGAGGCGGTGGACATCTGCACCCCCACCGACCAGCACGCCGACCTCATCCACCGGGCGCTCGATGCCGGGCTCCACGTGATCAGCGAGAAGCCGCTGACGCTCACCCCCGAGGCCGCGCAGGACGTGCTCGATCACGCCGAGCGCGCCGGACTGCTGGTGCTGCCCGCGCACGTGGTGCGCTACTTCCCGCAGTACGCCGCGGCGAAGCGGGCGATCGATGCGGGCGCCATCGGCACCCCCGCGGTGCTGCGCTTCGAGCGCACCGGCTCCTTCCCCCGCCAGGCCTGGTTCGGGGACGAGTCCCGTTCCGGCGGCATCGTGATGGATCAGATGATCCACGACATCGACCAGGCGATCTGGATCGCCGGTCCCGTCGCCTCGGTCTACGCCCAGCAGTCGACGGCCCCCGGTGACGACACCGTCCGCACCGGGCACGTGGTCCTCACCCACACCGGCGGGGCGATCAGCCACTGCCGAGGCTTCTGGGGGCCTGCCGGCACCGCCTTCCGCTATACCTTCGACCTGGCCGGGGACGGCGGGCGCCTGCGATACGACTCCCACGGCGACTCCGGGATCGTGTTCGACGCCGTCGCCGCCGCCCGCCAGGAATCCGGTGACGGGTTCCTGCCCCGCGTCACCACCATGGACGACCCCTACGCGAGCGAGATCCGCGAGTTCGCCGCGGCGATCCGCGACGGGGCGCCCACCCGCGTCATCGCCGCCGACGGCGCCTACGCGGTGGCGATCTCGCACGCCGCCATCGAGTCCCTGCACACCGGACGGAGCATCGCATGCTGACCCCACCAGATCAGCCGACCGCACCAGCTCAGCCGACCGCACCTTCGCCGAGCTCCGCCGCGTCGGCCGGGTCCCCTCGCCCCGTCCCGTCGGTCGACGCCGCCGCCTCGGCCGGGCCCTCTCGTATCGCGCCTCTGCGCGTGGCGCTGATGAGCTGCGCCCACACCCACGCCGCCGGCTACGCCCAGCTGCTCGAGGCGCGAGAGGACGTCGACCTCGTGGTCGCCGATCCCGACGGCTTCGGCGACGTGCGCGGAGCCCGCATCGTCGGCAGCTACGACCAGGCCTGGGACCACTGGCCGGAGGGCCCCGACGCCATCGTGGTGACCAGCGCCAATGCCCACCACAGGGATCTGGTGCTGGAGGCGGCCCGCCGCGGCGTCCACGTGCTGTGCGAGAAGCCGCTGGCCACCACCGTCGTCGACGCCGAGCAGATGGTCGCCGCCTGCCGCGAAGCCGGCGTGGTGCTGATGACCGCCTTCCCCGTCCACTTCTCCCCGGCCGCCGAGGCGCTGCGCAGCGCCGTCGCCGAGGGCAGCCTCGGCGAGGTCATCGGCATCACCGGCACCAACAACGGCAAGCTGCCCAGCACCCGGGCCTGGTTCACCGACGTCGAGCTCTCCGGCGGGGGAGCGCTGGTGGACCACACCGTGCACATCGCCGAGATCCTCCAGGACATGTTCGGCGCGCCGGCGACCGTGTTCGCGACCGCCAACCGGATTCTGGCCGCGGACCGCGCCGGCGAGGGTGCCGAGACGGCCGGACTGGTCACCCTGACCTACCCCGGCGGGCTGGTCGCCACCATCGACTGCTCCTGGTCACAGCCGGCCGATGCCCTCACCTGGGGCGGGCTGACGATCCAGGCGATCGGCACGGGCGGCCAGCTGCAGGTGGACGCTTTCGCTCAGCACGTGGGCGGGCCCGGCCACTGGCTCCCCTACGGAGTGAATCTTGACGCCCGCCTGCTGGAGGCGTTCCTGGACGCGGTCCGGGCCGGGGAGGCCGTCGCCCCCACCGGGGACGTGGGCCTGGCGAGCGTGCGCGTGGTCGCCGCCGCCCAGGAATCGGTCCGCACCGGGCAGCCGGTGGCGCTGCAGGCCTGAGATTCGCCTGTCTGCCGTCTCTGGGCGAATCGCCGGACATCGCGGGCGGGCGACGTTATCCTATGGGATGACCGATCTTCAGGGCCCCTGGAGTGCACCCCCTCCGAAGGGACCGAGAACATGGCGATCCGCCGACAGGTGCTGCGCGACGAGGTCGAGGAGCTGATCCTCCAGCGTCTCCTGGAGAACCGCTGGGAGCCCGGCGCGCGACTGTCCATCGATGGGCTGGCCCGTGACCTGGAGGTCTCCCCGACGCCGGTCCGCGAGGCGATGGTCTCCCTCGAGCGCTCCGGACTGGTGGAGTACGTGGCCCTGCGCGGATACGTGGTCGCCCCGATGCTCGACGAGCGCCACATGGTCGAGCTGCTGGACGCGCGCCGCGTGGTCGAATCGGCGGCGCTGGGCCGGTCCTTCGAGCGCTGGGACGCGCTGCTCGCCGATCTCGAAGCCGCTCACCGCCGTCATGCCGAGGTGCTCGCCCGCATCGATGCCGCCGATGCCGGGGACTACTCCCTGGTCAACGAGCACTTCCAGGCGGAC
>DXDT01000112.1 GCA_019115335.1 Candidatus Brachybacterium merdigallinarum
CGGCACCGTCATGGTCACCATGAACGCCGAACCGGGCGAGGCCGCCCCCACCGCGTACACGATCCACGCCTGCGAGCCCGGCACCCTGCTGACCGTCAGCTCCGCCGCGGAGGGCGGGACCTGGCGGCTGAGCATCGCACTCGCCGGCAGCTCCGAGGAGCCCGAGAGCGCTGACCGACCCGAGGGCGCCACCTCCCGCCGCGGCATCGCCAGCACCGAGATCATCCTGCGCCACCACGACGTCCCGGCCGACATGCTGCAGTTCGTCGGACCCGGCTGGGAGTGGTACCTGGATCGCCTCATCGGCGCCGTTACCGAGAGCGACGTGCCCGGGATGGACGTGTGGGACGAGCAGTACCTCAGCCTCGCCCCGGAGTACGCCGCACTGACCGCCTGAGCAGGCGGCGTGCACCGTGCCGCGAGCAGCGCCCTGTGGTCAGCGGGGCCTGGTGCTCACCACAGGCGGATGCTGTTCCGTCCGGCCACCAGCTCCGCGAACGGTCCGGCGGGGGAGTCCTCGCGACGCAGAGTTCCGAGGACGTCGCGCTCGATCCGGACCGGGGTGCCGTCGTTCTCCTCGAAGTCGGCGCCCGCGAAGCGGACGTGGACCAGCTCGCCGCCGTGCACGGCGGCCATGGCCGCCTCGAGCAGTCGTGGCGGAACCTCGAGATCCAGGAACAGCTCCGTGCCTTCGACGCGGAGCTGCCAGGTCACAGCCGCGTCCAGCCTCACCGGACCGGTCTCCCGATCGAAGGGCTCGTTGCCGGGGCCGTACACGTTGCGCTCCACGTATACGGCCTGCGGCTGTGTGGCGAAGCGCTGATGGTCATGTGCCGGGTTCTTCGGGAGCGCCTCGAGGTACTCATCGAGCGAGGCAGGACGGCCGTCGAACCAGGAGAGCCCGTAGCGCGGCGGAACATGGCCGAAGTACGTCTCGGGATCGAAGGAGGCCCGCTCCGGATCGCCCACGAACAGGTTCCCCAGGTAGCGATCATCGCCGGCGGTGATCACCGCGTATCCGGCGACCTGTGTGCTGTGGGGGACGTGGTACGGAGTGGCGCGGTCCTCGACCGGCTCGACCTGCAGGGTGCCGCCCACCAGGTTGTTCACGAACGCTCCACCCTGGGCGCGGTTCTCGATCGCCGCAGCGGAGAGGAAGACGTTGTGGTCCACGACGTAGGGGCCATGACTGACCTCGACGAAGAAGTCCCGGGAATTGTCGTGGAAGATGTTGCGGGTGATCCGGGTGCCCTGGGTCTGCCAGTCCAGCCAGAGGCCCAGCGAGGTGTCGTGGATGCGGTTGTGCTCGATGCGGGTGTCGATGGCTGCGTGCAGCTTGATGCCCGCGATCTCGTGGCCGAAGTACTCGCGCTTGGTCCCCACCCGGTAGATGTGGTTGTCCTCGATGACGGAGAACGCGCAGCCCAGATGACCCACGATCGCGTTCTGACCGCAGTCGTGGATGGTGTTGCGCCGCACTACGTGGGAGCCGATGTGTTCGCGGTCCCAGCCGATCTGGCGGGCGGAGAAGACCGATTCGAGCTGGTACTGGTAGCCGGGCTTGTCACCGCGGTCGGCCGAGAAGTTGTGGCCGGTGGAGTGCTCCTTGCCCAGCGAGATCGCGGAGCACTTCGCATCATGGATGTGGTTGTCCTCGATGATCCAGCCCTTGGCCCAGTTCGGCCCGATGAGGCCCGGCTGGTCGGCCGTGGGCGGTGCCCAGGGGGAGGAGCCGTGGCACAGCTCGAAGCCGCGCACGGTGATGTAGTCCAGGTGGTGCTCGGTCGGGTAGAACACCGAGCGACGCACGGAGATCTCGATGAGATCCTCGCGGGGGTCGACGTCGGGCAGCAGGGCGGTGATGACCGTTTCCGCCTCGCCCACCTCGGCATGCCACTGGTAGCGGGTGGACTCGGGGCGTGCTACGGGCACGGTCAGGCCGGTCCAGTCGTCCAGCACCTCGGTGCGCTCCACGCGCTCGGCGACGGCCGCGGCCGTGGCGACTTCATACCCGGAGACGCCGTTCACGTACACGTCCCCGGCGTGGACGTGCGGGTCATGGGGGCGGACCAGCCAGTCCCCGCGGATCGGCTCCGCGAACGGGTTCCATTCCCCGAACACGGAGTGGGGGACCCGGGTGCGCCAGACGTCTCCGGAGACCTTCTCCCAGTCCGTGATGGGCTCGGAACCGGTGATCACGACATGCTCGCCGGGCGCCGCCTCGAAGGTGATGCGGCGGGTATCGCTGAGGCCGCCACGGCGCGGGCGCACCCACTCCCGGTAGGTGCCGGCGTGGACGCGCACCGTATCGCCGGGCCAGGCGAGCTCGGCGGCACGGTCGATGGTGCGCAGCGGGGTGGCCTCGGAGCCGTCGGCGGTGTCGTTGCCGGAGACGGAGACATGCAGGATCTGGTTCACGATGGACTTCCTTCGGGACGTGGAATGGAGCGGGCTGATGCGTCGCGCTGTGGTGACCCCGGAGGGATCACTTGCTGAATCCAGCGGTCAGACCGCTGATCAGCTGGCGACGGCCGGCGATGTAGAGCACGAGGATCGGCAGCGCTGAGAGCATCACCGCGGCCAGGACCGCAGGGATGTTGGTGGTGAACTCTCCCTGGTAGGCCCACAGCGACAGCGGCAGGACTCGCATCTCGGAGCTCTGCGTGAGCACGAGGGGGAACAGGAACCCGTTCCACACCTGCAGGGCGTCGTAGATGCCGACGGTGACCACGGCCGGCTTCGCCAGCGGCAGCACCAGTGAGCGGAACATCTGCCAGTCCGATGCGCCGTCCACCGTCATCGACTCGTACAGCTCCTTGGGGACGTCCCGCAGGAAGTTCGTCAGGATCAGCACCGTGATCGGGATGGCGAAAGCGATCGACGGCAGGATCAGGGCCCACAGGGTGTCGTACAGGCCCAGCTGCACGATCAGGTAGTAGATCGGGATGATCGTGGCCTGCAGCGGGATCGCGATGCCCATCAGGAACAGTCGCTGGT
>DXDT01000113.1 GCA_019115335.1 Candidatus Brachybacterium merdigallinarum
CACGTGCTGGACGTGATGCTCTCGGCCGAGGAGTCGGCCGCGAGCGGTGAGTTCGTCACCGTGAACTCCTCGGTCTCCGAGGTCCCGGCGGTGCCCGCGGACTTCGACCCGCTGGCCAGCACGCTCTGACCCGGCCCAGTCGGGCCAGGCCGGGCCGAGGCCGGGCCAGGTCGAGCTTTGCTGCGCTGAGGACTCATGTCGTGGTCGGCATCGGTCCTCAGCGCGGCAAACCGGACCGCTACGAGGACCCCGAACCCGGCGCCCGGCTCACCGGGGCCCAGGCGTATCGCCTGGTGGTGACGGTCTCGGATCTCTCGGCCGGGCGGCTGCGGTATCTGCCGCTGGATGCCGACGCCTTCGCCACCACGGCGGACAGCATGCGCGTGGCCGATGCGGTGCGTGCCTCGACCTCGATCCCGCTGTTCTTCCGTCCGGTGCGCTGGAAGGATGCGCAGGGGAGGCCGGCGGTGCTGGTCGACGGCGGGATGCTCTCGAACTTCCCCGTCTCGGTGTTCGACCGGCCGGAGGGACAGGCGCCGCGCTGGCCCACCTTCGGCGTCAAGCTCTCGGCCAGGCCCGAGGCGGAGTTCGGGGTGGAGAATCGAATCCGCGGGCCGCTCTCGTTCGGGAAGGCGGTGGTGGACACGGTGACCGGCTTCTACGACCGGATGCACATCGATGCCTCCGATGCCGTGGCCCGCACCATTTTCATCGACACCGCCGCTGTGCGCCCCACCCAGTTCGACCTCTCCGCGCAGGATCGCGAGCTGCTGTACCGCACGGGACGCCAGGCCGTGACGGACTTCCTGGACGGTGACCACGAGCAGGAGCCATGGGACCTCGCGGCCTACACCCACCGCTTCCGCCGGAGCCGGCAAAGCGCCTGACCTGCGCAGCGGTCAGTCGATCAGTCGGGTGGCTGCGCAGCGGTCAGCTGGTCGTGTAGGTGTACTCGGCGGAGAACCCCTCGATGACGTCGTCGGTCGTGGTCCGCAGAACGACTGCGGAGATCCGCTCGTCCCCGTCCCGCTTCGAGGTCATCGCCAGGGTGAGGTCGGTGATCTCGACCGGCTCCTCGGCGGAGATCGGGTGCTCGACGGTCTCGTCCGCGCCCTCGAGGATCAGGGTGCCGCTGCCGGAGTCGACGGTGAAGGTGCCGTTGATGACCGCGGTGGAATGGGTGCGGTCCCCCTCGAGGTCGGTGCTCCATTGACTGTCGGACTTCTTGTAGGTGACCGTGCAGCTCATCTCGTGGTCGGCGCCGCTGCAGCGCTCGCGGACCCCTTCGGTGCAGCCGGTCATCGTCAGTGCGAGCGCGGCGGCCACGCCGGCCCACCCCAAGCGCGTGCGTGTCGTCGACATGCGTCCACGATACTGCGGCCAGCAGGTGCTCGCACGCCGATGCCCCGGTACGGTGAGCAGAGATCCACCTCGACGGAAGGGACGCATGTCGCGCCTGCTGCTCCCCCTGACCGGACCGGCCCTGGTGCTGGGCGCGGTGTTGATCATCCTCGCGGTCGAGCTCGATCGAGGGCTCGGTGCGGTGTTCATCGCGGGCGTCGTGCTGGTGCTCCTGTCGATGGCGGGGCAGATCCTGCCCGGCGTCCTTCAGCAGCCACGCCAGGACCGGGCTCCGCTGCTGGTCGCGGTGCCGGTGAGCGGTCGCTGGCGCGGCCTGAACTCGCCCGCCTCGAAGATCCCCTCGCACACCCATGCCCTCGCGCAGACCTTCGCCATCGACATCACCCATGAGCCCGTCGGCGCCTCGCCGCGCGCCCTGGACGGCTGGCGGTCCCCGATGCGCCGCCCGGAGGAGTACCTCTCCTTCGGCCGGCCCGTGCTGGCGCCGTTCGACGGGGTCGTGCTCGCCACGCTCGGCACCGCCCGCGATCACCGCACCCGGCTGTCCCCGCTGGGGCTGATCTACCTGATGATCGAGAGCGTCGTGCGCAGCCTGGGCACTCCGCGTCACCTGCTCGGCAATCACGTTCTGCTGCGGGCCGACGGGCCTCTCGAGACGGCTCGCGGCGGGACCGGCGGGGCCGGGAGCAGCGCAGAGGTGCCTCGGGGCGAGGAGGGCAGCGCACTCGAGGACGCTGCCGACGGGGACACCGTGGTGGCGGTGCTCGCGCATCTGCGTCGCGGCTCGCTGCAGGTGGCGCCGGGCGACCGGGTCACGGCCGGGCAGGTCCTCGCCGAGTGCGGGAACTCCGGCAACTCCTCGGATCCGCACGTGCACTTCCAGCTGATGGACCGCCCGAGCATCCTCACCGCCCGCGGCCTCCCCTTCCGCTGGCAGTACCGCGACGAGGAGGGCGCCGAGCAGCAGGGCGTGCCGGCGAACGAGGAGCTGTTCACCGCGGAGCCGCCCGAGCCGAGCCGCTCGCCGTCCTCCCGCTGACCGCTCGCGCGTCCTCCCGCTGACCGCTCTCGCCTCCGGGCCATCCCTCCCCGGGCCGCCCCTCCTGCTGCGATGGTCGAGGTGTGCTGCGCTTGCGACTTATGCGGTCGCGAGCATCGGTCCTCAGTGCAGCAGACCTCGACTTCCCAAGCCTGACGCCACTCCCGGGACGATAGCCACCGGGCCGCCGGCGCTCTATATTGAGCTGTCCCGTTCGCTCTGCGCCCTCCTGAGGTGATTGATGAACCTTTCCTCCCGCCGGTTCGCGACCTTGGCTCTGGCCGCAATGCTGCTGGTCACCAGCCCAGCCGCCCTCCACGCCCCAGCCCACGCCGATCCCCGCGACGATGCTGCGGCCGCGCAGGGCACGAGCGGTTCCGAGAGTGAAGCCCCCGACGACGGATCCCCCGACATCGGCGCGCCCGGCAAGGACGCCCCCATCAAGGACGCTTCCAACAGCGACGCACCCGGCAGGGACGCCTCCGGCAAGGACGCTTCCGACATCGTGGTCGAGGCCGCTGCCCCGCGCTTCACGGATCCGGACGAGGGCTCGGCCCTGCATCGCCGCCGTGAGGGGATGGCGTGGCTGCGGGAGCTCGCCGGGGAGACCGCCGGCCAGCTGCAAGGATTCCTGCGACAGGTCTCCCGGCCCGCTTCCCCGGTCAGCTGACCGCGGTGGCGCTGCCTCCCATGCGGTAGCCGCCCCCGCGCACGGTCTCGACCCAGCGCGGCTCCCGCGGATCGTCCTGGAGCTTGCGGCGCACATTGCCCACATGCACCTCGACCGTCCGCTCATCCGCCGCGGAGACGTAGCTTCCCCCGTCGACGTCGTCCCCGCGGATGATGCGTGCGAGCTCCCTCTTGGAGCGCACCACGCGGCCGCTGCGCAGCAGGGTCTCCAGCAGCAGGAACTCGGTCGGGGTCACGGGGACCTCGTGGCCGCTCACCTCCACCAGGTGGAGATGCGGGTACAGCGCGAGCCCGTCCAGCTCGAGGCGGGCCTGGCCGGCCGGATCGACCAGCGGCCGGGAGATCTCCGGCGACGGCGACTCCGGGCCCAGTGGAGAAGGCTGCGCGGGCCCCGTCGAGGGTGGTTGCGCCGCGGCCGGCGGAGTGGACCCCGCGGCGGGCGTCGGGCCTGATCCCGCTGGCTGCAGGTCTGCGGGCGCGGTAACCGGCGGGCCGACGGGGGCCGACGCTCGCCCGGGCCGCCCGCTCTGATCGGCGGGCGCGGCAACAGGCGGCGCTGCGGGCAGAGGGGTCCGGGGTCTGCGCAGCATCGCCTCGATGCGGGCGCGCAGCTCGCGGGGCCGGAAGGGCTTGGTGACGTAGTCGTCGGCACCGGACTCCAGGCCCATGAGTGTCTCGATCTCCTCGGTGCGGGCGGTCAGCATCACCACGTACGCGTCGGAGAACTGCCGCACCTGACGGGTGACCTCGTAGCCGTCGATGTCCGCCAGGCCCAGGTCCACGGTGACGACCACCGGATCGTGCTCCCGCACGGCGGCGACCCCGGCGGCGCCGCTGGCCACCTCGTGCACGGTGAACCCGGACTGCCCCAACAGGTGGACCACGAGGTCTCTGATGTCGTCATCGTCCTCGACGACCACTGCTACACGCCGCTCCATATGCACTCCCCCCGGGAAGACACCAGTCCACTCCCCAAGATATCGTGCACAGCCGTGCGAAACAGGGGCGGAAGTCGGCGCCGAGACGAAGCCCCGCCCTACACTGGGACGCCCGCGCACTGGCACCCCCGAAGGAGCCGATCATGGCCACGAAGTCCCCCGTCACCATCTCCGGCACCGCGATCGTGCACGCGATCGGTGAGCGCCTGATCGCTCCCCTGCCCGGTGATGCCAGCGCCGCCCTCCCCTCGCGCGGCCAGGTAGCGGTGACCGGCACGCTGGGCGGGCAGGAGGTCCGCTTCGTGCTCGAGCCCGACGGCCGCAAGGGCCACTGGATCTCCCTGGACGACGATCTGATCGCCGCACTGGAGGCTGCGGGCACCGTTGCCGCCGACGGGCAGGAGCTCGGCTTCGACCTGACCACCGCGGCCGAGTGGCCGGAGCCCGAGGTGCCGGAGGATCTCGGTGCGGCGCTGATGGAGGCGAGCGACCTGGATGAGCACTGGGACTCGCTCACCCCGATGGCGCGCTGGGAGTGGGTGCGCTGGGTGGGCGCGACGAAGAACCCCGCGACTCGCGACAAGCGGGTGGGCGTCTCGATCGACAAGCTGCGCAAGGGCTCCCGGCGCCCGTGCTGCTTCGACCTGTCCTCCTGCACCGACCCGGAGCTGGCCAAGAGCGGGAAGCTGCTCGAGATCGAGTGAGGCGGGACGGGGCGCCGGGCATTCACTGCTCCGGCCCGTAGCACCTGATCTCGTAGAGCGCCGCGGAGGGGTCGCCGTTGGTGGCCTCGACGACCACCCTCAGCGCGCTGGTGGTGACCGTCTCGCGGAGCTCGTGGACCCGGCGCGGCAGCCCGTTGCCCACGCAGCTCGCCACCTCGCGCCATCCGTGGTCGGTCTGCGCGAGGATGCGGTAGTCGCGCACCGTCTGCGGATCGGCCCACAGCTCGGGGGTGTGGTCGTACTCGCGCAGGAGGTTGCCGGCGAAGCTGAGGTGGATCGAGCGGATCTGCTGGGGCTCCGGCCAGTCCAGCTGCAACCACTGCTCGAGCGGGTGACCGGGATCCGATCGCCACAGGTTGGTCGCCGTGTGCGGGCGCGCCGCCCCCGTGATCGCGCTGCTCGCCGGGTAGGCGCGCTGGGCGGGCTCGAGGCGATGGCTCAGGGTCACGCCGGCACCGAGTCGACGCAGCCGGCCCGGACTCATCTCGAAGGCGGAGACCGCTCCCGGGAGGATCCGCCCGGCCGGGATCCACTCGACCTCGGGCGCCTCCCCCAGATCGAGACGGAGATACTGCCCGCCCTCGTCGCGGCGACGCAGCTGTGCGGCGCTGACGTCGACGTCCCAGCTCACCCAGTGCTCTCCGGGCT
>DXDT01000114.1 GCA_019115335.1 Candidatus Brachybacterium merdigallinarum
CTTCCTCGAGCGCGTGGTGAGCATCAACCGCGTCTCGAAGGTCGTCAAGGGCGGTCGTCGTTTCTCCTTCACGGCCCTCGTGGTCGTGGGTGACGGCGACGGCACCGTCGGCGTCGGCTACGGCAAGGCCAAGGAGGTGCCGGCGGCGATCTCCAAGGGCGTCGAGGAGGCGAAGAAGAACTTCTTCCGCGTCCCCCGCGTCCAGGGCACCGTCGTGCACCCGGTCCAGGGCGAGGATGCCGCGGGCGTGGTCCTGCTGCGTCCGGCCGCTCCCGGTACCGGTGTGATCGCGGGCGGCCCCGTCCGCGCCGTCCTCGAGTGCGCGGGCGTCCATGACGTCCTGAGCAAGTCGCTGGGCTCGACCAACGCGATCAACATCGTGCGGGCCACCGTCGACGCGCTCAAGCAGCTCGAGGAGCCCGAGGCCGTCGCGGCCCGCCGGGGCCTCCCGGTCGAGGACGTCGCCCCCGCCGCCCTGCTGCGCGCCCAGGCCGCCGGCCGGGCCGCCGCCCGAGCTGAGAAGGTGGACGCCTGATGCAGCTGAAGGTGACCCAGGTCCGTTCCGACATCGGCGGTACCCAGAGCCAGCGTGCCACGCTGCGCGGCCTCGGCCTCAAGCGCATCGGTGACACGGCGGTGAAGGAAGATCGCCCCGAGATCCGCGGCATGATCCGCACCGTCACCCACCTGGTGACGGTCGAAGAGGTGGACTGATTTCCATGACTGACAACGATTCGAGCCCGCTGAAGCTCCACGACCTGCGCCCCGCGCCCGGTTCCAGGACCGCGCGCACCCGCGTGGGCCGTGGTGAGGCCAGCAAGGGCAAGACCGCCGGCCGCGGCACCAAGGGCACCAAGGCCCGTTACCAGGTGCCGGTCGGCTTCGAGGGCGGGCAGATGCCGATGCACATGCGCCTGCCGAAGCTGCGCGGCTTCACCAACCCGTTCCGCGTCGAGCACCAGGTCGTGAACCTGGCGTCCCTGCAGGAGCTGTTCCCCGAGGGCGGCACCGTCACGGTCGAGGACCTCGTCGCCAAGGGTGCCGTGCGCAAGAACCAGCCCGTCAAGGTGCTGGGCACCGGTGAGGTCAGCGTCAAGCTCGACATCACCGCACAGAAGTTCTCCGCCTCGGCGGAGCAGAAGATCACGGCCGCTGGTGGCTCCGTCACCATCGCGTGAGCTCTTTTTGACGGGGCACTGCGGCGGGCAATAGCCTGTTTCGCGGTGCCCCGTCGCCGTATCCGGACATTCCCGATCGTGGGGCGGCCCCCGATGTCCCACCGTGATGACGGCTGCGATCACAGCCCAGGGGTCGGAGCCTCCGCTCCCCGCCTCGGACACCCAGGAGGAAACTGGTGAACTCGTTCGTGCGCGCGCTGCGCACTCCCGAGCTGCGGGCGAAGATCCTCTTCACCCTCGGCCTGATCGCGATCTACCGCATGGGCGTGTTCATCCCCACGCCGGGATTCGATCCGACCAACGTCGCGGTCTGCGCGGATCAGGCGATGAGCGCGCAGGGCGGTGGCGTGCTGGGAATGGTGAACCTGTTCTCGGGCGGCGCCCTGCTGCAGCTGTCGATCTTCGCGCTCGGCGTGATGCCCTACATCACCGCCTCCATCATCGTGCAGCTGCTGCGCGTGGTGATCCCGCGCTTCGAGGCGCTGCACAAGGAGGGCTCCTCCGGCACCCAGAAGCTGACCCAGTACACCCGCTACCTGACCATCGGTCTGGCGGTCCTGCAGTCCACCACCATCATCACCCTGGTGCGGTCGGGCAACTTCTTCGTGGGCTGCAACCTGGAGCTGGTCCCGGACCAGTCGATCCCCGCCCTGCTGGTGATGGTGCTGACCATGACGGTCGGCTGCATCGTCATCATGTGGATGGGCGAGATGATCACCGAGCGCGGCATCGGCAACGGCATGTCGCTGATGATGTTCACCTCGATCGCGGCCTCCTTCCCCGGCGCGATGGGCCAGATCTGGAACCTCCAGGGCTGGATCACCTTCTCCCTGGTGATCCTGGTGGCGCTGGTGATCATGGTCGCCGTGGTGTTCGTCGAGCAGTCCCAGCGCCGTGTCCCGGTGCAGTACGCCAAGCGCATGGTGGGTCGCCGCATGTACGGCGGCACCTCCACCTACATCCCGATCAAGGTGAACCAGGCGGGCGTCATCCCGGTCATCTTCGCCTCGTCGATCCTGGCGCTGCCGCAGATGGCCTCGAGCTTCGGCGATCCCGAGGCGGGCTGGGTGCAGTGGGTCAACGAGCACCTGGTCATGGGCATCTCGTTCTCGTGGATCTATGCCGTCGTCTACGTCGCCCTGATCATCTTCTTCGCGTTCTTCTACGTCTCGATCACCTTCAACGCCGAGGAGATCGCGGACAACATGAAGAAGTACGGCGGCTTCATCCCCAACGTCCGGGCCGGCAAGCCGACCGAGAAGTACCTCCAGTACGTCATCAACCGCATCCAGACCCCCGGCGCGATGTACCTCGCGGTCATCTCCCTGATCCCGCTGTTCGCGCTGGTCTATCTCGGCGCCTCGCAGGACTTCCCGCTGGGCGGCGCCTCGCTGCTGATCATCGTCGGCGTCGGCCTCGACACCGTGAAGCAGATCGATGCGAAGCTCCAGCAGCACCATTACGAAGGGATCCTCAAGTGACAGACTCCGCTCAGTCCTCGACCTCCGGCGCGGCCCCCGCCGCCGATGCCTCCGGCGCCGCCGCACCCGCGGCGCGGCGGCTGCTGATCGTCGGCCCGCCCGGGGCCGGCAAGGGCACCCAGGCGGAGCGGATCGCCGAGCAGCTGGGGATCCCCGCGATCTCCACCGGCGACATCTTCCGCGCCAACGTCGCGGGGGAGACCGAGCTCGGGGTGCTCGCGAAGTCGTACATGGACAAGGGCGAGTACGTCCCGGACTCCGTCACCAACGACATGGTGGCCTCGCGCCTGGCCGAGGCCGATGCCCAGCAGGGCTTCCTGCTGGACGGCTACCCGCGCACCCTCGACCAGGTCGAGGCGCTGGACGGGATGCTCGCCGAGCTCGAGACCTCCCTCGAC
>DXDT01000115.1 GCA_019115335.1 Candidatus Brachybacterium merdigallinarum
TAGCCAAAGAACCAAGCATTAGGCCGATCATTGGTGTTCAACCTGTTCCTCCAGGGCCACGGCATGGTCGCGGTGACCTCCGACGGCCCGCCGATGCTCCTGGACTGCTCCCGCCAGCCCACCTTCGTGGATCCGCAGGCCGCAGTGTGCTGGTCGGCGAACCTCACCCCGCAGATCAAGAACGATTTCAAGATGGGCTCGCTGATCGGGCGCGGCTCCGGCGAGTCCTTCCAGCTCGGCTTCCACGGGCCGGGCTTCGTGGTGGTCCAGCCCTCCGAGGGCATCCAGATCCCCACGTCCTGACCCCGCACCGGCACCAGGTGCCTACGATGGCCCGGTGATGACCAGTCCGCCCCTGCCGCTGTCCGAGGAGCTCACCGCTCTCGGGGCGGCAGGGTGGCGTCGCGCCGCCACCGCGGCCGCAGCGATGTTCGCGGCGGACGTCTCCGCCTCCCCGCCGATCGTGGATCCGGTGCCGGTGGTGCTCGACGCAGAGGAGTGGGACCAGCTCGCCGCGGGCCTCACCCAGCGGGCCCGGCTGCTCGATGCGCTGTACGCGGACCTGTACGGTCCGCGCACGGTGCTGTCCACCGACGTCGCACCGGTCGCCGAGATCCTCTCCGACCCCGCCTACCTGCGGGCGGCGGTCGGCATCCCCCCGCGCGGACCCCACCGGCTGTTCTCCCTGACCTGCACCGTGCGGCGCACCGCGGAGGGCGCCTGGGAAGTGGTCTCGGACCAGGTGGACGTCCCTGCCGGGGCCGGGCTCGCGATGGAGCTGCGACGGGTCCTGTCCCGCTGCGCGCCCACCCTGTACCGCTCGACCCCGCTGCGCCGTCTGACCCCGTTCTTCGACGCCGCGCGCAGCGCGCTGCACCACCGCACCCGCAGCGACGGCCGCGCCGGACGCAGCGTCACCCTCAGCAGCGGCGCGCAGGACCCGCTGGTGAGCTTCGATCAGCAGTGGCTCGCGAATCTGCTGGGCGCCCCCCTCGTCTCCGCCACGGATCTGCGCACGGGGGCCGGCCCGCTGTCCCTGCGGATGCCCGGCCTGGACGTCGAGGGCGGCGAGACGGTCGACGCGCTGCTGCGCATGGCCCCCTCAGCGCTCGTGGATCCCCTGGACCTCGGGCCCACCCCGCTCGGCGGAGTGACCGGCCTGGTCGAGGCCGCCCGCAGCGGAGATGTCGAGATCCTCAACCCCCTGGGCGCCGGGCTGCTCGAGAATCCGGCGCTGCGCGCGGCGCTGCCGGACCTGTGCCGCCAGATCCTCCACGAGGACCTGCAGCTGCGCCCCGCCGACCCCGAGCGGTCCGAGGGCGCCGGGGGCAGTGGGGGCACCGGGGGCGGCTGGGTCGGCATCGACCCCACCGGCGGCGACGAGCTGGTCCCGCGGCCGGCCCTCCTGCAGCTGGTGATCATCGCCGGTCAGGACGGTTTCGAGGTGCTGCCCGGCGGGGTCGCCCGTACAGCGGACTCCCACCCCGAGGCGCTCAAGGACATCTGGGTGCAGGTCCCCGAGACCTCCGCCCCCGCCACGGTCGACGGCTCCGAGGACACGGTCGATCCCCGAGAGGTGATCGCGGCCTATCCCGCGATGACCCGGTCCATCGGCTCGGACCTGTTCTGGTTCGGGCGCTATCTCGAACGGGTCGACTTCACCGCCCGCCTGCTGCGCACCGTACTCGACACCGCCAATGACCTCGGCTCCGAGCGCTCCCGCAGCGCCGGCACCGCGCTGAGCGTGCTGCTGCGCTCGGTCACCGACGTCACCACCACCTACCCAGGCTTCGAGCAGGTCGACCACCGCGATCGCGAGGCGGTGCGGCGGGAGATCGCGAGCCTGCTCTCCGATACCGCCCGGCCCGGCTCGCTCGCGCAGTCCTTCGTCGCCCTCGCGCACACCACCCGCACCCTGCGCGACCTCATCTCGGAGGACATCTGGCCGGTCATCGCCCGGATGCGCGGCCGCTTCCGCTCCCTGGGCGCCCCGGGGAACGAGCTGCTGGAACAGGGGCTGACCGACGTCGTCGACGGCTGCCTGACGCTCTCGGGGGCGATCGCCGACTCGATGCCCCGCAACCTCGGCTGGGACCTCACGGAGGTGGGGCGCCGCCTGGAACGGCTGCTGACGCTGCTGGCCCTGCTGCGCGCCGCCCTCGGCCTGCGCCGCTCCCGGATCGCCGAGTCCCGGATCGCCACGGCCGTCGCCGCGATCACCGAGTCCGACACCTCCTACCGGCGCCGGTACCACGCCGCCGTGCAGCCCGAGCTGCTGGTCGAGCTGCTGCTCAGCGACCCGACCATCCCCCGCTCGATCGCCTTCCAGCTGGACCGCCTCACCGCCGCGCTGGACCGGCTCCCGGAGCTGACCCCCTCCCCGCAGATGCGTGCCCCGCTGACCGCGCTGCGGGCACGCATCGGGGGCTGGTCCGCCGGCGAGCTGCTGCATCCCCGCGAGGGGACGCCCGGCCCCCAGGGCGCTCCGTCCGCACTGCTCGACGAGACCGAGGCCGCCATCGACTCGCTGCGCGAGCTCGCCACCGAGATCGAGAGCCACTACTTCCAGCCCTCCGAATCCACCTCGCTGTGGGGGGTCGACGATGTCTGAGTCAGAGCATCCGGCACAGTCCATGCGGCCCGCGCGGCCCCTGCCGCCTGCGCGGTCCCTGCCGCCGATCCCCCTGCTCGGCGAGGACCACGAGCCCGCCGAGCCGATGGACTACCAGGTCCACCACCTCACCTCCTACCGGTACGCGAAGCCGGTCTCCCGCAACTACGGGCGCGCCCACGTCGAACCGCGGGCGACCCCCACCCAGCGGATCATCACCCACGAGGTGATCGTGGACCCCGCCCCGGCGCGTCTGACCGCCCACACCGACTTCTACGGCAACTCCTCCACCTACCTGCTGGTGGACGAGGTCCACGAGCAGCTCGACGTGCACTCCCACGCCCGGGTGACCGTCTCCGAGCGCCGCTACGCCGAGGAGCCGATGTCCCGCCCCTGGGAGCAGTGCACCCCCACGCACTGGGGGCCGCTACTGCCCACCTCGAGCATCGACTTCGTCCACCCCTCTCCCCGCATCCCGGCGAGCGCCGCCGCCCGCGAGATCACCGCTGCGGTGTTCACCCCTGGCCGGCCCATCGGCGAGTGCCTGGCGGCCCTGACCTCGCTGATCCACACCGACTTCACCTACGACTCGGGGGCCACCACCGTCACCTCCACTCTCGAGGAGGTCCTCGCCGCGCGCCACGGGGTCTGCCAGGACTTCTCCCATGCCGCGGTCGCGGCGGTGCGGGAGGCGGGCCTGGCTGCCCGCTACGTCTCCGGGTACCTGCGCACCGCCCCGTCGGCCGAGGGCGCGCTGGTCACCCGGCCGGCGGGCGAGATGATCGGCTCCGCCGCCTCCCACGCCTGGCTGTCCGTGCTGGTCCCCGGCACCGGCTGGGTCGACATCGACCCCACCAACAACACCTTCGTCGACCGGCGCTTCGTGACCACCGCCTGGGGGCGCGACTACGCGGACGTCCCGCCTCTGAAGGGCATCGTGGTGGGTCCGCCCGGGGCGACCTCCACCCTCGAGGTCGCGGTCGGGGTGGTCCCCGTGACGCCGACCGCCCCGGAGGACTCGGCCCCGGACTCTCCCTCCGGCCCGACGGCGGGACCTTCGCCCCCGTCGGCGGACGGGCTCGAAACTACCCTGTAGTCACCGTCCTGGAGCCGGTCCCTCGTCGCGTCCGGGATCCCTCTGGACACCACAGGCTCGACAGCACAGGAACCCGGACCCCATGAACACCGCCTCGCCCGACTCTCCGAGCACCACCGCCCCGGCCCCCACCTCCACGCGGATCCCCGACCCGAAAGGTCTCGCGGCCGCGGTCGAGGACAGCATGTTCGCGAAGGCCACCGTCCGACCGGGGCAGATGTTCCTGATGGCGCTGACCGGTGGCGGGTTCATCGCCCTGGGCTTCGTCTTCATGGTCACCACCCAGCAGGGCATGGCCGCGTGGCCCGTCGGCATCTCGAAGGCGATCGGCGGTCTCGCCTTCTCCGTCGGCCTCGGCCTGGTGGTGATCAGCGGCTCGGACCTGTTCACCGGCACCACGCTGACCGCGATGCCCCGCCTGTCGAGGCGGATCAGCACGGGACGGATGCTCACCCACTGGGGGATCTCCTTCGCCGGCAACCTCGTCGGCTCCGTCACCGTCGCCGTGCTGCTCCTGCTCGCCGGCACCCACTCCAGCAACGGCTCCGCCTGGGGGATGGTGGTGCTCGACATCACCCGCTCCAAGGTCGGGCACGACTGGCACCAGGCCTTCTTCCTGGGCGTGCTGGCGAACCTCGCCGTCTGCCTCGCCGTCTGGGTCGCCACGGCCGGACGGACCGTCACCGACAAGGCCCTCGCCGTCGCCGGTCCCATCGCCCTGTTCGTCGCCAGCGGCTTCGAGCACTCGGTCGCCAACATGTTCATGCTCCCGATGGGCCTGCTCATCAAGTACGGAGCCGGGGCCGGGTTCTGGCAGGGTGAGGCGCTGCAGGCTGCCGGGGTCGGTCCTGACGCCTACGCCTCGATCACCCTCACCGCAGCCGTGTGGGACAACCTGATCCCGGTGGTGCTGGGAAACATCGTGGGCGGCGCGATCCTGGTCGGCGCCTACTTCTGGGCCGCGTACCGGCGCGATGGAGTCTCCGCGCAGCAGTGACGGGGCAGCGACCGGGCAGGAGCCTGAGGGCGTCGCTCCGCTCACATCGCACGGCTCGGCAAGGAATTTCGCATATAAGGTGGTTCGGAAATCACTGCGCTTCCCCGCATCCGTCCCGGCGCGTCGGCGCCACGAGACCGAGGTGAGATGTCCCCCCTCCCGCAGCCCTTCCGCCTGGCCGTCATCGGATCCGGCCCCGCCGGTGTTTATGCCGCAGAGACCCTCCTGCGCTCCCCCCGGGTCAAGGACGGCGAGCTCGAGGTCGAGATCGACCTGTTCGACCGGCTGCCGAGCCCCTTCGGCCTGATCCGCTACGGCGTCGCTCCCGATCACCCCCGCATCAAGGGGATCATCAAGTCGCTGCACCGGATCCTGGGCAGCGGTGAGATCCGCTTCCTGGGCGATGTCGAGTTCGGCACCGACCTGACCGCGGAGGATCTGCGCGCCCACTACGACGCGGTGATCTTCGCGACCGGCGCGCTCAAGGACGCCGATCTGGATCTGCCCGGCGTCGAGCTGGACGGCTCCTACGGCGCCGCCGACTTCGTGGCCTGGTACGACGGCAACCCCGACTACCCTCGCACCTGGCCGCTGGAGGCCGAGCAGGTCGCCGTGATCGGCAACGGCAACGTGGCGCTGGACGTCGCCCGGGTGCTGGCCAAGAGCGCCGACGAGATGCTGCGCACCGAGATCCCCGCGAACGTCCACGAGGGACTGCAGCAGGCCGCCACCACCGATGTGCACATCTTCGGCCGGCGCGGCCCGGCCCAGACCAAGTTCTCTCCGCTCGAGGCGCGCGAGCTCGCCCACCCCCACGGGGTGCAGATCGTCATGGATCCGCGCGACATCGAGCAGATCACCGACGCCGAGTGGGAGGTCATCAAGGCCGACAAGCGCACCGACCAGGTCACCCAGATCTTCGTGCGCTGGGCCGAGGAGCAGCAGCGCCGCGAGGCCGCCGGTGAGGAGCCCACCGATGCGCACGGCGGCCCCGTCACCCGCCGCCTGCACATGCACTTCTGGCACCGTCCCGTCGAGGTCCTCGGCGAGGACGGCGCCGTCACGGGCATGCGCTTCGAGCGCACCCGTCTGGACGCCGAGGGGAACCTCGAGGGCACCGGCGAGCTGGTCGACTACCCGCTCGGCGCCGTCTACCGCGCCGTCGGCTATCACGGCTCCGAGCTGCCCGGCATCCCCTACGACGCCGCCCGTGGGGTGATACCCAATGAGGCCGGCCGCATCATCGCCGCCGATGGCACCGTGCTGCCCGGCCTCTACGCCAACGGGTGGATCAAGCGCGGCCCGGTGGGTCTGATCGGCGCGACTAAGTCCGATGCGATCGAGACCGTCACCAGCATGCTCGCGGATCTCGACGCCGGAGTGCTCTCCCCCGCCACCGAGCGGGACGGCGATGCGATCCTGCG
>DXDT01000116.1 GCA_019115335.1 Candidatus Brachybacterium merdigallinarum
GGCAGCGAGAGCGAAGTCAGTGCGCTTGGGTTCGGCACTTATTGGTTTCCAGAGGACATTAACGAGATGACTCTGGGTTCTCGGCCCGCTTCCCCTTGCTGGACAACTACCGTCGAAACCGATCGGCCCCGAGCGTGGAGTGTGGCAAGGCGCACCGGTCACGCGAGGCGCGACCAGGGCTGAAGCACTCGATGTTCACTTGTCAATCCGGGTCTCCCCAGGTGCTGTGCCTGGCTCGTCCCGTCCACTATTCATCCATCATACTCTTCAGCGCCGCCGAACCCCAGTCTTCTCTCGGCGGACGTGGCCCGTGCCGCACCGCGGCGACACAGGCGGGCCCCTCCCGTGAGTCTGCTCGCCGTCGCCGGAACGCGCACTCGCCGAGTCGCTGAGGGGCTCAGACCAGCTCGCGCTGGCGCATGGCGCGCTGGGCCTCGCGCACGTCCTGCTTCTCGCGCAGAGCCTGGCGCTTGTCCCACTCCTTCTTGCCCTGGGCGAGCGCGATCTGGACCTTGGCGTGGGAGCCCAGGAAGTACATCTCCAGCGGGACGATGGTGTAGCCCTTCTCACGGGACTTCCCGGCGAGCTTGTCGATCTCGCGCTTGTGCAGCAGGAGCTTGCGCTTGCGGCGCGCGGCATGGTTGGTCCAGGTCCCCGAGGAGTAGGGGGCGATGTGGGCGCCCTCCATCCACACCTCTCCGCCGTCGATGTAGCAGAAGCCGTCCACGAGCGAGGCTCCGCGTTCGCGCAGCGACTTCACCTCGGTGCCGGTGAGCACGATCCCGGCCTCCCAGGTCTGCTCGATGCTGTAGTCGTGACGGGCCTTCTTGTTCGAGGCGATCAGCTTCTTCTCCTGACCGCTCTCGGTGACGACCGCCTTCTTCGCCTTCTTCTTCGCCGCCATCAGGCCCTCCTTCCCGGGTGCTGGACGTCGCGATCCGACGTGCTCGTGAGATGGTGCGTCGGAGCACGAGTCGGGAGGGACCAGTCTAATCCTCCACGCCGAGGCGGGCCAGCGATTATGAGCCGCCTCCAGTCGCTCATCCTGCATCCACCGGTGACGTCAGAGCGGCTCTCAGACGTAGTTGGTGGGGTTGACGGCGTTGCCGTCCTCGTGGATCTCGAAGTGCAGGTGGCAGCCGGTCGAGGAGCCGGTGGTGCCGACGTAGCCGACGGTCTGCCCGGCGGAGACGTTCGCGCCGACCGGGAGGGCGAAGCCCTGCAGGTGGTGGTAGGAGCTGGTGATCAGCTTCCCGTTGTGGATGCCGTGGCTGAGGACGATCTTGTTACCGGCCCCGGAATTGTACGTGCGCTGGATGACGCGACCGGAATGCGTGGCCCCCACCGCGGTGCCGCAGGCGGCGGGGAAGTCGACGCCGGCATGGAGGCGACGGGTGCCGTAGATGGGGTGGACCCGCCAGCCGAAGTTGGAGTTCAGGCGCACGTTGACGGGGCGCACCCAGCCGCTGTCGGAGCTGCTCGAGGAGCCCGACGATCCGCTCGAGGAGGAACCGCTGGAGGAGGAGGCAGTGCTCTGCTGGTTGGCCTTCTCCCGCTCCTCCCGCTCCCGGGCGAGCCGCTCCTCCTCACGCCGCTTCTCCTCTCGGGCGAGCTCCTCGATCTCGGTGTCCAGGGTGGAGGAACGGGTCTCGAGGGTGCTCTGGTCCGTCTCGTACTGGGCCTTCTTGGTCTCCAGGTCACTGCTCTGGGTGAGCTGCTGGGCGTAGAGGTCGTCGAGCTCGGACTTCGCGGCGGCCGCGTCCTCCTCGGCCTGCTCGGTCCGCTCGACAGCCTCCTCCGCCTCGATCTTCAGGGCGGCGATCTCCTCGCGCACCGCGGTCAGCCGGCTGGCCGCACCCTCGGTGACCGCCTGATCGGTGCGCAGGGTGTCCAGGCGGGTGCCCTGCGAGGCCAGGGTCAGGCGATAGTTCACAGTCCGGTCCACGGTCTCCTGCGGGGACTGGCCGCCCACGTACACGGAGGCGGGGCTCGGCATCCCGGTGCCCTTGTAGGCGGAGAGCGCGACCTCGGCGAGCTCCTCGTCGCTGCGGTCGACCTCGACCTGCCCCTCCTCGACCTCCCCGGTGAGCTCCTTCTCCTCGTCCTGCGCCGCGGTGAGCCGTTCGCCGGTCTCGCGGTCCTCCTCGCGGGCGGCCTCGAGCTCGGCCTGGGCGTCGTCGAGGTCCTGCTGCGCCTGGGGGATCAGCAGCTCGGTCTCGGCCAGCGCCAGGTAGGTGTCGGCCAGATCGGAGTTGACCCCGTCCAGTTCCAGACGCAGGTCCTCGAGGTCCTGCTCGATCTGGTCGCGCTCGGCGATCTTGTCCTCCTTGGAGCCCTCGGCGTGCGCTGTCGGCAGCGGGGCACCCAGCAGCGGCGTCAGCAGCAGCGCCCCGATGGCGGCGAGGCTCGCGGGGCGGTGCAGGGAGGACCGGAACATGCTCACACCTTCAGATGTCTGTTGAGGGAGATCACGGACGAGGCGATGGACAGGGCTGCGCCGAGCGCGATCAGCAGCGGCGCCAGCCAGAGAAGGTCAGGGGTGCCGACGGTGACCAGCTGCGCGCCCAGGGTGGGGGCCAGCCAGTCCGCGACGATGTACTCCAGGCCCGCCCACAGCATGAGCGAGGCGATCAGGCCGCCGATGACCGCCGCCACGGCGCCCTCCAACAGGAAAGGCAGGCGGATGAACAGGTTCGAGGCTCCGACCAGCCTCATGATAGCGATTTCCCGGCGCCGGTTGCTGACGGACATGCGGATCGTGGTGGCCACCAGCAGCAGGGCTGCGACCAGCATCAGCACCGCCAGGCCCAGCGCGAAGACGGTGGACTGGTTGAGTACGTCGATGAATGGGGCGAAGGCGCTGAGCAGGTCGGTGACCTCATCGACCCCGGCACGCCCCTGGAAGAACTCGACCACTGCGGCGGACTCGTCAGCGTCCTCGAGCGTGATGTGGAAGGAGACGGGCATGTCCGCGGCGGTGAAGTTGGAGACGAACCCCTCGCCGGCGAACTGCTCTTGGTAGATCGCGAGCGCTTCGTCCTGGCTGCGCTCGGTGTAGGAGGAGATGTAGGGGGCGAGGACCTCGCCCTCGAGCGCCTGGCGCACCGAGTCGATCTGGGCGTCGGTGGCCGCTCCGCCCGCGCAGGATGCCGTGGTCGAGTGCGGGGAGCACAGGTAGATCGTCACCTGCGACTGTTCGACCAGGGTCGCCTTCATGTCCATGATCTGCTTCTGCATAAGCGCGCCGACGCCGACGAAGGTCAGCGAGACGGCGGTGACGATGACCACCGAGATGACCATCGAGAGGTTCCGCCACAGCCCGGAGACGATCTCCCCGAGGACGAAGGTGAATCTCATCGGTCCTCCCCGCCCTCGTCGTGCGCGGGATCGAAGGCGTCGTCGAGGGAGGTGAGACCCCTCCCCTCCCGGCCGTCCTGGGCGAGAGTCGCATCGACCGAGAAGTCATCGGCCGCGAGACGACCCGCCGCGACATCGTCGATCGCAGGGTCGTCGGTCGCAGCGTTGTCGGTCGCAGGCTCGACGGTCTCAGTGCCACCGGTCGCAGTGCCCGCGGGGTCCCGGCCCCCGGGATCCTCCGCAGCAGGGCCCTTCGCAGGGCCGTCCGCCACATCGTCGTCGTCCGCGGAGCGGTCCGCAGCGGCGTCGTCCGGCGAGCCGGCGACGAGGTCGCGCTCGCGGTGGAGGGAGTCGTCCGGCAGGTTCCCGGAGATCACGCTGGTCGGGGCGACGGTCTCGTAGCTGCCCTCGGCCTCGTCGCGCACCACCTGACCGCCGACCATCTCGACGACGCGGCGGCGCATCCGGTTCACGGCCGCCCGGTCATGGGTGGCCATCACCACGGTGGTGCCGCGGTCGTTGATCTCCGCGAGCAGGTCGAGGATCCCCTCCGCGGTGGCGGGGTCGAGGTTGCCGGTGGGCTCGTCGGCCAGGAGGATCGAGGGCCGGTTGACGTAGGCGCGCGCGATCGCGACGCGCTGCTGCTCACCGCCGGAGAGCTCGTGGGGCATGCGCCGCCCCTTGTCCTCCAGGCCCACCATCTCCAGCATCTCGGGGACCATGCGACGCACCACCTTGCGGGGGGTGCCGATCACGGCGAGGGCGAACTCGATGTTCTGGTAGGCCGTGCGGGAGGGCAGCAGGCGGAAGTCCTGGAACACCATCCCGATGTCACGACGCAGCGCGGGCACCCGCCAGGACGGGATGCGGGAGAGGTCCTTCCCGGCGACATAGACGGTGCCGCGGGTCGGGGCAACCTCCTTGAGGACCATCCGCATCATGGTCGACTTGCCGGAGCCGGAGGCGCCGACGAGGAACACGAACTCCCCACGGGTGAACTCGATGTCGAGATTCTCCACCGCGGGGTGCTGCCCACGCAGATACGTCTTGGTGACGTTGTCGAAACGGATCACGGGAACCTGTCACATCGGGGAAGGTATGCCGTTTCAGGGTAGGTCTGGGCAGTCGCTTTTCGACGCAGGCCAAGGCCCATGAAGGGTCAAGATCTCGTCAAACCTGCGTGAGAGCGGCCACAGCGGCCCGTGCGCCGCGGCGGGCACAGGTGCAGCACGCCCCGGCGCGGCGCGCGGCGAGGCGGTCGGGGAAGCGAGACGGGCGGGCGGAGACGCGAGGCGGGGGCCGGGGTCAGTCGGTCTTCTTGCCCTCTTCGGCACGCCAGCGGATGCCGGCGTCGATGAAGCCGTCGATCTCGCCGTCGAACACTGCGGAGGGGTTGCCCTCCTGGTGGTCGGTGCGAAGGTCCTTGACCATCTGGTACGGGTTCAGCACGTAGGAGCGCATCTGGTCTCCCCAGCTGGCCTTGACGTCCCCGGCCAGCTCCTTGCGCTCGGCGGCCTCCTCGGCCTTCTTCAGCAGCAACAGGCGGGACTGCATGACCCGCAGGGCGGCGGCGCGGTTCTGGATCTGCGACTTCTCGTCCTGCATGGACACCACGGTGCCGGTGGGGATGTGGGTCATGCGCACGGCGGAGTCG
>DXDT01000117.1 GCA_019115335.1 Candidatus Brachybacterium merdigallinarum
CTCGACGTGGAGGTGGGGCCAGCGGCCCGCGTAGCAGCCGGGGAAGATCGAGGTGAAGGTGACCTGGCCCTGCGCGTCGGCGATCTGCACGCCGCGCAGGTAGGTCTCGTCCTCCACGCCCTCGGAGTACATAGAGTACTGCCCGGCGGCGTCGCACTGCCACAGGTACACGGCCGCGCCCTCCATCGGCACATCACCGCCGGCCATGTCGATGATCGTCATGGTGATCTCGAGCGGGACACCCTCGGCGGTGGTGCTGGAATCGATGGAAGAACGGATGTCGGAGCGCTCCACGCCGCTGGTCTCGAGCACGTCGGCGCCGTTGGAGCCGTCGCCCGGGTAGGGGCCGGCGGTCTCCCCGGGCATCTCGGTGAGATCCGAGGCGCTGGTGCCGCTGGCGCCGGCCCCTCCCCCGTCGCTCGCGCCGGCGCTGCTCGCCTCTCCTGAGGTGCAGGCGGCGAGCACGGCGGCGACGCTGCCCGCGCCGAGCACACCGAGCGCGCCGCGGCGGGAGACGAGGGTGCCGACGTCGAAGGCGAGGCCCTGGTCCTCGATGTCCTCCTCCAGGTGGTGGAGGGGGCGGCCCTCGAACAGGTTGCGGGGCGGCTCCTGGACCGGGACGGCCCCGGCACGGTTCATTCCCTCATCATTCCCGGGGGCGGGGTGGCTGCCGGTGTGCTCTCGCGCCTCGGGGAAGGGGCGGCCGACGGGGCGGGGGTCGGTGGTGTCCATGGCGGGTCCTCTCGGTGTTCTGCAGTGGAGCCGGAAAGGTAGGACTGCTGGCTGTGGAGTCGCTGTTACCTTTCCGTGACATTCCGGGAGGGTGGCCGGGAGCCGGCTGGGAGGCCCTGGTCATGATCGCTCGGGCTGTGACGCACGCCGCCGCGTCGTGACCGGTCCTGCACCTGCCGGGCGGATCTCGTACGGTGCTGAGCATGCGACTTCTCCTGCTCCGCCATGGCCAGACGCCCTCCAACGTCGAGGGGATAGTCGACGCCGCCTAACCCGGACCGGGCCTGACCGAGCTCGGCCACCGCCAGGCCGCCGCCGTCCCGGACGCGCTCGCCGGCGAGGACATCACCGCGATCCACGTCTCGCCCCTGCTGCGCACCCACGAGACCGCGGCCCCGCTCGCCGCCGCCCGCGGCCTCGACCTCCGGATCACGACCGGCCTCGAGGAGATCCGTGCCGGTGACCTGCAGGGACGCCAGGACGCCGCCTCGGTCGAGGCGTACCAGGGGATGCATCACCGCTGGAGCGCGGGCGAGATCGACGAGGGCGTGCCCGGCGGCGAGACCGCTCAGGAGTTCTGGGACCGCTGGAACGGGGCGCTCGCACGCATCGCCGCCCAGCATCCCGAGGACGCGACCGTGGTGGCGGTCAGCCACGGCGCCGCGATCCGCGTCTTCGCCGCGGTCGCCGGCGGGCTCGGCGCCGCCCCGCTCGCCGATCGGCCGCTGTACAACACCGGGCTCGTGACCATGGTCGGCAGCCCCGCAGCGGGCTGGAGCGTCGAGGGCTGGGAGAGCAATCCCGTCGGCGGCGCGCACCTGCTGGGCGGGACCGCGCACGACGTCACCGCCGACGACGAGGCTGATGCGAAGGGCTGAACCCGTTCAGCGATGTCCGGACCGCCATGAGGCATTCCCGCGGGAACGCCTGCGCGACGTCGCCGGAGCGTCAGCGGCGGCTTCTCCATGGCCATTCCTCGGCTTTCCCTGCGTCTGCCAGTGGGTCTTCGTACGATCATTCGGACGGCTCACGACAGAGGAGAGTTCACAGTGGAGAAGGCAGTCATCCGAGTCGTCGGCGCGATCGTCGAACGCGACGGCGCCGTGTTCGCTGCCCGCCGCAATCCTGAGCGCAGCGCCGGAGGGCTATGGGAGTTTCCCGGCGGCAAGGTCGAGGCGTGCGAGTCGCCGGAGGAAGCACTCCGCCGTGAACTCCAGGAGGAGCTGGGCGTCGACGCCACCATCGGCCCATTCATCGAGCGAAGCCTGAGCGACGTCGGGAACTCTCGGATCGAACTCTCCTGCTATGCGGTTCACTTCGAAGGTGACGACCCGGTCGCCAGCAGCGACCACGACGCGATGCAGTGGGTCCCACTCGACGATCTCAGCTCACTGGAATGGGCACCCGGGGATATCCCCATCATCACCGTCCTCGCAGAGCGACTCGCCGCCCTGGACAGGCAGGCAGGGGACCTGTGATGGAGGGAAAGCAGGCGCTCGATCCTGGCCTCTATGAGCTGCTGGTGACCACCGGTCTGGCGGAGTCGGTCCGGAGTACGGAAGAGCGGGGCTACCTCGCGCCCACGGAGGACGTTGACGATGCTGACGTTGCGCATGTCCTCACTCAGCACGTTGCGCGAACTGTCGAACAGGCGCTAGCTGCAGCGCGCCGCGAGGATCGCATCGATCTCGCCAATCGCCTTCTTCAGGCACTTCCCGAGGCTCCGACGGACCCGTCCGTCTCTCCCGGACCGCGCATTCTCACCGCGGTGAAGGCCCCGGAATCACCGCAGCTGTCACGTCCCTCGACGCCGCTCAGCGACGTCGCACTGTTCACGAACTCGCGGATGGATCCGCAGCTTGGTTCGGAGCTGCGCCTGGAGATGGCGAGTGCTGATCGCATCGATCTGCTGTGTGCATTCGTGCAGTGGAGCGGGATTCGGGTGCTCGAAGCCGCACTGCGCGAGGCGGCCGAGCGCGGCGTCCCGATCCGTGTCCTGACCACCACGTATATCGGGGCGACGGACCGCAAGGCACTGGACTATTTCGTGCGGTCGTTAAACGCCGAGGTGCGGGTGAACTACGACGCGCAGTCCACCCACCTGCATGCCAAAGCGTGGATGTTCCACCGATCCAGCGGCTACACCACTGCCTATGTAGGCAGCTCCAACATGAGCCGGGCAGCGCTCGTCGACGGCCTGGAATGGAACGTCCGCCTGTCTCACCTCGCGACCCCGAGCCTGGTGGACAAGTTTGAGTCGACCTTCGAGACGTACTGGGACGATGCCGCTTTCGCCCCCTATGACCCGGACAAGGACGCCGAGTACCTCGATGCGCTCCTGGCCAAGAACAGTGGCCGCTCGACCTCATCGGGTCTGTCCATCAGCCATCTCGACGTGCGCCCCTACCCGCATCAGATCGAGATGCTGGAGGATCTGGCCGCGGAGAGGGAAGTGCACGGTCGCCACCGCAACCTACTGGTCGCCGCAACGGGCACGGGGAAGACCGTGGTGGCGGCGCTGGACTACAAGCACCTGCGCTCCTCAGACAACGACCAGCCGACGATCCTCTTCATCGCGCACCGCAAGGAGATCCTCGAGCAGTCCCTGCGGGCGTACCGCGACGTGCTGAAGGACGGCGCGTTCGGCGAACTGTTCGTCGGCGCCCATAAGCCCGCTCGCCGGCGCCATGTCTTCGCCTCCATCCAGTCGCTCCAACAACCTGGTGAGCTCGAGCGGTGGGCCCGCGACCATTTCGACATCATCGTCATCGACGAGTTCCATCACGCCGAGGCCGCGACGTACCGCAAGGTCCTCAACTACTTCACCCCGCGCGAGCTGCTGGGCCTCACGGCGACGCCCGAACGGGCCGACGGGGTCGATGTGGCACAAGCATTCTTCGACGGTCGAATTGCGAGCGAACTGCGTCTCTGGGATGCACTCAGCGCCGACCTCCTCGTCCCCTTCCACTACTTCGGAATCGCCGACGGCGTGGACCTCAGCGGGGTGCGTTTCACCCGCGGCGCGTACAACATCGACCAGCTGAGCAGTCTCTACACCGGCAATGACGCTCGGTCCGCCAAAGTTTTGCAGGCCCTCCGGGACAAAGTCACCGACCCCCAACGGATGAAAGCGCTCGGGTTCTGCGTGAGCGTTGAGCACGCCCATTACATGGCCGAGGTGTTCCGCCGAGCCGGACTCCCCTCCCTGGCCCTCAGTGGCGCCTCGGGATCTGACGAACGCCGGGAAGGGCTCGCCCAGCTGCGCCGTGGCGAGATCGTGTGCCTGTTCGCCGTCGACCTCTTCAACGAGGGGCTCGACATCCCGATGATCGACACAGTCCTGATGCTGCGCCCCACACAGTCGGCGACGATCTTCCTGCAGCAGCTCGGGCGAGGTCTCCGGCGGGCGGATGACAAGGCCGTGCTGACGGTGCTCGACTTCGTGGGCCAGCAGAACCAGAATTTCCGCTTCGACCTGAAGTACCGAGCGCTCACCGGGCTCTCGCGCAACAAGCTCGAGCGGAGCATTCGCGACGGCTTCCCGTTCCTGCCACCCGGAACTCAGATCGTCTTCGACCGCGTCGCGCAGGACATTGTTCTGTCGAATGTGAAGAGGCAGCTCAAGCTGTCGACGCGCGACCTGGTGGCGGACGTGCGGCAGCACAAGCCCGATACAACGGCCCCGGGCGACTACGCCATGGGCACGTACTTGCAGGCAGCAGAGCGATCCCTTGCGGACATCTACGGTCCAGGAACCCGCAGCCTGCACAGCGAGCGGCGATCCGCGAGCTGGTCCGCCCTCGTCGACTGGGCCTTCCCCGCCGATCGGCCAGAGCATCCATCGACAGCAACCGATGCTCTCCTCCGGCGAGTCGGCACGCTGACTCACGTCGACGATCCAGATCGAATCCAGGCGTATCAACGCCTGCTCACCGCCCCGGTCATTCCCGAGGGAGCAGACACGGATCTCTACGCCGCGATGCTCGTCTACTCCTTCTGGCCCTCCGGAGAGCGGAGCATCCGCGCCGGCCTCAAAGAGCTTCGGTCCCACCCACCTGTCGTGGAAGAACTCCTCGAACTGCTGGCCTACCAGGAGCAGTCCTCGCGCGTGCGCCCGGAAGCACTGACGGGCCCCGTCGCCCACTCACCGCTGCGGTCCCATGCCCGCTACTCCCGCGAAGAGCTCCTGGCCGGGCTGGGGCTCGGCACCCTGGATCGCGGTGCACCGGGTTCGATCCGCGAAGGCGTGAAGTGGCTGCCCAGCTTGAGCGTCGACGCCCTACTGGTGACACTAAAGAAGTCCGAGGCGGACTACTCCCCCACCACCATGTATCGCGACTTCGCAATCAACCAGGACCTCTTCCACTGGGAGTCCCAAAGCACAACGAGTGCGGACAGCCCCACGGGTCAGCGGTACATCAACCACGCCTCGCGAGGCTCCAGCGTGGTCCTCTTCGTGCGGCGTGCAAAGACGGGCGATATCGGGACTGAGCCGTACACCTGCCTGGGGACGGTGCAGTTCCAGCAGGCGACGGGATCACGGCCGATGCAGATCGTATGGCGACTGGATCGATCGATGCCGGCAGAGCTGTTCATGGAGGCCCGAGCGGTGGCGTAACAGGTCCGTTACGCCTAGTCTGTGACTCTTTCTCGGCGCGTCCCCACCACC
>DXDT01000118.1 GCA_019115335.1 Candidatus Brachybacterium merdigallinarum
GTCGCCAGCCGCTCCGGTAGCGGCTCCTGGCTGCGATCCGGTCGCCATCCCGTCTCGATCGCCGCATCGCGCCAGCGCAGCAGCTGGGCGGCGGTGCTCCACGGATCCACCGCGAAGGACCGCGCGGGCCACGGCTGAGGGTGCGCCTCCAGCAGGCTCAGGTACTGCGCCACCCGCACTGCCGGCTCGACCGTGGGCCGGGTCAGCCCCAGCCGGCCCTGCAGCAGCTGCACCAGGCCGCGCGGGCCCAGCCGTGCGATGCCTGCGGCCCCGCCGCCGTCGGCCCAGGCCGCACCGTCCAGGGACCAGCCGAAGTCGATACGCATGACCTCACAGTAGGCGAGGGGGCTGACGTTCCCGCCGCATCTCCCACCCCGCGCCGATGCGGGCCGCGAGCGGGACCGGCAGCAGCAGCATCCCGAGCACCGCCAGTGCCCCTGCCGCCTCGGGCCCGAGCAGCAGGACCGGCAGCGTCAGCACCGGCAGCGCCGTCCCCGTCGCGATCGCCACGAGCGCGAACACCGCGGCGAGCCGACCCGGCCGGCGCACCCGACGGATCATCCCCGGCAGCATGACCAGGTCGCACACCGCCGCCCCGGCCCACACCACCGCTGCGATCATCCCGATCACCTCGACCCCGGCGAGCAGCGGACTGTCAGCGCCGCCGTCCGTCGGCCCCGACATGATCGTCGGGATCAGGAGCATCAGCAGCACGGTCAGCAGCAGCACCGCCAATGCGGCGAGCCCTGCGAGCACGACCCACAGCACCGTGGTCGCGAGGACCAGGCGGTGGTGCGGCGTCGGCTCCATGCCCGGAGCGTAGGCCGCTCAGCGGTTGAACGGGTCGTCCACCCGGATCCCCCAGGAGAACCCCCGCTCGTACAGCGTCTCGCCGGAGGGATCGGGTGCGAGCACCAGGTCCTGGCCCTCCCCGGTGACATGCAGGGTGCCGTCGGCCTGCTCGTCGACGGTCAGGGTGAGCGTCTCGCCCTCCTCCGCCAGGTGCTCCTGCACGGGCTGCCCCTCCTCGCGCAGATCCTTCAGCGTCAGCTCGATCGTGCCGTCCTCCCCCCGGGTCCAGGAACCGGTCCGCAGGGTCCCGTCGGCGGTGCGCAGCTGCGCCTGCGCGGCCCCGCCATAGGAGATCGAGCCGAGCGCGAGCCGGCTCCAGCGGGCGTCCTCGGCCAGCTGCGCGGCGGGCTCGGCGGTGTCCTCGGCGACGGCCCACACCCCGGCCGGCGCCGACTCGTCCACGTTCCGCGCCGGGTACATGGCGGACACGCCCCACAGCACGAGACCAGCGAGCGCGGCCGCGAGCACAGGACCGGCGACGGCGCCGATCCGCTCCGCCGGCCGCCACAGCACCAGCCGCGGCCGGGGCCCCTCCCCGATCTCCCCGCGACCCAGCACCGCTCGCCACAGCCGCGGCATCCACGGGATCAGCACCAGCAGCGACATCGCGATGTACACGGCCGACGGGGTCTTGACCATCACGTCGTAGCCGAGGTTCAGCACCAGCACGAAGCTCATCGAGGCCGCGCCGATCAGCGCGCCGAGCACCACCGTGCGCCGCCACAGCAGCGCGAGCCCGGCCCCGAACTCGGCGAGGCCGGCGAGGAACTGGAAGACGGGGGAGAAGGCGACCATCCGCCACAGCAGCCCCATCGGGCTCATCTCCCCGTGGGTGATCAGGGCGTCGCCCGCGTCGGAGAAGCCGAACTGACCGAACACCAGCTTCGCCGCGCCGTAGTACATCAGCACCAGCGCGAGGGCGAGCCGGATCCCGGCGTGCACCCACCAGGCGATGGTCACGCCGGCGGTGCGGGCCAGGCGCTTCTCGGCGGAGTAGTCGGCCGGGGAGGGGTCGGCGGGGCAGGCATCGGTGCGCTCCTCGTGCTCTTCTGAAATGCTCATGCCCCCACCACATCGCATCGTGGCGGGGGCATGAACAGCCTGCGGTATCGACCGCGTACGACCTTCGGCGGAGCCGGCGCTCAGCCCTGGTCAGCGCTGCCGGGGTGCGCCCACGGCGGCAGCTGGTCAGGGTTGCCGCCGGGGTACCCCGAGCCGTCCTGCCGGGCGCCGCGGTGGTTCTGCGCCTCCCGCTTGGCCTGCTCGGCCCGACGGGCCGCGGCGCGTCGGGCCTCGTCGGCCCGCTCCTGCTCCTCCTCGCGACGCTGCCGGGCGGCGGCCTCGCGGTGACCTGCGGCGGCATCCGACTTCCCGTCGGCATCCGCCTGCTGAGCGGCCTGGGCCTGCAGCATCGCGTTGCGGATCTCCTCGCCCATGGAGCCGACGGTCCCGGGGTTCGAGGGCAGGTACAGCACGTTGGAGCGACCGTTGCGGGCCACGTCCTGCATGGTGTCGAAGTACTGGGTCATCAGCAGCAGCTGCTCGGCGGACTGCTCGATGCCGACCTTGCGCAGCATCTCGTACTGCTCGGCGATGCCCATCGCGATCGCCTTGCGCTGGGCGGCGACACCCTCACCCTGCAGGCGCTTGGACTCGGCCTCCGCCTCGGCCTGGGTGACGCGCTTGATCTTGTCCGCCTCGGCGAGGGACTGCGCCGCGACGCGATCGCGCTGGGCGGCGTTGATGGAGTTCATCGAGTCGCGCACCCGCTGGTCCGGGGAGATGTCCTGGACCAGGGTGTTGATGATGTTGAAGCCGTACTCCTGCATCCGGGTGGACAGGGTGTTCTCGACGCTGCGGGCGATGTCGTCCTTGGACTCGAAGGCCTGGTCCAGCTCGAGGCCGGACAGGGCCGAGCGCACGGTGTCGAACACGTAGGAGCGGATCTGGGCCTCGGGATCGGAGAGCCGGTAGTAGGCGGCCTCGACGTTCTCCGCGGGGATCATGTACTGCACGGCGACCGGGACGGTCACGAACACGTTGTCCTTTGTCTTGGACTCGATGTTGACCTCGAGCTGCTGGACGCGCAGCGAGATCGGGCGGGAGATCGAGTCGACGAAGGGGGCCTTGAAGTTCAGGCCGGCGTGCGCGACGCGACGGAACTTGCCGAAGCGTTCGACCACGACCGCTTCGCGGGTGCTCACGGTGAACATGAGCGAGGTGCGCAGACCGCCGAACAGCAGTGCGGCGATGATGATGAGGACGACGATGACGACGACCGCCACCACCAGGAAGATGATCAAGCCTTCCATGGGGACCCCTTTCTCGAGGGCTGGGAGCTGTGAGACACGCTACCAAGCAGATGCGGTCGCTGACGTCAGTCGAAAGTCGTGGTCCCCACCGGGATCCCGAGCTCGTGCTCGATGCGGCGGGCGATCCGGGCCGGCGGGATCGGGGGCGCGAAGCGGCGCAGCACCTGACCGTCGGCGTCGATGAGGAACTTGGTGAAATTCCAGGAGATCCGGCCCCCGAGCACCCCGGCCTTCTGGGTCGCCATCCAGCGCCACAGCGGATGGGCTCCCTCGCCGTTGACATCGATCTTGGAGAACAGCGGGAAGGTGATGTCGTAGGCGGAGGTGCAGATCTTCTCCGTCTCCTCGTCGGTGCCCGGGTCCTGATGGAACTGGTCGGAGGGGAAGCCGAGCACCGTGAAGCCGCGGCGGCCGAAGGCGTCCTGCAGCTGCTGGAGGCCCTCGAGCTGCGGTGTGAAGGCGCACCGGGTCGCCGTGTTCACCACCAGGACGATCCGGCCCCGGTACTCGCTCATCTCCCGGCGCTCGCCCGTGATGGTGAGGGCGGAGAAGTCGTGGAAGGTGGGGCTGGCGGGGGTGGGGGCTCCTGCGCCCGGGGAAGCGGACGTCCCGGCGGCTGCTGACATTCTGGCTGTGACCGTCCTCTCGATGAACCTCTCCATCGTACGCGCCGTTGCGACCTGCGTCACGGGACGGAGGGCTCTCAGGCGAGGAAGGCATCGACCTCGGCGCGAGTGGGGGCGCTCTCGGGCCCGCGACGGGTCACTGCGATCGCGGCGGCGGCGTTCGCCCGGGTCGCGGCCGATTCCCAGTCCGCTCCCAGCGCCCGCTCCGCCAGCAGCACCCCGGTGTGCGTGTCGCCGGCCCCGTTGGTGTCGATCGCGGTCTGCGGGAAGGCGGGGATGTGCGTGCCCCGGCCGTGATGGAAGACGAGGCAGCCGCGGGGCCCGTCGCGCACCACCACCACGGCATGGGAGCCGATCCGGCGCCGGATCGCGGCCGGGGTGTCCTCCGCGGAGTCCAGGCCGGTCAGGGCACGAGCCTCCGCCGCGTTGGAGGTCCACACGGTGGTGCGGGCCAGCACCCGGTCCTGGATCTCGCGGGGGAAGGTGGCGAAGGGCTCCGCCGGATCCAGCACCACCTCGACCCCCTCGGGGACGGTGTCCAGGAACTCCAGCAGCGGATCCCGGGTGGGCTCGAACAGGCTGTAGCCCGAGATGCACAGCAGATCGCCCGGCTGCGGGTCCAGCGCCGCGAGCGACTGCGCGGTCACATCCCGCTCGGCCCCGTAGGCGGTCACGAAGCTGCGCTCGGCCGAGGGCTCCACCAGCACCACGCAGTACCCGGTGTCGTGGTCCTCGCGGGGCGCATCGGTCACCGCGACCCCGTCGGCCGCGAGCGCGGAGCGCACCAGATCCCCGTTGGGGCCGGTCCCGTGGGCCCCGCCGTGGAGGGCCTCGGCGCCGGTGCGGGCCGCGGCCACCAGGATCGTCACCGAGCCCCCGGCGTAGCGGCGGTCGCTGGTGGCGTTGACGTTCCCACCGCGCGGCGGCAGGGAGGGCACCTCGACGACGACGTCGACGAGGGCCTGAGCAGTGTGCAGCACGCGGGCCATGGATCGAGTCTAGGGTCTCGGGGCTCCTGCCGGGGTGGCTCGCCGCTGCTCGAGGGCGGCTGTGGGTGCGGGCCGGAGTGGGGCCGAGTGCCGGGGGCGGGCCGGGGGTACGTACAGGCACTGGCGCGTGGTGATGAGGTCACCCGGTATACGGCCCGATCTCATCACAGGGAGCCAGTGCTCGCCCGGCCCGGAGGGGAAGCGCGGGGTGCGGCTCGAGGGGTCAGGCGGGTGAGCGGGGCAGGCGCAGGGCGAGCACGAGCTGCGCCGCCCGGCCCAGGAACGGCAGCAGGAGGAGCGCCATGAGCACCAGGGTGCCGAGCGTCCCGACGACCTCGGCGTCACCCAGGGTCCACTGGAGCAGCCCCGAGATCACCAGCAGCACCGGGGTGGTGACCAGGGCGGTGCCCACCAGCCATGCCGTCAGCAGCGGGATCAACTGCATCCCCAGCATGGTGCGGCTGCGGATCGCACGGATCACGGTGAGCACGTCCAGGACCAGGGTCGCGGCGGCGAGGGGGAGCACCAGCAGCAGGGCGAGACCGGCTGATCCCCACCAGATCAGGGCCGGCCACAGGCCGTGGAACATGTCGCCGTCCGGGTTCGGGCCGACCAGCATCGGCCCGAACAGCGCCATGAACCCGGTCGACACGTACGGGACGGCCAGGCAGAGGAGCAGCGCCATACCGGTGAGGGAACCGGCGATCGCCGCGGTGCGCGGTGTCATGCCCGGTCCCACAGCGCTCCGCTCAGATCCGGGAGGCGACATCGACGGCCTGCCGGATCGCACGCTCGGCATCCAGCTCGGCGGCCACATCCGCTCCGCCGATCAGGTGCACGCGCGGGGTGCGGCCGGAGCGGGCCCGGGCCACCTGCCCGGCGAGCTCGTCGACGCTGACCTGGCCCGCGCAGATCACCACCGTGTCCACCTCGAGCACGCGCGGCTGCTCGTCCACGGTGATGTGCAGGCCGTCCGCGTCGATCCGCTCGTAGGTGACGCCGACGTGCTGGATCACCCCGGCTCGGCGCAGCTCGGCGCGATGCACCCAGCCGGTGGTGCGGCCCAGGTCCTTCCCGATCCGAGTGGTGCGGCGCTGCAGCAGATGCACTTCGCGGCCGGAGGCGGCGGCCGGGGCGGGCCGCTCCCGGAGCAGCAGCCCGCCGCGATGCTCGCGGGGGTCTGCCACGCCCCAGTGCTCCCGCCAGAGCTCGGGCTGCAGGGTGGGGGAGGGATCGGAGGCGGTGAGGAACTCGGCGACATCCACCCCGATCCCGCCGGCGCCGATGATCGCGACCCGCCGCCCCGCCTCGGCGCGGCCCTCGAGCAGGTCCTGATAGCTGATCACGTGCGGACCGGCCGCGGGCGGCTCCGTCGTCGGAGCGAAGCCGGGCAGGTCCACCTCGCGGGGGACGACGCCGGTCGCGACCACCACGTCGTGGAAGGACTGCAGCTCGGCCGCGCTGGGGCGGGTGTTCAGCCGCACCCCCACCCCGGCGGCCGGCAGGCGCATCCGCCAGGAGTGCAGGGCCTGCGCATAGTCCTCCTTGCCGGGGATGCGGGCGGCGAACCGCAGCTGACCGCCCAGCTCCCCGGTGGCCTCGAACAGCGTGACCACGTGACCCCGCTCCGCGGCCGCCACCGCGGCCTCGAGCCCGGCGGGCCCCGCCCCGACCACCGCGACCTTCCGCCGACGGCGCTCCTTGACAGGGGTGAGCACCAGCTCGGTCTCGTGCGCGGCCCGCGGGTTGACCAGGCAGCTGGCGCGCTGGCCGACGAACACCTTGTCCAGGCAGGCCTGGTTGCAGGAGATGCAGGCGACGACCTGGTTCGCCTGGCCCTCGGCGAGCTTGTCCGGCAGCTGCGGATCGGCCAGCAGGGGCCGGGCCATGGAGATCAGGTCCGCCTGCCCGGAGGCGAGGACCTGCTCGGCCACCAGCGGATGGTGGATCCGGTTCGAGGCCACCACCGGGACCTCGACCTCCTCCCGCAGATGCGCGGTGACCTGGGCGAAGGCGGCGCGGGGCACGGAGGTCGCGATCGTCGGCACCCGGGACTCGTGCCAGCCGATCCCGGTGGAGAGCACATCGGCACCCCGCTCCACCAGACCGTGGGCGAGGGCGAGGGTCTCCTCCCAGTCCTGCCCTTGCGGCACCAGGTCCAGCAGCGAGATCCGGTAGGACAGCAGGGCGTCCGGCCCGATCGCCTCCCGGACCGCGGCCGTGACGGCCAGCGGGAAGGCGCGCCGCCCCTCCGCCCCGCGCCCCCAGCGATCGCGTCGACGGTTGGTCTGCGCGGCCAGGAACTGGTTGAGCAGGTACCCCTCCGAGCCCATGATCTCCACCCCGTCGTATCCGGCGCGCATCGCTCGCCGGGCGGCATCGGCGAAGTCCGTGACGGTGCGGGCCACCCCGCGGGAGGTCAGGCGGCGGGAGCGGAAGGGGGTGATCGGCGCCTTCCCCCACTGCGCGGAGGCGGCCAGGGGATGGAAGGCGTACCGCCCGGCGTGCAGCAGCTGCAGGATGATCCGACCATCTGCCTCGTGCACTTCCCGCGTGATCAGCGAGTGGGTGCGCAGGGTCCTCGCATCCGCCTGGGCGCCGCGCGGGGTGAGCCGCCCGGTGCGGTTGGGGGAGAAGCCGCCGGTGACGATCAGCCCCACCCCGCCGCGGGCCCGCTCGCCGAGATAGGCGGCGAGCTTCTTCGCATCGCGAGGATGGTCCTCGAGCCCGGTATGCATCGACCCCATCACGATCCGGTTGGGGACCGTGAACGGCCCCAGATCCAGTGGGGAGAGCAGGGCGGCGTACGGTCGGGCGACAGTGCTCGGGGTGCGCATGCGGAGATTGTGCCAGGCTGGGGCCATGACTTCTCGCATGCTGATCATCGTCGACGTCCAGCACGACTTCTGTGAGGGCGGCGCCCTGGGGGTGGAGGGCGGCAGCGCGGTCGCCGTCCGCATCGCCGAGCACGTGCGCGCCCACGGTGACGGATACGACCGGATCCTCGCCACCCAGGACTGGCACCGCGCCGACACCGACAACGGCGGCCACTTCGCCGTGCCGCCCGCCGAGCCGGATTTCGTGGACACCTGGCCCGTGCACTGCGTGCAGGACACCCACGGCGCGGCTCTGCACCCCGAGATCGCCGCGCTGGAGGACCGGATCGAGATCGTCCGCAAGGGCGACGGCATCCCCTCCTACAGCGCCCTGGAGGGCACCGTGGTGGGGACCGGTCAGGGAGTGCAGGAGCTGATCGAGGCCGGCGACTGGGAGCGCATCGACGTGGTCGGCCTCGCCTTCGACTTCTGCGTGCGTGCGACGGCGCTCGGCAGCGCCCGGGCGGGTGCCCCGGTGCGGGTGCTGCGCGACCTCACCGCCTCCGTGCACCCGGACGACGACGAGCAGCTGATCAGCGAGCTCACCGCCGCCGGCGTGGAGATCACCGCCGGCTGAGCGGTGATCAGTCGGCGGCTCGACGCGGCCACCAGCCCGGCAGCTGCGCAGAGATCCTGTCGGCGGCTGCGAGGAGATCCTCTTCCTCACCGCAGACGAACACCGTGAAGGCGGCGGCGACCCCGCCTGCGAGATAGGCGGCGGCGGTGCCGTCGCGGGCACCCGGGACCGGGGAGCCGAGGGTGCCGAACGCGTCGATCGCGAGCTGCGCGCGCCGCCGCAGTGAGGCCTCGAGATCGGTGGCGAAGGGGGTCGCCGCCGTGAGCAGACTCTGATAGACGGGCCGCCGCCGCGCCAGCTCCTCCAGCTGTCGAACCAGGGCCCCGTGGTAGTCCGCCGCCAGCTGATCGGGGCTCTCCGCTGCGGCGATGGTGGCGGGGTCGACCTCGGCCAGGGAGTCGACGATCTCGGTGAGCGCCTCGGCGATCGCGGCCTCGAGGTGGGGCCAGTGACGATAGAAGGTCACGCGATGCACCTCTGCGCGACGGCACAGCTCGGCGACCGTGAGCGCACCGAGATCCTCGGACCCGTCGGCCGCGGCGAGCACCGTGCGGTGGACCCGGGCCCGCGTCCTGCGCGAGCGCGGGTCCACCGCGGAGATGACCGGATCCATGTCAGCGGACGCTGGTCTGCCCGCCGTCCACCGGCAGCAGCTGACCGGTGATGAACCGAGAGGCCTCGGAGGCGAGGAAGACCATCACCGGGCCGAGATCGCGGTCCGGATCGCCGTACTTGTGGCCGAGCGCGATCGTCGCCTCGTTCATCCAGTAGTTCGCGGTGCGCCCCTCGTCGTCGAGACGCTCGAGCGCTGCGTCGTACATGGGCGTGGCGATGGCGGGGAGGATCGCATTGACCCGCACGCCGTCCGCGCCCCATGCGGCTGCCGCGGTGCGGGTCCAGGAGTGCACCGCGCCCTTGGCCGCGGAATAGGCGGGGGCGACGGCCTCGGGGCGGAGGCCGGAGATCGACCCGAAGTTGATGATCGAGCCGCGGCCGCTCGGAGCCATCAGCCGGTGGGCGGCCTGGTTCACCAGCATTGTGCCGCGCACGTTGACGGCGAACATCGCATCCCAGTCCTCGACGGTCACGCTCGAGGCATCGCCGGAGCGCTGGATCGCGGCGGGGTGTGCGAGGACGTCGAGACCGCCCAGCAGTTCGGCGGCCTCGTCGAAGCGTGCGGTGACGTCGGCGGCGTCCGAGACGTCGAGCCGGCGGAACTCGGCACGACCGGGGCCGGCCGCATTCGCGTCGTCGACGACCGCGGATCCCTTCTCGGCGTCGACATCCATGCTGATCACATGAGCGCCGGCAGCGACGTAGTTGCGGACGGTCGCGGCACCCATGCCGCTGGCTCCGCCGGTGACGATGATGCGGTGGTCGGTCAGATCCATGAGGTTCATGGGGAGAGCTCCTTCTGCTCGAGAGATGCTCATTACGCTACACCTGTAGCGAACCGTCGGGCGCGCCGCAGACCTCGGCCCTGCGCGAACAGGAAAACCCGTCGACGTCCGGGCCGCTCGCGTGATCCACTTCCGGCATGCACGTGACGATCCGTCCCCTGGACCTCTCCTCCGACGCCGACATCGACCAGTACCACGCCCTGGACCGGGCGCTGGACGAGCACGCCCACGGCGGCAGCGAGGCCTCGACCCGGGGGCAGGTGCGGGCCGGGCTCGCCGACACCCCGTACTGGCGGATCCAGCGCTGGGTGGCGGTCGCCGAGCAGCTCGAGGGTGGGGAGAGCATCGTCGGGCGCGCGGCGGCGTTCATCCCTCTGCAGGAGAACCTCGAGGCGGTCTCCGTGGGCGCGGCCGTGCATCCCGCCTTCCGCGGTCACGGCATCGGCACCGCCCTGATCGAGCAGGCGCTGGTCCCCGCGATCCGCGCCTCGGGCCGCTCCCTGGTGGATGCCTGCGGCGAGTTCGAGGGCGAGGCGGATCCCGATGATCCCGCGCATCCCGCGAACCGGCTGGCCGCCCGCCTGGGCATCGCCCGCAAGCACCTGGCCGTGTGCCGCACCCTCGCCCTGCCGCTGCAGGACGCGCTGCTGGAGGACCTCGCGGCGGAGGCCGCGGAGAAGCTGGGCGAGTACCGGGTGGAGCTGTGGGAGGACGGCATCCCCGAGCAGCACCTGGAGCCCTACGGGCTGCTGCTGCATCAGCTGGACCTCGATGATCCCGACGAGGACTTCGAGATGGAAGCCGCCGACTACACGCCCGAGCGGATCCGGGTCTCAGAGCAGCGGATGCGCGATGCCGGCACGCGGGCGATCCGCGCGATCGCCGTCGCCCCCGACGGCAGCTTCGTCGGCAACTCCGAGATCCACCTGCACGAGGCCCCTGGGACCACGCTGGCCTGGCAGGAGAACACCCTGGTGATGCCCGAGCACCGTGGGCACCGGCTGGGCCTGGCGATGAAGGTCGCCACGCATCGCCTCCTGAAGGATCGTGCCCCGCAGCTGCGTGCTCTGGTCACCTGGAACTCGCATGTGAACCCGTGGATGATCGGGGTCAACGAGAAGCTCGGCTACCGCATCGCCTACCGAGAGATCGTCTATCAGGGCCGCCCGCAGCTGTGAGCGCGGGCCGGCCGATGGCAGGATGTGCCCATGACAGAGCCCGCCTCAGATCCCACCGCCGAGCACCGCCTCGTCACCGCCACCCGCGAGATCGCCGCACCCGCCGAGGCGGTCTTCGAGCTGATCGCGGACCCCGCCCAGCAGCCCCGCTGGGACGGCAACGACAATCTCGCCGAGGCCCCGACCGGGCAGCGGGTCACCGCGGTCGGTGACGTGTTCCGCATGATTCTCACCAAGGGGGCGGTGCGCGAGAACCATGTGGTGGCCTTCCGGGAAGGGCGCGTGATCGCCTGGCAGCCCGCGCCGGAGGGTGAAGAGCCGCCCGGGCACATCTGGGGCTGGGCCCTCGAGCCCCACGGCACGGGCACCCGCGTCACGCACACCTATGACTGGACGCAGCTGCAGGACCAGAAGCGGCAGGCCCGGGCGCGGGCCACGACCGCCGAGAACCTCTCCGCCTCCCTCGAGCGCCTCGCCGCCCTGGCGGAGGGTGACGTGGCGGAGCGCGACGAGGCCTGAGGTCGCGATGGCGCGCAAGGAGCAGCGCAGACCGCTGCCGACCCCGCAGTCCGAGCGTCTGGAATCGGCGCTCGAGAAGGCGATGCGCCGCGGCGACTTCGACGACCTGCCCGGCACAGGAGAGCCCCTGGACCTGCCGGACACCCACGACCCCGACTGGTGGATCACGCAGCGACTCGCCGAGGGAGACGTGGACCGGGACGCCCTGCTGCCGGTGGTGATGCTGCTGCGTCGCGAGTTCGACCGCCGTGAGGACACCTTCGCCGCGATGTCCAGCGAGCAGGAGGTGCGCGAGTACGCGCAGGAGTACACGCGCCGCGTCCACCAGGACCGCCGCGACCATCCCCTGCAGGCGATGATGGCCCCCGACATGGATCCGGAGACCGCCGTGCGCCGCTGGCGGCAGATGCGCGCCGCCCGCCCCGCCCCCGTACCAGCGCAGCCGGTCCCCCCGCCGACCCCGCGCCGCCGCTTCTGGCCCTGGGGCCGGCGCGCCTGATCCCGGCACGCCGGATCAGCGACACGTGGCCAGGGCCTGTGCCGCAGCGGCCCACTCCGCGGAATCCGCGGCGGTCTTCGAGGCGCCCTGCGCACGCAGCCAGGTGCACAGGTTCTCGCAGTCCCGCTGCAGGAACCGGATGCCGTGCGGATTCGCGATCAGATCGACCACCTGCGGGACGTCGATGACGACCGGATCGGGCTCGGCCGGCCGAGTGTCCACCAGCACGTTGTACGGGGAGAGGTCGCCGTGGACCAGCCCCAGCTCGGCCATGCCCAGCACGAACTCCCGCAGCCGCCGCGCGAACCGCTCGGCGGCCGCCGGGCCCAGGGTGGTCCCCTGGAGACGCGGGGCGGCGGCTGTGCCGTGCTCGTCGTCGGTGCCGATGAACTCCATCAGCAGCTCGGTGGCCTGGAGCTGCACCGGGTAGGGGACCGGGAGCCCTGCGCTCCACAGTCTGCCGAGCACGTCGAACTCGGTGCGGGCCCACTGCCCGGCCGCGGCCTGGCGACCGAACGCGGTGCCTTTCGCGATCGCGCGTGCTTCTCGGGTGTCCGTGCCCCGCCGGCCCTCGGCGTAGTCGTGGGAGCGGTGGAAGCTCGCCCGTTCGGGTGCGCGGTAGCGCTTGGCGACCAGCAGCACCTCCTCGCCGGGAGCGCCGGTGCGGTGCTCGGTGGGCAGAGCGCGCTCGAGCAGGAAGGCATCGGCCTCCTTGCCGGTCTTGAGGATGCCGAGCTCGGTATCGATCGCGCCGTCGTGCTGGACGACCCAGTCGGGGAAGGGCTGCGGGCCGCGATCCAGGGTGTGGGCGGTGTCGGGCCAGGTGGACCAGCGCTGGTCCTCGTCGAGCTCGGAGATGTCGGTGGTGATGAGGGCGCGCGCGAAGAACGCGTCCCGGTCGAACGTGGGGTTCACGGGGTGCTCCTGAGGGAGGATCTGCGAGTCGCTCAGCAGGTCGGAAGGGTGGGGAGGACGGCAGCGGTCAGCACGGCGACAGGCATCTGCTCCTCCTTCCCTCAGGGCTCCGCGCAGAGGGGTTCCGCACGGTGGCGCCCCGACGGTACGACGGGCCGGAGTGCGGCGGCAAGCGATTTTCCTGCCCCGCGCCGCGCTGGACCTGGTGCCGCTCACGACCGAGGCGCAGATCCTGAGCCCCCCGGTCCGGACCGGGAGCTGGGCAGTCTCCGCGAGACCGGAGCGCCCCCCTCGCTCTGCTCGTCCGGCGGCAGCGTGAACTGCTCAGCTCGCTGCACGCGGTCACGATCGAGAACCCGGACGGAGTGGAGGTCCCGATCGATCCGGAATCCACCGGCCTCTTCGTCGACGCCCACGGGGAGTCGGTCCGACTCCTCACCTCCACTGCCCGTGACGGCGTGCACTCGAGAACGATGCTCCTCTCCCGCGACCTCGCGGAATGGACCGAGATCGAGCTGCCCCTCGCACCCGACCGCCCGCTGGCCGCCTTCGGCGGCGGTCTCGTCGCCAGCTCCGCCGCCCGCGGCGCCGTCATGATCTGGGAGATCGCCGACGACGGCACGGTCACGCAGCGCGGATCCATCCCGGTGGCGGACGACGAGCGGATCGACATCGAGGCGGTCAATCGAGTCGGCGAGACGATCGTCGTCGCGGCGACGGTGAGCACCGAGGACCCTGATGACATCGGGGTCACGTTCGCCTCGACCGACGGCGGGTCGACATGGAGCGAGCCGACCGCCCTGCCGATCGCGGGCTCAGCCCCGAACCTCATGGAGCTCCGTGCAGTCCCCGGTGGACGTCTGCTCCTCGGAGAGCAGGAGCTCGACCCGGAATGGAACTCAGGGCCCCGCACGTACACCTCCTCGGCGGTGTGGTGACGTGTTGGTCCAGGGCGAAGCAGACGGCCGCACGATCCATGCCGTGCTCGCTGCGGACGGCACCCTCACCGAGACGTATCGCTCCACGGACACCGAGGAACGAGATCTCCCGCTCGACCTCGGCGAGGGCACGCTGATCGCCACCGGAACCATCACTCGGTCCTCGATCGACGCCGAGGAGCACCCCGAGACCGGATCCGGCTCCTGTCTCTGGGCGAGCCTCGATGGGGGCGCCACCTGGAACGCGACCATGATCCCCGAGCACAAGGGCAGGTATCCGGCACTCGCATTGCAGCAGGACGGTGATGACGTCCTCGTCGTCGTCAGCGACGCCGACGGGCCGCGTGCGTTCCGCGTCGCCCAGGCCCAGCAGAGCATCCTGGCTCACGGGGAGGCAGAGCAGTGAGCCCGGTCAGCCCCCTGTCGCGTAGACGTGCGAGACCTGCACCGTGCCCTCGACCTCCGCCATGTAGTAGGAGGTGACCCCGTTCTCCGGTGCGGTGACCTCGTCCAGCGGCACGGAGCAGCTCTCACCCGCCGCGCACGCCACGGTCAGCAGCGAGCCCGTCGGATCGGTGGTGAGCTCGCCGCCCTCATAGCCGTCCTGTTCGAGCCAGCCGCGGGGAGTGACGCTGTTCCAGGACTCGATCGCAGCCTCGGGAGAAACAGCGATCGCGACCTCGCCCTCGCCGCCCGTCACCGTGACCGTCTCACCGTCGCTCTCCACGGGCACGGGCACCAGCGGTGAGGTGAACGTCTCGACGTTCTGCGCCGAGTGCAGGGGGACGGCGCAGATCTCGCCGCACTGCTCCCAGAAGGCGGCGACGGTCTTCGCGCCGATCGTCGGATCCGTCTCGGGTGCCGGGGCCGGGGTGACGACCTCGAACAGATCGGTGGTCACCGTGCCCCCGGATCCGGCCTGCGGGACCATCCCCGGGCCCTCCCCGGACCCTATCGGTCCCGGGATCCCGGACCCAGCACCGGGAGGGAACGGCAGAGCACCTCGAGGGCTGAACGGCTCAGAGACGGGACGCGAGGCGGCCGGCCACCACCGTCGCCGCGACCGTCGCGCCCCGCAGGCGATCGGCCGCCTCCCGGGCCGCGGAGTCGACCATCAGCCCGTCCGCTCCGAGCGGCACCTCGGTGAACAGCTCCTCGGCAGGCGCCGGTTCGTCGGCCAGAAGCACCAGATCCGCGAGGCCGCCCACCGCCAGCTCCCCGACCGCGTCCGTGTACGCGGCGAGGGCCTCGCGGGGCTGCAGCTGCTGGCCGGGGACCCAGCCGGGCCGCTCGTCCGCACTGCGGTGCACGGCGGCGGCCATCGCCAGCCACGGGTCCAGCGGCGCCACCGGGGCGTCCGAGCCCATCGCGAGCGGCACCCCGGCATCGACCAGATCCCGCAGCCGGAACGCCTGGGTCTCCCGCCCCGGCCACACCGCCTCGGTGGCGTCACGGTCATCGAGCAGATGCGCGGGCTGCACCGAAGCGGTCACCCCGAGCGCCGCCATGCGGGCGATGTCCGCATCGGTGAGCATCTGGGCGTGCTCGATCCGGGCGGGCAGCCCTACCTGCGAGATCCCGTCGAGCGCCACCTGTGCCGCGGCGTCGCCGATCGCGTGCACGGCCGCGGTCAGGCCCCGTTCCTGCGCCGTGGTCAGCGCGGCGAGCAGATCCTCCGCCCCCACGCTCAGCACGCCACGGCCGGTATAGCCGTGCCCGTCGGTGTACTCGGTGCGGGTGAACGCCGAGTGGGACCCCAGGGCACCATCGACGATCACCTTCAGCGGCCCCATCGTCACCAGTCCTGACGCATCCAGCACTGCGCCCGTGGGCGCCGGGGAGTGCGCGAGCTCCGCGGGGTACACGGCGGTGCGCACCCGCATCCGGACCGTGCGCTGGATCCAGTCCTCCCAGGGGCGTCCCCATTCCATGTCCACCAGGCCCACCACGCCGCGCTCGAGCGCCTGCCGCTGCAGCATCGCGGCACCGGCGGCGAAGGCCTCGGCCACCCCGGGCAGCTCCACCATCCGCGGGGCCAGCGCGAACCAGTCCTCCTCGGCCACGATCCCGTCCCGCGGGTCCTGGCCGAGCAGGTCCAGCGCCGCCGAGTTCAGCCACGCATGATGCGCATCCCCGCCGATCAGCACCGTCGGGACCGCGCCGGTGACGGCATCCAGGGCGGGCACGGTGGGCGGGACCGCGAAGTCCACCAGGCGGTGCCCGAACCCGATCAGCGCCAGGTGCGGGTCGGTGCGCAGCTCCCGACGCTCCGCGAGCTCCGCCCGCACCAGCTCCAGGATCACCCCCACGCTCTCTGCACCGGAGGTGTCCAGCCGGGCATGCGCCTGGGCCAGCTGCCCCGAATGCACGTGCTGGTCCCACAGCCCGGGGATCACCACCGCGCCCGCGCCCTCGAGCACCTCCTCGCCGCTGCGGCGGCCCAGCCCCACCCCGATCTCGGTGATCACGCCGTCCGCGCAGCGCAGATCCACCGGCTCGGACGCGACGCGGCCGGTGGCGGGGGAGAGGGGACGGACCTGGCGGATCAGCACCGATCCAGCGTAGCCCGCAGCGGTCATGACGACTGTCATGGCCACAGGGTGATCCGCGGGCCTGGGACCGGGACCGCGCACACGGAACGCTTCAGGTATGACTTCCGCACCCGCCTCTCCCGCCATCGACCTGAGATCCCTCACCAAGACCTACGGCAGCGTCCGCGCGCTGGACGGCGTGGACCTCCGCATCGGCCACGGCGAGATCCTCGCCCTGCTCGGACCCAACGGCGCCGGCAAGTCCACCGCCATGGAGATGATGGTGGGGCTCGCGACCCCGGATGCCGGCACCGTGCGGATCCTCGGCACCGACCCCGTCACCGCCACCCGCACCGGGCTGATCGGCACCATGCTGCAGGCCGGAGCGCTGCTGCCCGATCAGACCGTCCGCTCCATGCTGTGGATGCTCCACTCCCTGCAGGCCCGCCCTATGCCGCTCGAGGACGTCATCGACCAGGCGGACATCTCCGACCTGATGCGACGCCGCATCGGCAGCCTCTCCGGCGGGCAGGCCCAGCGGGTCCGCTTCGCGATCGCCCTGCTCGGCGACCCCCAGGTGCTGCTGCTGGACGAGCCGACGGTCGGCATGGACGTCGGTGCCCGCCGCGCCTTCTGGGACCAGATGCGCCAGGTCGCCGCCGCCGGCCGCACCATCGTCTTCGCCACCCACCACCTCGAGGAGGCCGAGCGCGAAGCCGGTCGCGTCGTCGTCATGGATCGCGGCCGCGTGGTCGCCGACGGCACCGGCGCCGAGGTCGCCGGGATCGTCGGCAGCCGGGTGATCACCCTGCGCGGCCTCGCCGCCGACGAGCTGGCGTCCCTGCCCGGCGTCGAGAGCGCCGCCCCCGACGAGTCAGATCCCGGACGGGTCCGCGCCGTCGCCACGGACTCCGACCGGGTCCTGACCGCCCTGTTCACCGGTCCTCTGGCGGGCCGTACGCGCGACGTGCTGGTCAGCGCTCCCGGCCTCGAGGAGGCCTTCCTGCACATCACCGACCACGAGAACGCAGACCACGACAGCACCGACCACGACCTCGAAGGAGCAGTCCGATGAGCACTCTCGTCACCGACCCGGCCCCCGCTGGGCCCGCCGTCCCCTCGGCCGCCTCCCGCGCCCTCCGCTACGCCCTGCACACCACCCGCATCACCGCCACCAACGTGATGTTCATGCTGTTCACGATCATCCTGCCGGTGGGCATGTACCTGCTGTTCGGGGCGCTGATCGGTGACCTCTCCGACGGTCAGGTGCGCGGCCTGATCATGGTGAACATGGCCGCCTACGGCGGTCTCGGCGCCGCCGTCACCGCCGGCACCCAGATCCAGGAGGACCAGCGAAACGGCTTCCTGCGCCAGCTGATCGTCGCCGGGCTCTCCCCGAGCTCCTTCCTCACCGGCTCCCTCATGGCCGCGAGCGCCGTGATCGTCCCGGCCCTGGTCACCGTGGGGCTGGTGGGCGTCCTCACCGGCGTCGAGGCGTCGCCGCTGAACTTCCTGGTGACCATGGTGGTGCTCTGGCTGGGCCTGCTGCCCACCATCCTGATCGGTCTCGTGCTCGGCCTGCTGCTCAAGGGCGGGGCGGCGATGGCCGCGGGCATCGTGGTGATGATGGCGATGGCGATCTTCGGCGGGCTCTGGATGCCGCTGGAGACCTTCCCCGCCTGGATGCAGGATCTCGGCCAGGGCCTGCCCACCTACTGGATCGGCCGGCTCGGCGCCTGGGCCCTGTACGGCGGAGAGCTGCCGCTGACCGGCCTGCTCGTGATCGGCCTCTGGACCCTCGTGCTCGGCACCATCTGCGCGCTGAGCCTGACCCGAGCCGTCGGACTGAAGCGCCGCTGACACAATGGCCGACATGCACAGCAGCGAGGATCCGCGATGGGGGGATGGGGCGCGCGCGGCCGGGGAGGCCGAGCCGTCCCGTCCCCTCACCCCGCGCGGGATCCTCCGTGCGTGCCGGGAGTCCGGGGCGCTGCCGTTCGCGCTGCCGCCGGCGGTGTTCGTGCTGGTCCCCATGGCACTCGCCTGGCTGAACGCTCCCTGGCCCGTGGCCCTGCTGGCCTCGATCGTGCTGATCGCCTACGCGCTGGTGTTCGTCGCCTCCACGGGCATCGCCCTGTATCCGCGCCGGGTGCGGCTGGGCTGGTTCGCCCTCAGCACCGCCCTGCTGGTGGTGATGATCCCGCTGATCGGGGTGGGCGTGCTGTACATGGTGATGTTCCAGGCCATGAGCCATGTCCAGCTGCTGCCGTGGAAGCGGGCGATCCCCTCCATGGTCGCGATGTGCCTG
>DXDT01000119.1 GCA_019115335.1 Candidatus Brachybacterium merdigallinarum
GCCGAGCAGCTCGAAGGTGTCCTCGTCCAGCGACTGGGTGGCCGTGGCCATCTCGCCCATCGCGAACAGCACGGTGATCAGCGAGGCGGGATTGACGTCGATGCGGTCGGCGAAATCGGACAGCGAGGCACCGCGGCGCAGGCGGATGGTCTGGCCGTTGCCGCGCGGGATCGAGACGCCGCCCGGCGCGGGAGCCTGCTGCTGCTCGAACTCCTGGCGCTTCGCGCGCTTCGACTTGCGGGAGCGGGCCGGCTTGCCGCCGCGCCCGAACGCACCCTGGGTGCTGCCGCGGCCACCGCGACCACCACGGGGCGGACCACCGCCGGGACGGCTCGGAGCGCCGCCACCGCCGGGGCCGGGACGGCCGCCGCGCCCGCCGCGGGCACCACCGGGACCGCCCTGGGCCTCGGCGAGACCCCCGCTGGAGTGCTTGCGCATGATACCCGGGGTCGGCATGCCGGGACGGGGACCACCGGGACGAGGCGCGCCCTCGGGACGGGGGCGTGCGCCGCCGCCCTGCTGGCCATCACGCTGCGGGGCGGGACGCTGGCCGGGGCGCGGCATGCCCTGCGAGGTCGCGAAGGGGTTGTTGCCGGGGCGCGGGGCACCTTCGCGGCCACCGCCCGGCTTGGGGCGCTGACCGGGGCGCGGCATGCCCTGCGAGGTCGCGAAGGGGTTGTTGCCCGGACGGGCACCCCCCGGGCGCGGAGCGGGACGCTCACCGCCGGGCTTGGGAGCGGGACGCTCGCCGCCCGGCTTGGGCGCCGGGGGCGCAGGCCTCTGCGAGGCCGCGGGGGACTCGGCGGGCGCTGCGGCCTCGGGCTCCGCTGCCGCGGGCTTGCGGGGTCCCGGTGCGGGCGCCGGCTTCGAGGCGGCGGGCTTCTCTGCGGCGGGCTTCTCCGCAGCCGACTGCTGGGCAGCGGGCTGCTCGGCCTTCTTCGCCGCGGAGGCCGGGGTGGGCCTCCCACCGGGCTTCGGTGCGGCGCCCGGCTTCGGGGCACCGGCCGGCTTGGCGGGCTTCGCGGCGTCTGCGCCGTCGGCGGCGGGCAGCTCCTGGCGGAGCTTGCGCGCGACGGGCGCTTCGATGGTGGATGAGGCGGAGCGAACGAATTCGCCCATGTCCTGCAGTTTCTGCAGGACGACCTTGCTCGGGTGTCCGAGCTCCTTGGCGAGCTCGTGGACGCGGACCTTTGCCACTGTTCTCCTGTCTCGGTCCGGCCGACAAGAGGGCGCGGACCATTAATTCCTGAGGGTGCTCATGCTCGAGTACTCATCGGATGTCCATGGTTCTTCTACCTGTTCCACTGGATGGTGAAATCGGATTCCTCGAGATCCCGGGCGAGATGCCGGGTCTCGACCGCGCCGCGGAAGGACCGGGCGAAGCCTCCTCGCCGCAGGGCGAGGTCGAGGCATGCTGCGTCGGGGTGGAGCCAGGCCCCTCGGCCAGCCGCGGCCCGTGAGGGGTCGAGGCGGACCCGGGGGATGTCTCCGCCGGGATCGGGATCCCGGACCAGACGCACCAGGTGCTCGCGCGGGGCGACCTGACGGCAGCCGACGCACGTGCGCTCGGGGCGATGGGGGGCGGGGTGAGCCACCGGTGCTCCACCTCCGTTCCGAGCGCTGCCGCTGCGAGCGGTCCGCTCCCCGGCGGGGAACGGCGGCTCGGAAGCGAACAGCCTCACCAGTGTAGCCGACCTGCTGCGCGGCCAGTGCTCCGAGGAGGTGTGCGACACACCTCAGGTGGTGGTGACCGCGGGGACGTCCATCGGTGCCGCTCCCCCGCCCTCGGGCCGGATGTCGATCTTCCAGCCGGTGAGCTTGGCGGCCAGGCGGGCGTTCTGCCCGTCCTTGCCGATCGCGAGGGAGAACTGCGCCTCCGGGACGACCGCGCGGACGGCGCGGCCCACCTCGTCGATCACCTCGACGCTGGAGACCTTCGCCGGGGAGAGCGCGTTGGCGACATAGGTGGCGGGGTCCTCCGCGAAGTCGACGATGTCGATCTTCTCGCCGCCCAGCTCGTTCATCACCGCTCGCACCCGCGCGCCCATCGGCCCGATGCAGGCCCCCTTGGCGTTGACGCCGTCGACCGTGGCCGCCACCGCCATCTTGGTGCGATGCCCTGCCTCGCGGGCCAGGCCCGCGATCTCGACGGTGCCGTCGGCGACTTCGGGGGCCTCGAGCGCGAACAGCCTGCGCACCAGGTTCGGATGGGAGCGGGACAGGGTGATCTGGGGGCCCTTGGGACCGCGGCGGGCCTCGGTGACATAGGCACGGATGCGGCGGCCGTGGGAGTAGTCCTCCCCGGGCACGCGCTCGTGGGGCGGCAGCACCGCCTCGACCTCCCCCAGGTCGACCAGCACCATGCGCGGGTCCCGGCCCTGCTGGATGATGCCGGAGACGATGTCGTCGGCACGATCGGCGTACTCGCCGAGCACCGCGTCGTCCTCGTGATCGCGGATCCGCTGGAAGATGACCTGCCGGGCGGTGGAGGCGGCCACGCGGCCGAAGTTCTCGGGAGTGTCGTCCCACTCCTCGACCACGGTGCCGTCGCCGTCGCGCTCCCGGGCGATCACGGCGACCCGGCCGGTCTTCTCGTCGATCTGCACCTCGGAGTCGCGGACCGGGTGGTCGGTGTGGAGGTAGGCGGCGTGCAGGGCGGAGCGGATCGCGTCCAGCAGGACCGGCAGGCTGATGTCCCGCTCACGCTCGAGGGCCCGCAGGGCACCCATGTCGATGTCCATCTCAGCTCTCCTTCTTGACGGTGGTGTGGGTGCCGGCGAGCAGCTGCTCGAGATCGGCGGGGGGATCGAACTCGACCTGGACGGCGGCGGCGGTGACCTCGCCGATCGACAGCTCGAATCGCTCCGGGGTCCCCTTCGGCAGGCGCACGGGTCGGCCGCGATCGTCCCGGCCCGGCTCCTGGCGCAGGTGCAGCAGCTCGTCCTCGACCGCGAGCAGGCGCGCTCGGTGCTGCTGCCCGTCCGCGGTGGTGATCGCGAGGAGCCTCCCGCGGCTACGGCGGAAGTGGCGGGGGGTGGTCAGGGGGCGGTCGACCCCTGCCGTGGTGACCTCGAGCAGCGAGGGGCCGGGGCTGAGCAGGGACTCGTCGGCGTCGATCAGCTCGTTCAGCGCGGACGCGGCGGCGGAGACGGTGTCCAGGTCCGCTGAGCCGAGCTGGTCCTCGGGCAGGTCCACGACCAGCCGCGCCTCGGTGGTGCCGCTGCGCCGATGGACGGTGATCTCCTCGAGCTCGAGACCATGCTGGTCGAGGATCCGCGCGGCGGCATCCCGCAGGGCCGTGTGGGCGTCGGTGTCGCTCACGGCTCGTGCACCTCCTCCCGATATGGATACCTGGCCCTCTCCGCGCTCCGGCGGGAGGGACGAGACCCAGGATAGTCGCCCGCGACGCCCGCCGTCTCCCCCACGGACGGCGATGCGACAATCCTCCTGTGCCACTGCCTGCCGAACGCTCTCGACCTCCCCGCGCGCCGCGCCGTCCCTCGCGCCGTGGCGTGCTCGGCGCCGGTGTGCTCGGGCTGCTCGCGCTGAGCGGGTGCGGCCCGGTGCAGCTGGGCGGCCCGGCCGAGTACACGCCGCCCCCGCCCGGGATCGACGATCTCTACCGCGCGGATCTGCTCGCCCTGCTGGACCGAGCGATCGCCGGCACGGCGACCGTTGTCGGCAGCGACAGCGGGACCGGCGATGGGGCGGACGGCGGCTCCTCCCCCGCCCTCGCCACCGCGCTCGGCATCCTGCAGGAGGCCCTGCCCGTCCAGCGCAGCGCACTGCTCACCGGCGCCGAGACGGAGCGGGAGGCCCAGGCCGAGCAGGACCCGGATCCCGCCGCCACTCCCAGTCCGGCCCCTACGGCGGTGCCTGCGGACCTCTCGGCGCTGATCACCCTGCTGGTCGAGCTTCGGGAGCTGGGCACCGATGCGGCCCGGCAGGTCTCCGGGTCGCTGGCCCGACCGGTCGCCGCGATCACGGCCCACACGGCCTGGACGCTGCGACGGCTGGCGAGCGCGAGCGGGCAGGGGGAGGCGGTGCCAGCGGTGCGCACCGCCGAGGAGATCGAGCCGACCCGCGAGGTGCCGACGACGGATCCGCCCTCGATCGGGGCCACCTCCGATTTCCACACGACGATCGAGACCGCGCAGGACGAGGAGTGGTACGCGGCCTACGTCCACGAGGTCCTCGCCGCCCGCACCGATGACGAGGACGAGCAGGCCGGCCACCTCTCGATGACTGAGACGCACCGTGCGCGCGCTGCGGTGCTGGGGGAGATCGCCGAGGCCGAGGGGGCACCCGTGGTCACCCGCGAGGCGGTGTACCCGCTGCCGGGGGGCGTCCTGGACGAGCGGGCCGCGGCGGCGATGCCCACCGAGCTCTCCCGCGCCCTGCTGCTGGCGCATCTGGCCCTGACGGGAGCGGCGCCCTTCGCGGTGCGCTCGACCGCGATCGCCGCGGCGCTCGCGGAGGCGGAGGTGCTGGCCGGGCTCGGGGAGAGCCTGTCCCCACTGCCCTCGCTCGAGCCCGAGACCGACTAGCCCCGTTCAGCCGCGCACGGCGCGCAGGACGTCGTCGACCACGGTCTGCGGCGAGACCTCTTCGATGGTGCCCTCGGCGCGGTCGCGGATCTCGACGATCCCCTCCGCGAGGCTGCGCCCGACCACGACCACCGTGGGCATGCCCAGCAGTTCGGCGTCCTTGAACTTCACGCCGGGCGAGACCTTCGGGCGGTCGTCGTACAGGACGGTCAGGCCCTGCGCCTCCAGCTCGGCGCTGATCCGCTCGGCCTCGGCGAAGGCGGCGGCGTCCTTGCCGGTGGCCAGGACGTGGACGTCGGCCGGAGCCACCGCGCGCGGCCAGATCAGGCCCTTGTCGTCATGACCCAGCTCGGCGATCGCGGCGACGGCACGGGTGACCCCGATGCCGTAGGAGCCCATGGTCACCACGGTGGCCTTCCCGTTCTCGTCGAGCACCTTGAGATCCAGGGCCTCGGCGTACTTGCGGCCCAGCTGGAAGATGTGCCCCATCTCCATGCCGCGGGTCAGTCGCATCGGACCGGAGCCGTCGGGCGCGGGATCGCCGTCGTGCACGGCGGCGGCCTCGATGGTGCCGTCGGCGGTGAAGTCGCGGCCGTAGACGAGGTCGTAGACGTGCTTGTCCGCCTCCCCGGCACCGGCGACCCAGCGGCTGCCGGGGACCACGCGCGGATCCACCAGGTAGCGGATCCCCGTGCTGTTCTCCAGCCCCAGACCCTCGGGGCCGATGAACCCCTTGGTCAGCGCGGGATGGCGGGCGAAGTCCTCGGCGGTGAAGGGGGCGGCGACGGCGGGGGCCACCGCGGCCTCTAGTCGCTTCTCGTCGACCTCGCGGTCACCGGGGATCGCGATCACCAGCGGCTCGGTGCTGCCATCGGGATGGGTGAGCAGGTACACGAGGTGCTTGAGCATCTCGTAGCGGGTCCACTCCCCCGACTCGGCGATCGGGCCCTGGCCGGGGAAGGCCTCGTTGGAGTAGTCGGTGAGGGCGGCGATGGTGCTCGCCCCGGGGGTGTCCTCGACGTGCATCCCGGGAAGCGCGGCGATCTCCGCCGCGGACAGCGACGCGGGGGCCCGGGTGGTGACGGCCTCGACGTTCGCGGCATAGCCGCCGTCGGAGACGACGAAGGTGTCCTCGCCCACCGGGGTGGGGTGGAGGAACTCCTCGGAGCGGGAGCCGCCCATCGCGCCCGCATCGGCCCGGCAGATCACGACGGGCAGTCCGAGGCGCTCGAAGGTTCGCTGGTAGGCCGCGCGCTGCTTCTCGTAGGAGGCATCCAGGCCGGCGTCGTCGATGTCGAAGGAGTAGGCGTCCTTCATCACGAACTCGCGCGTGCGCAGCAGGCCGGCGCGGGGCCGGGCCTCGTCCCGGAACTTGTTCTGCACCTGGTAGAGCATCGCCGGCAGGTCCTTGTACGAGGTGTACAGGTCCTTGACCGCCAGCGTGAACATCTCCTCGTGCGTGGGGGCGAGGAGGTAGTCGTCCTCCCGTCGATCCTGCAGACGGAACAGGGTGGGGCCGTACTCGGTCCAGCGGCCGGTCGCCTCGTAGGGGGCGCGCGGCTGCAGCGCCGAGAACACCACCTCCTCCGCACCGATCGCATCCTGCTCCTCCCGCACGATCTGCTCGACCCGGCGCAGCACCCGCAGACCCAGCGGCAGCCAGGTGTACACCCCGGCGGCGCTGCGACGGATGTACCCGGCGCGCACCAGGAGCTTGTGGCTCGCGACCTCGGCGTCGGCAGGATCCTCGCGGAGGGTGCGCAGGAACGACGACGACATACGGATCATGGGGGCGGACCTCTCGATGCGGGTGGGGAAAGTCTGCCGCCGATCCTAGCGGGATCCGGTCCCCGTCGTTCCCGCCGGCCCCGCACCCCGTCGTGCGCGAGGACCGGCTGCCCGTACCCTGAGCGAGGATCCGCCGGCACGAGACGCGAGAGGAGGCTACGGATGGGCACCGAGATCACGGAGCCGCGCGGGGAGCGCTCCTCTCGACGCGTCGTGCTGCGCGGTGCCGGGCTCGTCGCCGCGGCCGGTGCTCTCGGGGTGGGCGGGCATCAGGCGGTGCGGCATCTCCGCGGCACGGTCGACCCTCGCGCCGTCGTCTCCCTGCACTCGTCCACGGTGGCGATCGACGAGGGCGGCGACCGGCACCTGGTGCCCGCGGGGACGAGCGATGGACCTCCGTCCGGACACATCTCCCTCACCCTCGATCCCGGGACGGAGCTCTGGCTGGTGCCCGGCACCAGACTGCTGCGGGCGGCGGGCTCCCCCTCGACGCCGACCTCGACCTCGACCTCGACCTCGACCTCGACCTCGACCTCGACAGAGCCCATCATCTCGGGGGCTCCTGCCGAACGAGCGGAGCAGTTCTTCGAGAGCGCCCGGCCCTTCCTGGATCGTGCGGCCACAGCTGGCTGGGAGGATCTCGCCACCTCGGCGCTGTGGGATCTGTGGGTGCTCAGCGACGGCCTGCCCGCCCCGATGGCCGGCTGGTCCCGCAACTGGCGCTTCATCTGGCCGCGCGACGCGGCATTCGGTGCCGTGGCACTCGCACGGACCGGGCACCCCGCGGCCGCGCTCCGGGCCCTGCTGCACCTGCAGGAGGTGCAGGGCGAGGACGGCTGGTTCGAGGCGCGGTACGTCCCCGGCACCGCGGAGGTCCCGGACGGTCGGGCCCGCCAGTTCGATGGCACCGGCCTGGCGCTGTGGGCCGCGAGCGAGATCCTCACCGGGCTCCCGGCGGCGGACCGGGAGTCTGCCGCCGGGGAGCTGAGCGGGCTCCTCGACCGCTCCACCGCGGTCCTGCTGCGTTCCACGCACGACGGGACGCGCCTGCCACCGGTCTCCCCCGACTACTGGGAGGTCGGTGAGCGCTCGGTGACCCTCGGGATCATGGCCAGCACCCTGGCGGGGCTGCGCGGGAGCGCCGCCCACACCGGCGAGGAGCGCACCGGTGATGCCGCCGAGGCGTTCGCCGATCTGACCCGGCGCGCGTTCGGACCCGCCGGGTTCCAGCGCTACCGCCGGCGCGGGGGCGCGGACTCGGCGCGCGCCTTCTTCGCGGCCACCGGAGCGGTCGACGTCATCGACTCCGCGCAGCTGACCGCTTTGCGCAGGGAGCTCGTGCGCCCTGCCGGCGGCATCGCCCCCGGTGCCGGATGGAAGCAGGACGGGATCAGCTGGACCCCCTCGACCTCGCTGCTGGCTCTCGCCCTGGCCCGCTCCGGGGAGGGTGAGCAGGCCGCAGAGGTGCTGGAGTGGATCGCCGCGCACCGCACCGCGGCCGGCTCGATCCCGGAGAAGGTGCTGTACGACGGCTCGCCTGCGGCGGTGGCACCGCTGTCCTGGTCGGCGGCGAACGT
>DXDT01000120.1 GCA_019115335.1 Candidatus Brachybacterium merdigallinarum
GAGTCCGGGGTCCCGCGCGAGGAGCTGTTCGTGACCACGAAGCTGTGGGACGACGCCCACGCCTTCGACGACGCGATCGCCGCCTGCGAGGCCTCCCTCGAACGGCTCGGCCTGGACTACGTGGACCTCTATCTCATCCACTGGGCCGTCCCTTCACAAGGGAAGTACGTCGAGGCGTGGAAGGCGCTGATCACGCTGCAGGAGCGGGGCCTGGTCCGCTCTATCGGGGTGTCGAACTTCCCGAAGGAGCAGCTGGTCGAGATCATCGAGGCCACCGGGGTGGTCCCGGCGATCCACCAGATCGAGCTGCACCCCTACTTCCAGCAGCGCGAGCTGCGCGATCTCCACTCCGAGCACAAGATCCTCACCGAGGCGTGGGGCCCGCTCGGCCAGGGCAAGTCCGACCTGCTCGAGAACCCTGCGGTCACCGCGATCGCCGAGGCTCGCGGCGCCTCCCCCGCGCAGGTGGTCCTCGCCTGGCATCTCTCCCACAGCATCGTGACGATCCCGAAGTCCATCACGCCCTCACGGATCGTCGAGAACCTCGCAGCCGTGAAGCTCGGGCTCACGGCCGACGAGGTCGCCGCGCTCGACGTGCTGGACCGCCCGGATGGCCGCGGCGGACGGGACCCGCAGACCAAGTGACCTGCTGAGTGCCGGCAACTGCTGCACACGATCGACACCCGCGCGGAGGAATCGGGGACGAGTCTGCTGGAGCCCGAGTACCACTTGATCCAGGCGTACACCTGGGCCTGCGCCGATGCCGGACACGTCGTCTGTCTGAGCCCATCGGCGTGCGTGAAGTTCGCCGACTCAGCGAGCAGGATGGCGAATGCCGAGAATCGGGCGACCTCGTTCGATGCGCGGCGTGCCGCTCTCGAGCGGCGCGATGAGATGCCGGACCACTCCTGGACCACGACGGAGCTGCTGGCTCGCCCAACATCGACGGACCGTTCCGCACCATCGCGATCACGACCGGGCTCGCGCGGCTCGGGGAACGCGGCCTTCCTGTCGACTGGCTGGTCAGAGATCGCATCGGGCCTGGGCTTATCCGCCGAGTGATCCTCGGGATCGCCGAGGATGCTCCACCGAACCACGACCCGAAGAAGGACCTCAGTCAAGTCTTCGTGGACAGCCTCAGCGGGAAGACCTCCACGATGGGTCGACGGTGGATTGAGGAGGCCAGCATCTTTGACATCAGAGTGGTCCCCCGAGTCTTGGGCCTGGGAGGCGGCTTATCTCGAGCAGCCCGAGCGGGTCGCAGTGCGTGCACTTCCCTCAAGATGCGCAAGGCACGACACATCCACCGTGCAGGGCCTCGACGGGCCTCGATGCACTCGGCCGTCCGAGTTGCCGCGCCGTCGCCCCGACCTCAGTAGTAGACGGCCAGAGGGCCCGTCGGCCCGTCGATGACCTGCACCGGGGTGTCGAACACCCGGGTAAGGACCTCGCCGTCCATGATCTGGGAGGCGGCGCCGGCCTCGACCACGCCGCCGTCCTTCATGGCGATGATGTGGTCCGCGTAGTGGCCGGCGAAGTTGATGTCGTGCAGCACCACCACGATCGTGCGGCCGAGCTCGCGGGCGGCATCGCGCAGCCGCCCCATCATCTGCACGCTGTGGCGCATGTCGAGGTTGTTCAGCGGCTCGTCCAGCAGCACGTACTCGGTGTCCTGGGCCAGCACCATCGCCACATAGGCGCGCTGCCGCTGCCCGCCGGAGAGCTGGTCGAGATAGCGGTCCTCGAGCTCGTCGAGGTCCAGGAAGTCGATGGCCTCGGAGATCTTCTCCTCGTCGAGCTTCGTCAGCCGCCCCCGGGAGTAGGGAAAGCGGCCGAAGCCGACGAGCTGGCGCACGGTGAGGCGGGTGATGAAGTGGTTCTCCTGCCGCAGCACGGAGAGGATCTTGGCGAGGTCCTTCGAATCGGTGGTGGAGACGTCGTACCCGGCCACCTCGATCACGCCCTCGTCGATCCCCAGCAGGCGCCCCACCATGGTCAGCAGGGTGGACTTGCCGGCGCCGTTGGGCCCCACCAGGGCGGTGACCCCGCCGGAGGGCACCTCGACGGTGACCGGTCCGATCTCGACCTTCTCGGAGTACTGCTTGCGTACTGCGTCGATGGTGATCACAGGCGCCCCTTCCGCATGATGACGAGGAGGAACACGCTTCCTCCGATGAGCTCGATGATGATGGAGACGACGCCCTGCGCATAGAACACGTGGTTCATCACGAAGTACGCGCCGGCGAGGACGACGAAGCCGACCAGCACGCCGATGGGCAGGAGGCGGCGATGGTCGTGGGTGCCGGCGATCTGGTACGCGAGGGTCGCGACCAGGAAGCCGAAGAAGGTCATCGGCCCGATCAGGGCGGTGGAGACCGCCATCAGGATCGAGACCAGCACCAGCATGTAGATGGTCTGGCGCTGGTGGTTCACCCCCACGTTGATGCAGACGTCCCGGCCCAGCGCGATCACGTTCAGGCGGTGGCCGTTCGCCCACACCAGGATCCCGGCGAGCAGGCACAGCGGGATCGCGAAGGGCAGGTACTCGGCGCTGGCGTTGGTGACGGATCCGAACAGCCGCGCGGAGAGGACGTCGAACTCGCTGGGGGTCAGCAGGCGCTGCATGAACGAGGAGACCGAGCCCAATCCGCCCCCGACGATGATGCCGATCAGCAGCATCACCTGCATGTTCGCGTAGCGCCCGCGCAGCAGGGCGCCGTAGAGCAGCGTCGCGAGCAGCACCATCGCGAGCACCTGCAGCAGGAACTGCCCGGTCCCCTGGAGGGCGACCACCCCGGCCACGCCCAGGAAGTACACGGCGGAGGTCTGGATCACCGTGTAGAGCGCCTCGAAGCCCATGATCGACGGGGTGATGATGCGGTT
>DXDT01000121.1 GCA_019115335.1 Candidatus Brachybacterium merdigallinarum
TGGCCAAGGTGGTGCTCAACAACCTCTACAAGCAGACCCAGCTGCAGGAGAACTTCTCCGCCAACATGCTGGCGCTCGCCGGCGGGGTGCCCCGCACCCTGTCCATCGACTCCTTCGTGCGCGAGTGGACCAAGCACCAGATCGACGTCATCGTGCGCCGCACGAAGTTTCGGCTGCGCAAGGCGGAGGAGCAGATCCACATCTTCCGCGGCTACCTCAAGGCGCTGGACGCGCTGGACGAGGTCATCGCGCTGATCCGCCGCTCCCCGGACGTCGACGAAGCTCGCACCGGCCTGATCGAGCTGCTGGACATCGACGAGATCCAGGCCAATGCGATCCTGTCGATGCAGCTGCGCCGCCTCGCCGCCCTGGAGCGACAGAAGATCATCGAGGAGCACGACCGGCTGCAGGCCCTCATCGAGGAGTACACCGCGATCCTGGCCGATCCCGCACGGCAGCGGCAGATCGTCTCCGAGGAGCTGGCCGAGATCGTCGACCGGTACGGCGATGACCGCCGCACCCAGATCCTGCCCTTCGACTCGGACATGTCGATGGAGGACCTCATCCCCGAGGAGGACGTGGTCGTCACCATCACCCGGGGCGGATACGTCAAGCGCACCCGCACCGACCAGTACCGTGCCCAGAAGCGCGGCGGCAAGGGGGTGCGCGGCGCCTCGCTGCGCGCCGACGACGTGGTCGAGCACTTCTTCACCTCCACCACCCATCAGTGGCTGCTGTTCTTCACCAACCAGGGCCGGGTCTACCGCGCCAAGGGCTACGAGATCCCCGAGGCGCCGCGCGACGCCAAGGGCCAGCACGTGGCGAACCTGATGGCGTTCCAGCCCGACGAGCGGATCGCCTCGGTGCTCGCCATCGACGGCTACGACGACGCCCAGTACCTGGTGCTCGCCACTCGCTCGGGCCTGGTGAAGAAGACGGCGATGACCGCCTTCGACTCCAACCGCACCGGCGGCATCATCGCGATCAACCTGCGCGAGGTGGAGGGCCCGGAGGGGCTCGAGCCCGACCGGGTGATCTCCGCCCGCGCCGTGGACGGCGACGACCACCTGCTGCTGGTCTCCCGCAACGGCCAGTCCGTGCGGATGCCCGCCGCCGACGACGTGCTGCGCCCGATGGGCCGCGCCACCAGCGGTGTGACCGGCATGAAGTTCCGCGGCGACGACGAGCTGCTGGCGATGGACGTGGTCCGCCCCGGCACCTTCGTGGTCACCGTCACCGACGGCGGCTTCGCCAAGCGCACCTCGATCGACGAGTACCGCATCCAGGGCCGCGGCGGCCTCGGCATCCGCGTCGCCAAGCTCCCCGACGACCGCGGGCACCTGGTCGGCGCCGCCGTGGTCGAGGAGGGCGACGAGCTGCTGGTGGTGATGGAGAAGGGCCGCGTGGTCCGCTCCCGCGTCGCCGAGGTGCCGCCGAAGGGCCGCACCACCATGGGCGTCACCTTCGCCAAGCCCGACAAGGGCGACCAGATCCTGCTGGTCACCACCACGGCCGAGACCGAGGTGGATGACGAGGAGGTCGACGACAGCGAACGCCCCGACCTCCCGGAGGCCGGGGACGCCGCGGACGCTGAGGGCACCGAGGCCGCCGCGGGTCCAGAAGGCGAGGATTCCGTGGAGACGGCCTCGTCGACCTCGCCTGCGGAGGGTGATGATCTAGGCTCGGACGAGATCGAACAGCTCGATCAGACCGAACAGCCCGACGCGGCTGATGGCACCACCGAGGAGTGACCGTGAGCACCAGCAACACGACGACCGGGCGCAGCACTGCAGCGTCCGAGTCGACCTCGAAGCTCCCGGTCACCGACAGCGCCGGCTCCCCGAACCGTGAGGGCGCCCTCGGCACCGGCCGGGGCGACTCCGCCAAGGGGGCCAGCCGCAGCCCGGCGCGCTCCGAGCCCGCCACCGCCCAGGAGCGACGCGGGCCCCGCCGGGTGCGCCTGACCCTCTCCCGCCTGGACCCGTTCTCGGTGATGAAGCTGTCGTTCCTGATCTCCATCGCGGTGGGCATCGCGACCGTGATCGCGGTGGTCCTGCTGTGGAATCTGGTGGACGCCATCGGGCTGTGGACGCAGATCGATCAGCTGGGCCGGGACCTCAACGGCGGTGACCCGCTGCCGTTCATGGACTTCTTCAGCTTCTCGAAGATGGTCAGCTACGGCACCGTCGTGGCCGTGGTCAACGTGGTGCTGATCACCGCGCTCGGCACGCTGCTGGCCTTCCTCTACAACCTCGTCGCCGCGCTGCTCGGCGGATTGAAGATGACCTTCACCGACGAGTGAGCTCGCCCGCCTGGGCGACCACTGACATTCGATGGACCCCACGGGCAGCTGCCCTGCATGGTGCAGGGTGGCTGCTGGTGGGGTCCATCGAATGTTCTGGGGCAGAGCTGACCCGCGGCTGAGGTGTGTCGGCCCCGGTTCAGGCCGGGAGAGCAGTTCAGGCCTGGAGCTCGGTGACGTCGGCGACCTGGGCATCCAGGTGCGCCAGGGCCGCCTCGGCGTTGACCGTGGCGGCGACGCCGTGGGCTCCGGCGCCCAGGGAGATGGTCCGCTTGGGATCCCCGGTCAGGGAGGAATCGGCGATGACCGGCCAGGCGGTGGTCGCACCGAACGGGGTGATCGTGCCGCGCTCGTAGCCGGTGACCTGCTTCGCGACCTCCTGGTCCGGCATGGACAGGCGGTTGACACCCAGCAGGGCCCGCAGCCTCGGCCAGGAGATCTCTCGGTCCCCGGGCACGAGCACGAACAGGAAGTCTCCCTCGCCGCGGCGCACCACGAGGGTCTTGATGAGGTCCCGCGGCTCCACCCCGCGGGCTGCGGCGGCCTCGGCCAGGGAGCCCACCCTCCCGTGCCGGGTCAGGGTGTGGGCGAGGCCGGAGGCCTCGAGGGCTGCGGTGGCGCGCTGCTCGGTCATGCTCCCCAGCGTAGATCTCGGATGCTCGACGTGATGGCGGGAATTCGACACGGCGGGGTTACGGCGTGTTCACGGAGATGGTCTAGGGTCGGCCCTGCCCGTGAACCGGGCGCATCAGAGGTCGATGACGACGAGCAGACGATGAGGTACTGGTGACACCGAGGTTCTCACGCCGAGCGGCGCTGGCCGCGGGCGGCGCACTGGCATTGGCGGGCTGCAGCAGTCAGGCCACCGTCGAGCAGTCCGCCTCCGGCGCGCCGCGCTCACTCACCCTCGCCCACAGCCTGGGCGACACCCACCCCACGTCCCATGCCCTGAACGAGTTCGCACAGCTCGTGGCCGAGCGCTCCGAGGAGCGGCTCACCGTGCAGATGATCTCCGGCGGCGTGCTCGGCACCGAGACCGAGGTGCTCGAGCAGCTGCGTCGCGGCATCGTGGACATGACCCGCGTGGCCGCCCCGGGCCTGGCTCAGTACTTCGACCCGTACCACGCCTTCGGCCTGCCGTTCGTGTTCGAGGACGAGGAGCACTTCTACGCCACCATGGACTCCCCGGCGATGCAGGAGATCTTCACCGCCTCCGTGGAGCACGGGTTCCGCGGCCTGACCTACTACACCTCCGGCGCGCGCTCCTTCTACACCATGGACACCCCGATCCGCACCGTCGAGGACCTCGCGGGGATGAAGATCCGCATCCAGAACTTCGCCTCCCAGACCGATCTGATGCACGAGCTCGGCGGCTCCCCGATCGTGATGGGCCTGGGCGATGTCTACACCGCCCTGCAGACCGGCATGATCGACGGCGCCGAGAGCAACGAGACCGCCCTGACCGACTCCGCGCACGGCGAGATCGCGAAGGTGTTCTCCTACACCGAGCACACGATGATCCCGGACCTGCTCGCGATCGGGACCCCCACCTGGGACTCCCTCACCGAGGAGGACCGTTCGATCCTCACTGAGGCCGCGATCGAGTCCACCGAGAACCACAAGTCGCTCTGGGCCGAGACCGTCGAGCAGGCGATCGTCGACTCCCAGGCGATGGGCGTCGAGTTCGTCGAGGACGTGGACCGCGACAGCTTCCGCGAGGCCACCTCGTCCCTCGTGGACGACTACCTCGAACAGTATCCGCAGATCCAGGACGTCCTGGACATCATCGAGCAGGCCCGGTGAGGAGATGACGATGGAATCCGTGATGGGCACGACTAAGACCCTCATCCACCGCCTCCTGTTCTGGTTCACCGCGATCCTGCTGGTGGCGATGGCGATGCTGGTGATCTATCAGGTCTTCACCCGCTACGTGCTGGACAGCCCGGCAGCCTTCACCGAGGAGCTGGTGACCTACACGCTGATGTGGTCCGCCTTCGCCGGCGGCGCCTACGCCTTCGTGGACCGCAAGCACATGGCGCTGGTCTTCTTCCAGGACCGCTTCCCCGCCGCCGTCAAGCGCGGCGTGAAGATCGGCATCGACGCGCTGATCCTGCTGTTCGCACTGATCGTGCTGGTGATCGGCGGCCTGGACCTCGCGATCTTCGCCTGGGGCTCGAACTCCGCCCTGCTGGGCATCCCGCGCGGCATCGCCTACCTCAGCGCCCCCGTGGCCGGGGTGTTCATCGTGATCATCCAGGTGATCAGCCTCTGGGAGGACGTCACCGGCACGGAGCTCGCCACCCGGGAGCTCGTCGAAGACGATCCCGATCCCGCCCCCGACGATCCCGCGGAGCCCGCCGCCGACGATTCCGAGCAGACCGGAGGGACCACCCGATGACCGCTGGCCTCGCCGCCCTGATCCTCTTCGGGATCTTCGCCGTCCTGCTCCTGCTGGGGGTGCCGATCGCGGTGTCGATCGCGATCTCCGCCCTGGCCACCGCCGCGGTCGTGCTCCCGGCCGACCAGGCGATGTTCGTCATCACCCAGAAGCTCAACACCGGCCTGGAGAGCTTCACCCTGCTGGCGATCCCGCTGTTCGTCCTGTCCGGGAACATCATGAACAGCGGTGGCATCGCGGGGCGCCTGATCCGCCTCGCCCAGCTGCTGACCGGTCGCATCCCGGGCTCACTCGCCCAGACCAACATCATGGGCAACATGCTGTTCGGTGCGCTGTCCGGCTCCGCCGTCGCGGCCGCTGCGGCGATCGGCGGCACCATGCAGCGCGAGCAGCGCCGCCTGAAGTACGATCCCGCGTTCTCCGCCGCAGCGAACATCGCCTCGGCCCCGTCGGGCCTGCTGATCCCGCCGACCACCGCCTTCATCGTGTTCTCGATGATCGCCGGCGGCGTCTCGATCTCCGCGCTGTTCATGGCCGGGGTGCTCCCCGGGATCCTGATGGGCCTGGCCGCGATGGCGGTCGCCCTGATCTTCGCCCTGCGTCACGGCTACAAGGGCCAGCGCCGCTCGCCCGAGGACCCGAGCGCGCTGCGCGTGATCCTCGATGCGATCCCCAGCCTGCTGCTGATCGTGATCGTCGTGGGCGGCATCGTCACGGGCATCTTCACCGCCACCGAGGGGGCGGGCATCGCCGTGGCCTACTGCCTGCTGCTGTCGGTGATCTATCGGGGTCTCACCTGGCGCGGCGTCCGCATGATCTTGGAGCGGACCATCTCCACCACGGGCGTGATCCTGTTCCTGATCGCCGCCTCCTCGGCGATGTCCTGGGTGATGGCTTACACCGACATCCCGGGCGCGATCAGCCAGGCGCTGCTGTCCGTCTCGGAGAGCCCCGTCGTGATCCTGCTGCTGATGCTCGTGGTGCTGCTGGCGGTGGGCACGTTCATGGACATCACCCCGGCGATCCTGATCTTCACCCCGATCCTGCTGCCGATCGCCGAGGACATGGGCATGGACCCGGTCCACTTCGGCGTGGTGCTGGTGTTCGCGATGTGCATCGGCACGATGACCCCGCCGGTGGGCTCGGTGCTGTTCGTCGGCACCAGCGTGGGCGGCACTACCCTGGAGAAGGTGATCCCCAAGCTGGTGCCGTACCTGATCGCGATGGTGGCGGTGCTGCTGGTGGTCGCCTACGTGCCGTTCCTGTCCCTCGGCCTGCCGGGGATGATGGGTCTGCTGTGACCACCCGGTCCTGGGCTCCGGGAGGACGGGCGCCCACCGGTCGGGCCGTGATCCGCCGCGGACGCGCCGGATTCGCTGTGACCTCCCGTACAACGCGCCGGATCGGTTGGACGAGGAGCCGAGGAGGGCGGTACTGTGGTGCGTCGGTAGCGGGACCGGTAGCATCCGGTCCAGCGCCTGCACGGGCCTATAGCTCAGTCGGTTAGAGCGCTGTCCTGATAAGACAGAGGTCACTGGTTCAAGTCCAGTTAGGCCCACTTCGAGGATCGGAGGACACGTGAAGAGATTCATCACCGTCACCGCAGCCCTGCTGGGCACTGCAGTCGCCGGGGTCCTCGTGTGGAGGAAGGTCGAGTCCGACCAGATCCGCAACGACCTGTGGGCCGAGGCCGAGAAGGTCTCCGCCGAGCAGGACGCCCTCGCCGAGAAG
>DXDT01000011.1 GCA_019115335.1 Candidatus Brachybacterium merdigallinarum
CGCCGGCCGCATGGAGATCACCGCGGAGCACCTGCCCGACGGGGCGGAGACGTACCTGTGCGGCTCGAGTGCCTTCCTGCAGGGAGCACGGGAGCAGCTTCGCCTGGCGGGCGCCGACGAGGAGCGGGTCCACTTCGAGCTGTTCTCCCCGAACGACTGGCTCCTGCCGGGCAGCTGAGCGGGCGGGAAGGCGGTCCGGGCGAGAGCGTCGCGTCCGCCTCCCCGATCCGCCGCCGTCACCGTGCCGCGCGGGAGCGGTGACGGCGGCGATGCCCGGGAGCACGGACATCCCGGCCCCGGGGCGCCGGGACCAGTAGGGTTCTCGGCCGTGGAACCTCTCAGCCTCGTCGTCCTGCTCGTGATGGGTGTCGTCGCCGGCGCGATCAACGCAGCCGTGGGCTCGGGGTCCCTGCTCACTCTGCCCGTCCTCATGGCCCTGGGCATCCCGCCCGGGGTCGCCGTGCGCACCAACACGGTGGGGATGTTCTTCTCGACGGTCGGCTCCGTGCTCGGCTACCGCCGCGAGATCGCCGCCGAGCGGGAGCACCTGAACCTGCTGATGATCACCGCGACGCTGGCAGCCACCGCAGGTGCGCTCCTGCTGCTGGTCTCCCCGGCCTCGGCGCTCGACGTGCTGGTGCCGGTGCTGATCGTCTTCGCACTGGTGATGGTGGTCTTCCAGAAGCAGTTCACCACCGCGCTGCGACGCGCCAGCGAGAAGCGCGCACGGCGCCGCCCGGAGCGGGCCCGGGCCGGCACCGAGCGCAACCCCCTGCGCTCACCCGCCCTGGTCGGCTCCCTCGGGGCGGCCTCCGTCTACGGCGGCTATTTCACCGCCGCGCAGGGCGTGCTGTACCTGGGCATCCTCGGCGTATTCACCGGGCGGTCGATGGGCTCGGTCAACAGCATCAAGAACCTCATGAGCCTCGGCGTCAACCTCGCCGCCGCGGTCGTGTACGTGCTCGCCTTCTTCCTGTTCGACGCCGAGATCGTGTGGCTGGGGAGCCTCGCGATCGCCGTCGGCTCCCTGCTCGGCGGGTTCTTCGGCGCACACCTGGCCAAGCGCCTGCCCGAGTGGGTGCTGCGCGGCATCATCGTCGTCGTCGCCCTGTTCGCCCTCGCACGCGAGGTGCTGTGACCCCTCCTGCGGGCCGCTCAGCGCAGGAACGGGAGCACGTGCGCGAGCACCTCGTCGGGAGAGAAGAGCGTGCCGCCGTGGTCCCTGCCCGGCAGGGGCACGAACTCCGCACCGGGCATGAGCGCGGCGGCCTGACGTGACTCCTCGAAACGAGGGTGATCGTCCGTGCCCGCCAGCCACAGCGCCGGGACCGAGCACTGCGCGAGCAGCTCCGCCGGCACCGCACCGGTCGCGTCGGTGGCGCTGAGCAGGGCGGCGACCGCGTGGGGATCGGCGGCGAGGAAGGCGGTTCGGGTGGCGCGCGCCCGGCGGCCCTCGACTTCGGGGCCCAGCCCCTGACCGGCGCAGAACGCCTCCATGCCGCCGTCCCGCACCGCGTCGATCACGCCGGGGAAGAACACCGAGTCCACAGAGCCGTGCTGCGCCGCGGCGGAGCCGCCGAGGCTCACCAGGCGCCGCACCCGGCCGGGATGCCGCAGCGCCGTGCTCAGCGCGACCCGCGCCCCGAGGGAGTAGCCCAGCAGCGCGGCGCGGCCCACCCCCTCCGCGTCGAGCACGGCGAGCAGGTCCGCGACGAACGTGTCCTGCGTGTAGGCCTCCGGATCGTGCGGCGCGCCGGAGCGGCCGTGCCCGCGCAGGTCGATGCGGATCACGGTGTGCTCGGCGGCGAGCGGCGCGAGATAGCCCAGGCCCCGCCAGATCGCCCGGGAGAGCACGGAGCCGTGCAGCAGCACGAGCGCGGGGCCGGAACCGGTCACGTCGTAGCGCAGGTCGATCCGGTCGACAGGGGAGGGGATGACGGGCATGAGCGTCCTTCGGCGGGTGCGGACGGCCGGGCTGATTCCACCACGATTCTGCCTGAGGGAGGACGAACCGCGCGCGAGATGCCGCGGGAGCGTGCTCCGGAATGCTCGATGCGGAGCTGCTGCTGTTTGGCGAGTCTGTCCGCCATCCTGCTCCGCGACCGTAGGCTGGCTCGGTGCTGTCCTCTGTTGATATCGGGAGATCCGTAGATGTGGCCGATAGTTTTCCTGGTGATCGGGACGATAGGTGTCCTCCTCTTCGCGACGACCCTGACGCCGGTCCTCGACGACCGCGGTGCGGTGACCGTCCGCACGAGGATGGCTGCGCTCGTCCTGCTCGCCGCCGGGATGGTGGCCTTCGGCGTGACCTTCGTGATCATCCGCTGAGCGATCGGCTCCGTGTCCGGAGTGCTGACCATCGAGCCGCGCCCGGTCATCGGTGCTGGTAGGACGAAGGACGCGAGGCAGGCCAACCGTGAGCTGGCCTGCCTCGCGTCCGATCATGCCGGGGTGATGCTCACAGCGCGGCGGAGATCTCCTCGAGGATCCGGTTGAAGGTCGCCGACGGGCGCATCACCGAGGAGGCCTTCTCCGGGTCCGGGCGGTAGTAGCCGCCGATGTCGGCCGGCTCGCCCTGCACCGCGAGGAGCTCCTGGGCGATGGTCTCCTCACCCTCGGTGAGCTCCTTCGCGATCGGGCCGAAGGCGGTGGCGAGCTCGGCGTCCTCGCTCTGGGCGGCCAGCTCCTGCGCCCAGTACAGGGCGAGGTAGAAATGGCTGCCGCGGTTGTCGATGCTGCCGAGCTTGCGCTGCGGGGACTTCCCCTCGTTCAGCAGCGTCTCGGTGGCCCGGTCCAGGGCGTCGGCGAGCACGCGGGCTCGCCGATTGTCCGCGGTGCGGGCCAGGTGGCGCAGCGACTCGGCCAGGGCCAGGAACTCGCCGAGCGAGTCCCAGCGCAGGTAGTCCTCCTCGATGAGCTGCTGGACGTGCTTGGGCGCGGAACCGCCGGCGCCGGTCTCGAACAGGCCGCCGCCGTTCATCAGCGGCAGCACCGACAGCATCTTGGCGCTGGTGCCCAGCTCCATGATCGGGAACAGGTCGGTGAGGTAGTCGCGCAGCACGTTGCCGGTCACCGAGATGGTGTCCTCGCCGGCGCGCACCCGGGCCAGGGTGTGCTTCGTCGCCTCGACGGGGTCGAGGATCCGGATGTCCAGGCCGTCGGTGTCCTCGTCGGCGAGGTAGGCGTTGACCTTCGCGATGAGGTTGCGGTCGTGGGCGCGGGCATCGTCCAGCCAGAACACCGCGGGCATACCGGACTCGCGGGAGCGGCGCACGGCCAGCTGGACCCAGTCGCGGACCGGGGCGTCCTTGGTCTGGCAGGCGCGGAAGATGTCCCCGGGGGAGACCGGCTGGGTCATCAGCGCGGTGCCGGCGGAGTCCCGCACCTCGACGCGACCGGCGGTGGTGATCTCGAAGGTCTTGTCGTGGGAGCCGTACTCCTCGGCCTTCTGCGCCATCAGCCCGACGTTGGGGACGGTGCCCATGGTGGTCGGATCGAAGGCGCCGTGGGCCTGGCAGTCCCGGATGGTCTCGGCGTACACCCCGGCGTAGGAGGAGTCCGGTATCACCGCGAGGGTGTCCTGCTCGGCGTCGTCCTTGTTCCACATGTGGCCCGAGGTGCGGATCATCGCCGGCATGGAGGCGTCGATGATGACGTCGGAGGGCACGTGGAGGTTGGTGATGCCCTTGTGGGAGTTGACCATGGCGAGGTCGGGGCCGTCGGCCAGGTCCTGATCGATCGCGGCGCGCACGCCCTCGCGCACGGTCTCGTCGAGCTCGTCGATGCCGGCCAGGATGCCGCCCAGACCGTGGTTCGGGGACAGGCCTGCGGCAGCGAGCACGTCGCCGTACTGGCGGAAGAGGGTGGGCAGGAAGGCACGGACCGCGTGACCGAACAGGATCGGGTCGGAGACCTTCATCATGGTGGCCTTCAGATGCACGGAGAACAGCACGCCCTGCTCCTTGGCGGCGGCGATCTGCTCCGTCAGGAAGGCGTCCAGGGCGGCGGCGCGCATCACGGCGGAGTCGACGACCTCACCCTCCAGCACGGGGAGGGACGCCTTGAGCACGGTCTCGGTGCCGTCCTCGGCCACGTGCACGATCGAGAGGGTGTCCCCTTTCTCGATCACCACGGACTGCTCGGTGGAGCGGAAGTCGTCCTCGCCCATGGTGGCGACGGACGTCCTCGAGTCGCTGCTCCAGGCACCCATCCGGTGCGGGTGCGCCTTGGCGAAGTTCTTCACGGCGGCGGGGGCGCGCCGGTCGGAGTTGCCCTCGCGCAGCACCGGGTTCACCGCGGAGCCCTTGACGGAGTCGTAGCGGGCGCGGATGTCCTCCTCCTCGGGGGTGGAGGGGGACTCGGGATAGTCGGGCAGGTCGACGCCCTGCCCCTGCAGCTCGGTGATCGCGGCGATCAGCTGCGGCACGGAGGCGGAGATGTTGGGGAGCTTGATGATGTTGGCCTCGGGGGTCTTCGCCAGCTCGCCGAGCTCGGCGAGGGCGTCGGCCTCGCGCTGCTCCTCGGGCAGCAGGTCCGAGAAGGCGGCGACGATGCGGCCGGCCAGGGAGATGTCGCGGGTGGTGACCTCGATCCCGGCGGTGTCCGAGAAGGCGTCGAGGATCGGCAGGAACGATGCCGTCGCCAGCATCGGTGCCTCGTCGGTGTGGGTGTAGATGATGCGCGCCATGTGTCGCGGTGCTCCCTCGGGTCGATGCAGCAGATGCCACGGCTCCAGATGTCTTGACCTCAAGACTATCGGAGCCGGCGGCGGTCCGGTGACCGGCACCGGACAGGGCCACCGTACGGGGAGATCCGCGCCGGTGCGAGCCGTTCGACCAGAGCCCCTCGGAGCCTGGTGCGAGGACCGGGCGCGGCGGCCGGGCCGGGGAGTCAGCCCTCGTCGTCGGCGGCGGTGATCTCGAGGGTCCAGGGGTCCGAGAGGGACAGCTCGGTGCCGCCGTCCGCGCCCACGCTGAGCGCGAAGCCGTGCGCCTGGTAGGCGCCGGCGGCCAGGGGACGCTGCGAGCAGGTCCCCTGGGTGGTCGGCGTGGAGACCGTGCTGGTGATCCCCTCCTCGGGGATCCATCCCAGGCCGACGACGTCGGCGTGACGGGCGCCGGCGACGATGGTCCCGGTGGTCGGGTTCGTGATCACGATGCCCTCCAGCAGGCCGCGGGTGCCGGGGGCGGGGGCGGTGACGGTGACGTCGGCGGAGAGCATCACCGGGCCCTCGTCCGCGGGGGCGGCGGGCAGGCTGGTCGGAGGTGTCTGCACGGAGATCGCGAGGCTCGCGTCGTCGCTGGCGGTGAGCGCGGTGCCGCAGGACAGGCCGGACATGTCCACCGGGATCTCCCCGCTGGGGGCGGTGAGCGCGCCGGGGACGGGCTGGACCTGGCCATCGACCACATCGAGCAGGACGTCCGCCGAGGCGAGCCAGCCGGCGGGATTCTCGCCGCGGTGCGGGGACTCGATCCCGCCGCCGGTCAGGGACAGCAGGTAGGGGCCGTCCGGGAGCGGGGCCCCGTCACAGGTGCCCAGTCGCAGTCGTGCCGCGACGGTGGCGGGGGCCTCCCCGGTCAGCTCGGTCTCGACGCGCTCGATCGCGACGATGGGCGGCAGCGGGTAGTCCTCCGCTCCGGCCGTCCCGGTGAAGGGATCGGCGGGCAGGGCACGGTTCTCGGCGTGGGCGGGGGTGACCAGGGCGTCCGGGGAGAAGCCGGTGACCTCGTAGCCGTTCTCGAGGTCGAGGGTGCCAGTCACCTGCACCTGGTCCCCGTCGGCGGAGATTTCTCGAGGGACCACCACCCCGGGACTGCCCGAGTGCTCGGGCTGTCCGTCGTCCCCGGCCTCGCACAGCCAGGAGGTGTTCACCGTCGTGAGCTCCGCGGCGGCGACCTGGCTCGGATCCATGGTCGGGGCGGGGGTTGCGGTGTTCTCCTCGGGATTCGAGGCGCCGGGGAGGCAGCTGCTGAGCAGGATGATGAGCAGGGCGCCGGCAGCGGCCGCACGGCCCCGGCGGGGGTGCGGAGCGCGGCGGGACGACCGTGCACGGTGAGGTGACGAGGGCCGGCCGGCGGACACGGGTCGGTGGGGCCGACGGGCGTCGTCTCCGGTCCGGTCCGCTTCCCCTGCGCTTCGCGTCATCGTCATCGTCCCCACCCCCTGATCGTCCACCGCACGCTCTTCCACCCCATGCCCGTCCGCCCCTCAGCGGTCACCGGCCCCTACGGTCTCACAGCACCAGGAGGGTCACGGCCATCACGGCCATCCCGGCGATCAGGGAGTAGATCACCACATGGTGCTCCCCGGTCTCCTCCGCGGCGGGCAGCAGCTCGTCCAGCGAGACGAAGACCATCACCCCGGCGACCGCGGCGAGGACCGCCCCCATCCCGGGACCGGTGAGCCACGGCCCCAGCAGCGCGATGCCGATCAGCGCGCCGGCCGGTTCGGCCAGGCCGCCCATGGTGGCCAGCCAGAACCCCTTGGCGCGGGACCCGGTGGCGCGGCGCACAGGCACCGCCACCGCGATCCCCTCGGGGATGTTGTGCAGGGCGATCGCCGCGACCACGGGGATCGCGATCTCGGGGGCCTGCAGTGCGGCGACGAAGGTCGCCATCCCCTCGGGCACGTTGTGCAGAGCCAGCGCCACCGCCGTGACCACGCCGGTCCGCATCAGGCGCGCCTTCAGCGCCCGATCCGCCGCCTGCTCCTGCGCGGTGCGGGTCTCCTCTCCGGAGGCGTGTTCGAGGTCCACCCGGCCCGCGAACTCGTGCGGGTTCACCGGTTCGGGCACCAGCCGGTCCAGCACGGCGATCACCAGGATGCCGCCGAAGAACGCGGCCACCGCGAGCGCCGTTCCCCGGCCCGTGGTCTCCTCCCCGGCGGACAGCACCGCGGCGCCCTCGGGCAGCAGTTCCACGAAGGAGATGTACAGCATCACGCCGGCGGAGACCCCCAAACCCCCGGCCAGCACCTTCGGGCTGGTGCCGCGACCGAGCACGCCGAGTGCGGCGCCGATGCTGGTGGCGCCGCCGGCGAGCAGGGTGAGGAGGAAGGCCGTGAGCACGCAGAGCACCATAGTGGAGCGGGCTCCTACACTGCTGTCATGTCTGCCCAGCCCTTCCTCGCCGTGACCGATCTGCGCGGTCGCGCCCTCACCCGCGCCGAGCTCTCCGCCGCCCTGCCCCGGGCGGAGCTCGATGTCGAGGCGGCCGTCGCCGCGGTGCGACCCGTGGTCGAGGACGTCGCCTCCCGGGGCGCCGCCGCGGTCCTGGAGGCCTCCGAACGGTTCGACGGGATCCGCCCGCCGCATGTGCGGGTCCCGCAGGCCGAGCTGCAGCGCGCCCTCGACGAGCTCGACCCGCAGATCCGTGCCGCCCTGGAGGACTCCGCGCAGCGGGTGCGCAGCGTCGACTCCTCTCAGCAGCGCCCTGCCGAGAGCGTCCAGGTGGTCCCCGGCGGCACGGTCAGTCAGCGCTGGGTGCCGGTGCGCCGGGTGGGCCTGTACGCACCCGGCGGACGGGCCGTGCTGCCCAGCTCCGTGGTGATGAACGTGGTGCCCGCCCAGGTCGCCGGGGTCGAGCAGATCGTGCTCGCCTCCCCACCGCAGCCGGAGTTCGGCGGCCTGCCGCATCCCACGATCCTCGCCGCCTGCGCCCTGCTGGGGGTCGACGAGGTGCTCGCCGTCGGCGGTGCGCAGGCGATCGCCCTGCTCGCCCACGGCGCGGAGGATCTCGGGGACGATCGCGGCCTGGACCCGGTGGACCTCGTGACCGGGCCCGGCAACGTCTACGTCGCAGCGGCGAAGCGGGCGGTGCGCGGCACCGTCGGGATCGACGCCGAGGCCGGCCCCACGGAGATCGCGATCCTCGCCGATGCCTCCGCCCACCCCGCCTATGTGGCCGCCGATCTCGTCTCCCAGGCCGAGCACGATCCGCTGGCCGCGAGCGTGCTGGTCACCGACTCGACGGAGCTGGTCGCCGCGGTCGAGGCCGAGCTCGCCCGGCAGGTCCCCGAGGCCCGGCACCGCGAGCGCATCGAGGAGGCCCTGCGCGGTGTCCAGAGCGGGGTGGTGCTGGTGGACGGCATCGACCAGGGGCTCGAGGTCGTCGATGCCTATGGCGCCGAGCACCTCGAGGTCCAGACCGCCGACGCCGCCGCGGTCGCCTCCCGGGTGACCAATGCGGGGGCCGTCTTCGTGGGGCCGTACAGCCCGGTCAGCCTCGGCGACTACGCCGCAGGCTCGAACCACGTGCTGCCCACCGGCGGCAGCTCCCGGTACGACGGCGGGCTCTCGGTGCAGACCTTCCTGCGCGGCATCCACGTGGTCGAGTACGACCGCGAGGCGCTCGCCGGTGCCCGCGACACCGCCACCGTGCTCGCCCGGGCCGAGGGGCTCCCCGCCCACGGCCGCGCCGTGGACCTGCGCTTCGAGAGCTGAACCCCGTCCCCGGACCCGGACGGGTCGCGCTGATCCCGCTGTCCCCGGACGGGTCGCGCTGATCCCGACCAACGGCTACTGGCGCAGGGCCGGGTGCTGTGGCGATATAGGCACAGCACCCGGCTATGCGCCAGTTCTCGACTACGGCTGCCGGGAGGTGGCGTCGGCAGCTGGACTGTCGGGGGAGGTGGTGTCTGCCGCGGGACTGGCGGGGGAGGTGGCGTCGGCAGCAGGAGTCTCGGTGGAGGGGCCGCCATCCGCGTCGGCCGTGGCATCGATCACTTCGAGCCGCTCGTGCCGGGTGAGGAACAGGGCCAGCGCCCTCCACCCGAGCATCAGCACCCCGGTGACCCCGGCGGTCACGAGCACGAACGAGGTCTCGGTCCCCGCCCCGAACAGCGTGCGCACCGCCATCCCGGTGGCGATCATGATCGCCCAGATCAGCACTCCGTGGGGCAGCAGGCGGAACGGGGCCCGCCAGGAGCGGATCACCAGGTGCCCCAGCAGCAGGCCCGCGGCGAAGGGCCAGCCCACCAGGAAGATGTTCTCGCTGGTCAGTGGCGTGCCGTGCTGGAGGAACCCGGCTGCGACGAAGAGGATGACCACGAGCAGGTCGCCCACCAGGGCGCCGAGAGAACGGAACATCGCTCCAGGGTAACGCCGTCGCGTGGACGCGGTCCGACGGGCGCGGCGTGAGGCGAGCAGCTCGACGGGCCCGGACAGCCACCGCCCGCGACATCCACCGCCCGGACAGCCACGGCACGCCTCCCGCGGCGCGCTCTACCATGGGGACCATGTCGAAGACCCTGCCCGAACCCTCTGCCGCCGCCGCGGCGGGCCGCCCCGGCCTGCCGGTCCCGCGCGAGGACCTCGCAGGCCAGCATCCCTACGGTGCGCCCCAGCTGGCCGTGCCGCACATGCTCAACGTCAACGAGAATCCCTTCCCGCCCTCGCCCGCGCTCGCCGCAGCGCTCGGGAGCGCGGTCACCGAGGTCGCCGGCTCCCTGAACCGCTACCCGGACCGGGAGTTCGAGCAGCTGCGCGCCCGGCTCGGCGCCTACCTCGCCGAGGAATCGGAGGTGCCGGCGCCGACGGCCGCCCAGGTCTGGGCGGCCAACGGCTCCAACGAGGTCATGCACCAGCTGCTGCTGGCCTTCGGCGGGCCCGGCCGCACCGCCCTCAGCTTCACCCCGCACTACTCGATGTATCCCGAGTACGCCCGGGACACCTTCACCGGCTGGATCGCGGAACCCCGGGGCGACGCTCCCGAGTTCGCGCTCACCGTCGCGGACGTGCGCGCGGCGATCGACCGTCACGCACCGGACGTGGTGATCCTGACCAGCCCCAACAACCCCACCGGCACGGCGCTCGACCTGGACCTGGTGCGCGCCGCCGCGGAGGCGCTGGCCCCGCGCCGCGGCCTGGTGGTGGTGGACGAGGCCTACGCGGAGTTCCGCCGCGACGGCGTGCCCAGCGCCCTGACGCTCCTGGCCGACCACCCGAACCTGGTGGTCACCCGCACTATGTCCAAGGCCTTCGCGCTCGCCGGCGCCCGGATCGGGTACCTGGTCGCTGATCCCGCCCTGGTCGACGCGGTGCGGATCGTGCGCCTTCCGTACCACCTCTCCGGGGTCACCCAGGCCGTGGCGCTGACCGCCCTCGACCACCGCCAGGAGCTGCTCTCCCAGGTCGCCGTGCTGCGCGCCGAGCGCGACGCCCTGGCCGAGCACCTGCGCGGTCGCGGGCACCTGGTCGCGCCGTCCGATGCGAACTTCCTGCTGTTCCGCCCGCTGCTGACCGCCGGCGGCGACCGCCGTGCCGTGTGGCAGAGTCTGCTCGACCAGGGCGTGCTGATCCGCGAGGTCGGCCCCCAGCCCTGGCTGCGCGTCTCGATCGGCACCCCCGACGACAACTCCGCATTCCGCACCGCCCTCGAGGAGGCCGACCCCCGATGACCACCCCGACCACCCCCGCCCGCACCGCGACGATCAGCCGCACCACCCGCGAGTCCAGCGTCGAGCTCACCCTCGACGTCGACGGCACCGGACAGGTCGACATCTCCACCTCGGTGCCGTTCTTCGACCACATGCTCACCGCGCTGGGCACCCACGCTCGGTTCGACCTCACCGTGCGCGCCACCGGGGACACCCACATCGATGCCCACCACACCGTCGAGGACACCTCGATCGTGCTCGGTCAGGCGCTGCGCGAGGCGCTCGGCGACAAGAAGGGCATCGCCCGCTTCGGCGACGCCATGGTGCCGCTGGACGAAGCGCTCGCCCAGGCCGTGGTCGACCTCTCCGGGCGGCCCTACTGCGTCCACACCGGGGAGAGCGAGGCCCAGGTCACCCACCTCATCGGCGGCCACTTCACCGGCTCCCTGACCCGGCACGTCTTCGAGTCCATCGCCCACCATGCCGCGATCGCCCTGCACGTGCGGCTGCTCGCGGGCCGGGACCCCCACCACATCGTCGAGGCGCAGTTCAAGGCACTGGCCCGGGCGCTGCGCGCCGCCTGCGCCCTCGACGACCGGGTGCTGGACGTCCCCTCCACGAAGGGAGCCCTATGAGCACCGACGACATCGATGCCGAGTTCGCCCGCCTGACCCAGGGCCTGGACCTCGGCGAGGACCAGCCCCTGACCGCCGAGGACGTCCTCGGAGAGGACGGTGAGCAGCCGATCGCCGTGATCGCGACCTCCGTCGCCTCCGCCCAGGCGCTCGCAGGCGCGGTGCGACTGGGCCGCGAGGCCCGCACCGACGGGATCGACATCCCCGCCGGGACCCGCACCCTGGACAGCGACACCGGTGCGATCGCCGTCGGGGCCCTCGCCGAGGCGCTGGCGCACGATCTCGCGGCGATCACCTCCACCGCTCTGCAGCGCAATGGCGTGGTGCTCTTCTGGCGCCGCGGCGACCGCATGACCGCCACCCGCTACCGCGACGGCGAACGCGGCGAGGACGTCTCGCCCGCGATCGTGCTCGGCGCTGTCGCGGACGTGGTCGAGGAGCTGCTGCTCGGGGCGCGCGCGCTCGCGGATCTCGAGGAGGGCCACGACCCCGCCGCGCTCACCCGTGCCCAGGCGCTGGAATGGATCGCCTCGGGGAAGAAGAAGCGGAAGTGACCCTGCCTGCCGCAGGGACCCGGAGCGTCGGGGAGGGGCCCGCCGTCGTCGTCCTGGACCACGGCTCGGGCAACGTCCGCTCCGTGGTGCGCGCCCTGGAGGCCGCCGGTGCCCGGGTCGAGCTGACCGCGGACCGCGATCGCGCCCTGGCGGCCGACGGACTGGTCGTCCCCGGTGTCGGGGCGTTCGCCACCACCGCCAGGCAGGTCCGGGCGGTCGGCGGGGACCGGATCATCGAGCGCCGGCTCGCCGGAGGCCGGCCCGTGCTCGGCATCTGCGTGGGCCTGCAGATCATGTTCAGCTCCGGCACCGAGCACGGCGAGCACAGCCGCGGCCTGGACCAATGGCCCGGCGAGGTGACGCGGATCCAGGCCCCGGTGGTCCCGCACATGGGCTGGAACTCCGTCGCCCCCGCTGCCGAGTCCCGACTCTTCGCCGGCATCGAGCAGGAGCGCTTCTACTTCGTCCACTCCTATGCGGCCCGCAGCTGGGAGATGGACCCGATCGGCCCGCTGACCCCGCCGGCGGTCACGTGGGCGCAGCACGGCGGAGACCGCTTCATCGCGGCCGTCGAGAACGGTGCACTCACCGCCACCCAGTTCCATCCCGAGAAGTCCGGCGCGGCCGGGGCGCAGCTGCTGCGCAACTGGCTGGAGACCCTGCCTCGGCAATCCCCGGCGGGCACCGGGCACACCCCGGGCGCGGTCGAGCACACCTCGGGCGCTGCCGGGCACACCTCGAGCGCTGGCGCGTGATCCCGCCCTGCCCCCTCCAACTCTTCGCACCACCCTTCCACCTGTCAGGAGACCATCCATGAGCGACCCGATCCTCGAGCTGCTGCCCGCCGTAGACGTCCAGGACGGCCAGGCCGTGCGCCTGGTCCAGGGCGAGGCCGGCACCGAGACCGCCTACGGCACCCCGATGGAGGCCGCCCGCACCTTCCAGGACGGCGGCGCCTCCTGGCTGCACCTGGTGGACCTCGATGCCGCCTTCGGTCGCGGCAGCAACGCCCAGCTGCTGGCCGAGGTGGTCGCCGCCGTGGACCTGCAGGTCGAGCTCTCCGGCGGGATCCGGGACGACGACTCCCTCGCCGCAGCGCTGGCCACCGGCTGCCGCCGTGTCAACCTCGGCACCGCAGCGCTGGAGAACCCCGAATGGACCGCCGAGGTCATCGCCGAGCACGGCGACCGCATCGCGGTGGGGCTGGACGTGCGCGGCACCACCCTGGCCGCCCGGGGCTGGACCCGCGAGGGCGGGGACCTGTGGGAGACCCTCGAGCGGCTCGACGCCGCCGGCTGCCAGCGCTACGTGGTCACCGACGTCACCAAGGACGGCACCCTGCGCGGCCCGAACCTCGAGCTGCTGGCAGAGGTCTGCTCCCGCACCGATGCGGCCGTGATCGCCTCCGGCGGGGTCTCCTCCCTCGAGGACCTGCGGGCGCTGCGCGGCCTGACCTCCGACGGTGTCGAGGGGGCGATCGTCGGCAAGGCCCTCTACGCCGGAGCGTTCACCCTGCCCGAGGCGCTGGACGTCGCGGGCCGGCCGTGACGGAGGGTCCGGGCCGCTCCCTGCCCCCGCACTTCCGGGAGAAGTCCGCCCTGACCGATTCGGCCGGCACCCCCTGGGCGGGCCGCGACTATGCGGCCAGCCCGTTCCCGGGGGACGACGGCAGCACCCCGCCGGAGGTCCGGGCCGCCCTGGCCGCTCACCGAGCGGGCGAGGACCCGCATCGCACCGCCCTGGTGCGCGCGCTGGCAGGGTCCCGGGTGCTGGTGCCGATCATGGCGGTCGCGACGGAGCTGGGCACCACGGCCCACGGGCTCACGGGGGACAACGGCGCGGACATGGCGATGGTCTCGATCCAGTCCCCGGACGGCGCGAAGACCCTGCCGATCTTCACCTCCGCCTCGGCGCTGACGGCGTGGCGCCGCGACGCGCGCCCGGTGCCGGTGGTGACCCCGCAGGCGGCGCAGGCGGCGGTGCAGGAGGAGTGCACCTCGCTGCTCGTGGACCCCGCGACCCCGGCGGAGGAGGGCGGGCCGATCCTGCTGCCGCGCTCGGTGCTGTGGGCACTGGCGCAGGGGCGGGAATGGATCCCCCCGCACGAGGATCCCGAGCTCGCCGCCGTTCTGGACGGCATCGGGCAGCGGAGTGCCGCGGTGATCGGGCTGTCAGCCCATCCCGGCACCCGCACCGAGGTCGAGCTGCAGCTGCGCCTGGTCGCCGGGCTCACCGCCGAGCAGGTCCAGGCGGTCCTCTCCCAGGTCACCGACTCCCTCGGTAGGGAGCCCCTGGTGGCCGAGCGCATCAGCTCGCTGCGGATCGCCCTGCGCAACTGACGCCGCGTCCCCGCTCCTGCACGCAGGCGGCGCGGATCAGACGCTCCAGGAGGGGCGCTCGGCGCCTCTCGCCCCGGTCGCCGCGGGGCGCTGGTCCTCAGGAGACGCGGCCGGTCCACTTCTCGCCGGGGCCCTTGCCGGGCTCGTCCGGGAACGGCAGCGCCTCGGCGAAGGCGAGCTGCAGCGAGCGCAGTCCGTCGCGCAGCGGCCGTGCATGCTCGTCGCCGATCTCCGGGGCCGAGGCGGTCACCAGCCCCGCGAGGGAGGTGATCAGCTTCCGGGCCTCGGCGAGGTCCTGGTACTGACCGGTCTCCTCGTCCTCCGCCAGGCCCACCTTCACGGCGGCTGCGCTCATCAGGTGCACGCAGGCGGAGTTGATGATCTCCACCGCGGCGACGTCCGCGATGTCGCGCAGCGCGTCGACGTCCTCGGCGCCCGGCTGTGCGCCGCCCTCCGCCACACCCTCCGACGCGGCGGGGGAGTGGGGGGCGTGATCGTGGTGGCCGTGGTCGTGATGCGCGGTCATGGGGTTCTCCATCGGGTTGTGGGACGTCACGGGGTCATGGAACTGGTCGGGCTGGTGGGACTGGTCGGGGTGGTGTGGCCGGTCGGGGTGCTGGAGCCGGCCGAGGAACGGTTCAGCTCAGGGGCAGGACGCCCTGCCCCTCATCGGAGTCCAGGGCGAACTGCAGCTCGGCGCCGTCGGTGCTCCCGCCCCCCTCGAACACCAGGTGCACGAGGCTCTGGCTGCGGGGCTGGACGTAGTTCTCATGACGGGACTCGACCCCGGACTCGGTGTGACGCCGGGACGCGGTCTGGTCCGGCGCCACCTCCGCCCCCTGGGAGGTCACCAGGGTCACGCGGTCCTCGAGCCGGAGTGCCTGGTCGCCGGCGTTCTCGATGTCGAGGGTGACGATCAGGAACTCCCCGCGCAGCGGCGACTCGCCGTCGGGAGCGATCTCGGTGGCCTGCTCCGCGGAGACCAGGGTCACCGTCGCCTCGCCCAGCACCACCGAGCCGCCGCCCGTGGAGGTCCCGGACGTGGCCGCGGATCCGGTCGCGTCCGGCTCGTCGGACGGCGCCTGGGACGTGGCGGGCGGGCCGGCGGCGGGCTCCGGGGAGTCGCCGCCGAGCGTCCGGAAGACGAGCAGGCCCCCGCCGATGCCCACCACCAGGATCAGCACGCCGAGCACGGCGAGCAGGATGTACATCGGAGTGCGGCGGGGAGGGGGCGGAGCGTCCGTCGCGGGCAGGGCCGGTGCTCGATTCGGCCGAGCCGGGCGGGGCGGGGGAGTCGGGAAGCCGTCGGGGACCGGGCGCAGCACCGCCCGGGGCGCGGTCCCGGTGGGCACTCCGGTGGTCGGCTGCAGCCCGGTGACGCTGCTCTCCTGCGTGGACGGATGCTGCGCGGGCAGCTGCTGGTCGCCGACGGGCCGCGGCCCGGTCACCGGGTCCCCTGCCGACGCCCCGCCGGGATCCACCTCATGGGAGGTCTCCGCGCTCGAGGTCCCCGCACCCGAGGTGCCGTCGCCGGAGGACTCCTTGCCCGAAGCCTCCTCGAGGGCGTCTGCCTCGTCCCGTTCGTCCCGCACCTCAACTCCTTGCCGATCTGCTGCTCCTCGGCGCGATGCACATCACCTGGACGGCGGCCGCACAGGTGCTAGGATAGTCGACTGGAACATGCCGAGAACCTCGAGAGCATCTCGAGATCTCTGGGCGGAGAGCCCCGCAGGATTCCCCACCGGGAAGCCGGCGGACCGCACCGCCGAGAGCATCGAGCATACGCCCGAGACTCCACCTCGCAGCCGGATCGTGCACGGTGGGACACGGGCAGCCGTTCCTCAAGTGGAGTCCCTCCCACCTCGTGGCAGCCGCACTGGAGCCCCAGAGCAGCCAGCCGCCGGGTCATGACAGCCGAGCCGCGCGCTCGGTGGGCGCGTCGGCGCCTCGTCTCCGGGCCTCCGCATGAGCGGGGGCCTTTGTCATGTTCACGCTACGAACCGAGGTGAGGAGCCAACATCAGCGAACAGCGCATCAACGGTCAGATCAGGGTCCCGAAGGTCCTGCTGGTCGGCCCCAACGGCGAGCAGGTCGGGGTCGTCCGCGTCGATGACGCCCTGCGCCTGGCGCAGGAGGCCGATCTGGACCTGGTCGAGGTGGCACCGGGTGCGAACCCGCCCGTCGCCCGACTCATGGACTACGGCAAGTACAAGTACGAAGCCAATATGAAGGCCCGCGAGGCGCGGAAGAACCAGGCCAACACCGTGCAGAAGGAAATCCGCATGGGCCTGAAGATCGACAGCCATGACTACGAGACCAAGCGTCGCAACGTCGAGAAGTTCCTCGACGGCGGCGACAAGGTCAAGGTCATGATTCGTTTCCGCGGTCGTGAGCAGTCCCGCCCCGAGATGGGCACCAAGCTGCTGGGTCGGATGGCCGAGGATGTCGCTGATCACGGATTCGTCGAGTCGTACCCGCGACAGGACGGCCGCACCATGGTGATGGTCCTCGGCCCCCACAAGAAGAAGGCACAGGCCATGGCCGAGGCGCGCAAGCGCCGCTCGGACGACGAGAAGGCCAGGGCCAAGGCCAAGCAGGACCAGAAGGCCGACAAGCCCACCGATGCATCGGCAGAGCCTGCCGAGCCCACCCAGGACTCCGCGGCCACCACCGACGAGTCCTGAGACTGACGAAGGAGAACAGGCACCATGCCGAAGAACAAGACCCACTCGGGGACCAAGAAGCGCATCCGCGTGACCGGCTCGGGCAAGCTCATGCGGGAGAAGGCGAACGCCCGCCACCTGCTCGAGCACAAGTCCTCCACGCGCAAGCGCCGCCTCGGCAGCGACACGACCGTCGACAAGGCCGACGTCAAGCGCATGAAGAAGCTGCTGGGCCGCTGAGCGCCCCTGCAGGAGCAGAGCTCCTGCATCCCTGAACGCACGATCTAAGGAGAATCACGTGGCACGCGTGAAGCGGGCGGTCAACGCCCATAAGAAGCGTCGAGAGATCCTCGAGCAGGCCAGCGGCTACCGCGGCCAGCGCTCCCGGCTGTACCGCAAGGCGAAGGAGCAGGTGCTCCACTCGCAGACCTACAACTTCCGCGACCGCAAGAAGCGCAAGGGCGACTTCCGTCAGCTCTGGATCCAGCGCATCAACGCCGCGGCCCGCGCGAACGGCATGACCTACAACCGCTTCATCCAGGGCCTCGGCCTCGCGGGTGTCGAGGTGGACCGTCGCATGCTCGCCGAGCTCGCCGTGAACGACGCCCCGGCTTTCGCCGCCCTGGTCGAGGTCGCCAAGAA